>JAFTRX010000022.1 GCA_017462015.1 Lentisphaeria bacterium
ATAGACACACTTCATACCCGAGGTATCGCACTCCTCAAAGATATTTATTGAGGAATGCAGAGAATCATGATTGAATAAGTATTTTGGGTATAACAACGAGGCTGTCGCTAAATCTTATGTTTTGCAACAGCCCCTGTTTTTCACAAAGGGGAACTGTATGAAAAAAATATTATTATTTCTCGTCATTGCCGTTGCGGCAGCATTGACCGTATCTGCCGCCCCGCTCTTCCATAATCAGCAAACTGCATGGAAGATCGTTATTTCTCCGTCAGCGACTGCCACTGAAATGCGCGCGGCGACCGAACTGCAAACATACTTGCAGCAGATTTCCGGCGCAAAATTCACCATAACCCGAAGTGCCAAACTCCCTGCTGCCAACGCGATCGTCATCGGTACACCTGCGACCTTTGCCGCTCTTCCTGCTGTTGTTAAAAATTTTCCCGAAGGGGACAAGGGCAACGATTCTCTGCGCATTGCCGCCATCAAGGGCAATCTTTACCTCAGTGGCAACGTGCCTCGCGGCGCACTTTATGCCGTCTACACGTTTTTGAAAAACACTATGGGTGTGCGTTGGTTTTTCGCCGGTAAAACCGGTGAACTGGTTCCGAGAAAGAGCAGTTTCACTCTGCCGGAGCTGAATATTTACGATACGGCAAAGTTCAAATACCGTGGTTTTCACCTCTGCGGCAAGCATTATGACGAAGATATGGAGACCTGGATGTCACGCAATAAGCTCAACATCATGCGCAGTGACCCGGTCGGCAAACACAAGTGGCGCAGGGCGTGGAACGATGGCCGTATCGCCAAAGGTTTACACATGATGTTTTCCACTCACAACGTGGCGATCCGCGACCGGAAAGTTTTCGCTGAACACCCGGAATTCTTTGCACTTGTCGGCGGCAAACGCATGATGGATCAACTTTGCTGGAGCAACCCCGATGTCGAAAAGATCATGATCGACCGGTTGATACAGTATTGTAAAGATTATCCTGCAGTAGAGATCGTCAATCTCTCCGCCGCCGACAATATGAACTATTGCCGCTGTGAAAAATGCGGTAAAAAACCGGTTCATGAACTCTGGTTTGAGTTTTACAACCGCATGGCGGCGGGAGTCCGGAAAGTCTTTCCGCAAGTGCGCTTTGCCACCATCGCGTATCAGGCATACAAAAGTGTCCCCGCATGCGACATGAGCTCCTCGGCGTTTGTCGAATACTGCATGTACGACCGTTGCTACACTCACCGTTACGGCAAGTGTGCAATGAATGACAAGGCTCTGAAAAATGTTGCTTCCTGGCAGAAAAAAGGTCTTCCCATTCTGGTGTACAGCTATGAGTTTGATGTCTTCAAGCCGAAAGCGCAGTCGCCGTTTTACTACATGATAAGCGATCAGATGAAGAAGTTCCACTCAGCCGGTATTGCCGGAATAATCACCGAATGTGGACCGGTGAACTATCGCTCACCCAAGCTCCCGCGCAACGCCATTCCCGGAGCCAATTACAACAAACTTGGCTTCTATCTTTACGCCGCCGCGTTGTGGGATCACAACGTTGATCCCGATGCCGTGATAAAAGAGTATTCCGAAGCGGCGTATGGTACAGCTGCACCGTATATGGCAAAATATGCGATGCTGATGGGCAAAAGCTGGGACAAAATGAAAAATCACTACTCCTACTTCTCCAACTCTCCCTTTGCCTGTTCGGAAAGTTTGCTCAATGGCAAACTTATTGCGGAAATCGATTCCCTCTTCCGCAAAGCTGACGCCGCAGTGAAGCAGGAAAAAGATCCCGCCCGCCGCGCGCAGATCACCGCCAACTTCACCGAAGAACGCCGGATCTACAACGAGTGGAAAAGCACATATCAGAGTTACACCGCCTCCAAGTCCAATATCAAAGTACTGGTCACCCGTGCCAAATCTCCGTGGAGTTTCTCCGGAGCCAACGCCATCGGTAAATTTGTCACCCGTAACGGCACAGCGCCGGTCAAACCGTGGACTGCAGTTGTCAATCACGATACAAGCGCGCTCTATTTTGACATTGTTTGTCACGATGATGATATGAAAAACCTTGCCGCGCGCCACACGGCGCATGACAGCAAAGTTTATACCGATGACTGCATTGAGATCTTCCTTGCCGTTCCCAACGACACCCGCGGCATCTACCGCCATTTGACCACCAACGCCAACGGGGCGAAGCGCGATGCTATCGCGCTCGGCGGACACACTTTCGATATCGCATGGAATCCCGACTGGCAGGTCAAAGCGGTGAAAAATGCCGATAACTGGCGTGTACAGATCGCCATTCCGTTTGCTTCGCTGGAAACTTCAACGCCCAAACCCGGCGATGTCTGGTCGTTTGCCATCAAGCGCACCAACGGCGGACGCAAGTTCCCCAACTCCGGCTTTCCGGATGCGACTTACCATGACCAGAATGCTTTCGGTCTGCTCCAGTTCACCGACAAACAGGAGAGTGTTTCCACTTTGTTTGCCGTGCCGAAAGGTAATCCGAAATCCCTTGAAGAGATGCGGATGCTTATGGAAAAAGCGGGTTTCAGTGCCGTTGTCAGCAACGATTTGAACGCGATACAGCAAGCAGCTTCCGGCAAAAAAGTTTACATTTTCCGCCACTCCAGCGCGACAAAATACAATGCTGAATTTTTCCGGAAAACCATTCTTCCGGCGTTGAACAACGGCGCACTGGTCATCTTCACCGCCTGGGGCGGATTGCCGTTGGAAAAGTACTTCAACGATCCCCGGCTCAAGGTCAAATGGTCAGGCTGGAAGACCCATCGTTCCCGCAAAACCTTCAACATCAAAACCGGCAGTTGGACAAACACCCCCTGCAACCTCAGCTCACTGCTCAAGCGCGGCATGGCGCCCTCAAGCGCCTACACTCCGCTGGTTGCCGGTGTGTGGAACGAACTTGCCCAGATGAAACTGCGTGACGAAACACTGGCAACCTTTCTGATGACCACCAAAGTTGGCAAAGGTACGCTGGTATTGACCAGTGCTGACTTCGGACTTTCCGGTGGGCTTGCCATCTTCGGCAGCCGCAAAATGCAGAGCGTACAGCTTTTGCAGAATTTGTACCAACTTTCTCAAGGAGCAAAATGAGCACAATGACCAAAATGTATGATGTCGCCGTCTGCGGCGGCGGTGTTGCCGGATGTGCGGCAGCCATCGCCGCTGCCCGCAGCGGAATGAAAACCGTTTTGATTGAAAAACAGTGCATCCTCGGCGGACTGGCGACCTCCGGTTTGATTTATATTTATCTGCCCATCTGTGACGGCAAAGGCAATAAAGTCATGGGCGGCATCCCCGAAGAGATGTTGAAACGTTGTACCGCTTACAGTCCATTTGAGCTTCCGGAAGCATGGGGCGGCCCGGTCAATGGCGACAACGGCCGCACTCATAAGTCTAAAATCCGTTATGAGAGCTGTTTTTCTCCGGCGGGATTCTCTCTGGTGCTGGATCAGATGCTTGCCGAAGCCGGGGTCGACCTCTGGCTGGATACGATGATGACCGGCTGTGAAAAGGATGGCGACCGCCTGACAGCGCTCTACGCGGCGAACTCTTCCGGGACAATAAAAATTGCCGCGAAATGTTTTGTCGATGGTTCCGGCGGCGCATTTCTCGCCCGTCATGCCGGATGCCGCATCCATACTGCGGAGAACTTTGTTACCCCCTGGGTGGTGGAAGTTTCTTCTCACCGTACCAGTATGAAAGTTTCCGGCGACGTTGACATCCGCACTTTCGGCACATTCAATGAAAACTTTTCCTTCCCGGCGTGCGCGTCCGGCAAAGATGTAACCGGCTTTGTCCGCAACTCGTGGGCGCTTATCCGCGAATATTATGACCAACTTCCGCCGGAGGAACGAAAGCGCAACTTTCCGCTTCAACTTCCCGCGATGCCGCAACTGCGCAAGATTGCCGCGATTGATTCATTTCACAATATCGAAGACAGTGATTGTGAAACTCACTTTCCCGATTCCATCGGCGTTGCCGGTGATTGGCGCGGTTCGCTCACTACGGTTTGGGAAACCTCCTTCGGCGCTCTTGTGCCGCGCGATGTAAAAGGTCTCTTCGCCGCCGGACGTTGTATCGGCAGTACCGGCAGTGCCGCGTGGGAAATTTTCCGGGTGATACCCGCCGCCGCAATGACCGGTGAAGCCGCCGGAACCGCCGCCGCGCTCTGCGTAAAGTCAGGTTGTTCCACGCACGAACTTGACGTCAAGCTGCTGCAGAAAACTCTCTCCGCCAACCATTGTCAGTTATTTTATCCATTTTTTAATGAAGGTTGACCTCCATTTTCCACCTCCTCCTGCCCGCTTTTTTACAGGCGGGCTGTTTTATTTTCCCCCCGTCATCAGAACATTCCGGATACTTTTTTATAAAATTGCTTGACAAACATCGGTTCAAGTGTTATTTTATATCAACGAACATCTAACAGTGTTAGATATTTTGGGTAATAGATATTATTATATTTTAATATAGAATGGAAAATTTAGCTATGAATTCTCTTGATTGGAACGCCTCTCCGGATCTGCTTTCTCCGATGCTTCAGCGCGGTGCCGATTTTCTCGGTGTCCGTTATCCCATCCTGTGCGGTGCGATGACCTGGGTATCTGAACCGAAGCTTGTTTCAGCTGTATGCAATAACGGTTGTTTCGGTTGTATCGCCGGTGGCAACGCCCCCACTGATATCCTTGCTCAGCAGATCGAAGAGACCCGTTCTCTGACCAAAAACAACTTCGGTGTCAACCTTATCACCATCGCGCCGTCTTATAAAAATCACCTCGCCATGCTCAAAGATGCTCATGTGCCCTACATCATCTTTGCCGGAAGTTTCCCCCGCGAAAGTGAGATCGCTGCCGCTAAAGCCACCGGTGCCAAAGTGATGTGCTTTGCTTCCACGATCTCCATCGCTGACCGGATGATCCGCTTCGGCGCCGATGCCATTATCCTTGAGGGCAGTGAGGCCGGCGGCCATATCGGTCACGTCTCCAGTATGATACTTATTCAACAGTTGTTGTTTAAATATGCCGACACGCTCCCCATCTTTGTTGCCGGTGGTGTTGCTACCGGAAAAATGATGGCGCATTTGCTTATGATGGGCGCTGCCGGTGTCCAGTTGGGAACCCGCTTCGTTATGACCGAAGAGTGTGCCGTCCATCCCAAATTCAAAGAGGTCTTTCTCAAAGCCAATGCCCGTGATGCTATCGCCACGCCGCAGTATGATTCCAAACTCCCGGTCGTGGCGGTGCGCGCTCTGAAAAATAAAGGTATGCAGCAGTTCGGCGCTCTCCAGCTCAAACTGCTTCGTGAACTTGAAGCCGGAACTATCCATCGCCAGCAGGCGCAGGATGAAGTAGAAAAATTCTGGGTCGGCGCCCTTCGCCGTGCCGCTATCGACGGTGATGTTGACGGCGGTTCACTTATGGCAGGTCAAGCTGTCGGGTTGATGGATAAAATCACCCCCATCTCCGACCTCGTTTGCGAACTTCTGACCGATGCCAACGCCGAATTGCTCGCCGTGAAACGCAAACTCTGCTGATTCGCCCCATCCCCTGCCGGTCATTGCCTTTGCGGGAATCATAAATCCCCATCCCCAAATCACACCGCAAAGGCATGACCGGCTTTTTTTTGTTTGTAACAGGATTGTTGGCATCGGGGGAAGGGGAAAACTTTTTTCCCGGGAAAAGAAGCTGGCGCACTGCAAAGTGCCACGAGGGGCGAAAGGTTAGAGTAGGACGTGCAGGACAAGTAGGACTTGTAGGACAAGTCAACTGGAGTTTGCCGCAAAGTGGGTTGGTGCGCCGAAAAAAAAGACCGTTGCAAAACCTTTGGTTTTGCAACGATCTCGTTCTTTGCTGTAAGTGCTTCAGAGATTCTGGAGCATATTGAGCAGAACACCGGCGGCGACCGCAGAGCCGATAACACCGGCAACGTTGGGTCCCATCGCGTGCATCAGCAGGAAGTTGCGCGGGTCAGCTTCCAAACCGACTTTGTTGGCAACACGCGCCGCCATCGGCACGGCGGAAACACCGGCAGAACCGATAAGCGGGTTGATCTTGGTCTTGCTGAAGCAGTTCATCAACTTCGCGAAGAGGATACCGGCAGCAGTACCGATACAGAACGCCACACAGCCGAGCAGCAGGATACCAACCGTCTGCAGACTCAGGAACTGATCAGCAGAGAGCTTGCTGCCAACCGCGATACCGAGGAAGATGGTAACGATGTTGATCAACGCGTTCTGCGCGGTATCGCTCAAACGGGTGGTCACACCACTTTCTTTGAGCAAATTACCGAACATCAGCATACCCATCAGCGGAGCGGCATCGGGGAGCAGGAACGCGCAGAGCAAGGTAATCAGAACGGGGAAGCAGATCTTCTCCAGTTTGCTCACCGGACGCAGGGTACTCATTTTGATCTTGCGTTCAGCTTCGGTGGTCAACAGCTTCATGATGGGCGGCTGGATAATGGGAACCAGAGCCATGTAGCTGTACGCGGCAACCGCGATTGCACCGAGAAGTTTCGGGGAGAGACGGCTGGCAAGGAAGATGGCGGTCGGGCCGTCGGCACCGCCGATGATACCGATGGAAGCGGCATCTTTGAGGTCAAAGTCGATACCGACACCAGCAAGGCAGAGCGCGCCGAGCAGAGCGGAGAAGATACCGAACTGGGCAGCACCGCCGAGGAGCGCAGTCTTCGGGTTGGCGATAAGGGGACCGAAGTCCGTCATCGCACCGACACCCATGAAGATGAGAAGCGGGAAGACACCGCTGTTGATACCGACTTCAAAGACCATGCCCTGCAGACCGTCCGGTCCGGAGATACCGGCAAGCGGAATGTTGGCAAGCAGCGCACCGAAACCGATGGGCAGCAGAAGCAGCGGTTCGAACTCTTTGGCAATCGCGAGATAGAGCAGAACCAGCGCAACGCAGATCATCAGCACACGACCGAGTCCCAGAGTCCAGGTTTTGGAGAAGTTGCTGGTAGTCTGGCGGTAAAGGTCATAGATACCGGTACTTTCCCACAATTTCTTGAAGGTTTCTCCCCAACCGGGCATTTTACCGACAACACCACCACCGGCAACTGCACTCTGACTGGCTTCGAGGGTCTGGAAGGTTCCGAGAACGGTTCCCGGAACGATCACAGCGGCATCAGTCAACTCTTCGGCAAGCGCAATACACTTCAGCGTGGTACTGGCATGAAGAAGACCTTTGCTGTAACCTTCAGGATGGTACATCATCATCTGACGGCCGGGTTTGCAAACGCCGTCAAAGGGGATGGTGACATTGTAGACGGTCATATTGACATATTTGGTCTCTTTGCCGTCCTGAAGTTTACCGGTGTAGATGAGATAACGGTTGCCGTTCCTATCCTTCACCCAGGTGAAAACGCTGTCGCTGTTTTCCTTGATGGTGGTGTATTTCTTGGGCAGTTTGATCTCTTTGACACGTTCAACTTTGGCGTCGGCGGTAAAAACCGCCGCAACCGCCAGAAGCAGAACCAGACTGAATTTTTTGAAGTTACTCATTTTAAGTCACACTCCTCAGATTCAGCCGATCATGACGAGGGTATCGCCTTCGCCGACGACATCACCGACGGCGACTTCGATAGAAGCGACAACACCGTCACGGTCAGCGGTGACCGGAGTTTCCATCTTCATCGCTTCGAGGATCATGATGGTATCGCCGTTTTTGACCGCCTGTCCGGCTTTGACTTCGATCTTCATGACCGTTCCCGGAAGCGGGGTGGTCAGCGGAGAAGCAGCACCACCGGCAGAAGCAGCCGGAGCAGCGGAGGCGGCAGCGGCATCGATGCCGTCGGCAAGTTTGACAGTGTAGCTCTTGCCGTTGACTTTGGCGGTATAAGTACCGTTGGCGGCGTTGACCTCAACGGCGACTTTGGCACCGTCGATGTCAGCGGTGTAAGCGCCACCCTTGGCGGCGGGCTTGGCTTCTTCTTTGTAACGGATACCCATGGGCTTGTCGCCCTTGAGGAAGTTGATTCCCTTTTCTCCGCAAGCGGCGGCGATGAAGATATTTTCTTCGGTGACTTCCAGACCGTTATCTTTCAGAAGCTGGGTGTTGTAAGCGATACCGAGTTTGGGGTTGGCATCGTTGATTTCGATAACAGATTTGGTGGTGGGTTCGAGGTTGAGCTGTTCGCTCGCCCATTTGACCAGCTGCGGATCGGGTTCGACCGGGGTCTTACCGAAGTAGCCCAAGACCATTTTGCCGTAGCCGTTGGGATCCATCTTCCAGGAACCGTCGGCGTTCTTGCCCTGCATGACGTTACGGAACGCCTGCTGGAAGTAGAACTGGCTGACCGGGGTAACGGAGGTTCCGAAACCGCCTTTGGCAACGACTTCACGCATTTCTTCGATGCACTTGTCGTATTTGTCGAGGCACTTGTTGTCGCGCATCATCTGGGTGTTGGCAGTCAGAGCGCCGCCGGGCATGGGGGAGAAGATGATCTTCGGGGAGACCTGCATGGATTCGGGGGGCATGAAGTATTTGTCCATGCACTTTTCGAAAACCTTTTCGGCTTCGAGGATTTTTTCCGGATCGATGTCGAGGGTGTAATCGGTGCCGCGCAGACGCTGATACATGACGAGGATGTCAGCTTCGCAGGTGCCGCCGGAGAGCGGGCTCATGGCGAGATCGATCACGTCAGCACCGGCTTCGATGGCAGCCATGTTGCAGGCAACAGCCATACCGGCGGTGTCGTGGGTGTGGAACTGGATCTCCTTGGCGCCGGCGCCGTAGGTGCTGTCCAGAATGGCACGGGCCTGCTTGATGGTTTCATAAACGGTGGCAGGGGTGCTGGTACCGGAAGCATCTTTGAAAGCGAGGCTGTCAAAGGGGATGCCGGAAGCGATGATGTTGTTCAGGGTGTCGACGTAGAACTTCGGGGTGTGGGCGTAGGATTCTTCCAATCCGGGAGCCAGACCCATCAGAGTGACGGTGACCTGGTGTTTCAGACCGTGTTTGGCAATGGCGCGGCCGGAGACGTCGAGGTTGCGGACGTCGTTGAGAGCGTCGAAGTTACGGATGGTGGTGATACCATGCTTTTTGAACAGTTTGGCATGGAGGTCGATGATGTCGCTGGACTGGCTGGAAAGACCGACCACGTTGACACCGCGGGAGAGGGTCTGCAAATTCACGCCGGGGGTGACGGAATCGACACAGGCGCGCCACTTGTCCATTTCTTCAAAGGCGTTTTCCTGGGTGTAGAAGAAGAGGCTCTGGAAACGGGCACCGCCGCCGATTTCGAGGTGGTTGATACCGGCTTTGACCGCAGCTTCAAGAGCGGGCAGGAAGTCTTCAGTTTTGACACGGGCGCCGAGACAGGACTGGAAACCGTCACGGAACGAGCAATCCATGAATTTAATTTTTTTCATTTGGATACCTTTTATTTTATATTGACAGTTGTTTGTTATTCTTTTATTCAGCGGCGGGCAGCGGCAACGGAGGCGACTGCGGCGGCGACCAGAGCCAGATCATCAGAAGATGCGGCAGCTGCAGGTTTCTTGGCAGCTTCGGCGGCCTTGGCGGCGGCTTCAGTTTCCTGCTGGCGCTTGACGATCGGCGCGAGGATGACGTTGAGAAGTTTCATGCAGAAGATCATGACGATCAGAAAGACATACACCATGCCCATTCCGAACACCATCAACTGCACACCGTTAAGAAGCATTTCTGTGTTCATTGACATCTCCTTTTTTTATTTATTTTATCGTTGACAAAACTGCAACTTTTAAAATTTGTATTCCTGATAATATATCACCTAAATTGAAAAATTGCAAGCTCCAAAGAAGGATTACTAAAAAGTTATCTTGATATTTTGCAGGTGATCTGCTTTAATTCATCTCCTGCATTGCTGTTCGATCAGCCGCCGGTCGCGATAAACCGTTTTGAACGCAGTCTCACTGGTGGCGCGGCGCATAGCGCACGCGCGTTTTGCTTGCGCAAAACAAAATCTGACAAAATCACTTTTTCAAAATCCTATTTTCTTCCGCTGAAAAAATGAAAAACAAACTTTTTTCTGATTTTATGGGATATCTGTGAAAAAAGTCAGGAAATTATCTAAAACTAACTTGATTTTTTGTAATTCAGTGGTATATTATTACCCGAAGCAGAACAGTGGAGGCGTAAATCTCTTTCAGGTATCCTCCTTCGGTTCTGTTCTTTTTTGATTTTAGAGTTAGGCAAGACTAATTATGTATAATGCTGTAAATAACAAGGAGAATGTTATGAAACAACAATGTTGCGGTTGCGCAGATGCAAGAGGTTCTTTGGCTGAACTGCCGGTCGGTACGAAGGCAACCATCGTCGGAATTTCGCCTCAGTCGCGCGGACGGAAAAAGTTTGCCGATGTGGGTATCGTTCCCGGAACGGAACTGCTCATTGAAGCACACGCTCCATTCGGTGGTCTGATCCGGGTAAAAGTCATGGAAACCAGCATGGCTCTGCACAAAGATGATGCCGCCTGCATTATGATCAAAAAAACGGAGACGTCAGTCAATGAGTAAGAGATTCCGTATCGTTCTTGCCGGTAATCCCAACTGCGGCAAAACCTGTATTTTTAATGCCCTGACCGGAGCAAGGCAGCATGTCGGCAACTATCCCGGCGTAACCGTGGAAAGCAAATCCGGTTCATTCACCTTGAATGATATGGAAATCGAGTTGATCGACCTGCCCGGAGTCTATTCGCTTTCCAGTTCTTCTCCGGAAGAAGCTGTCGTTTTTGAGGAATTGACGAAAAAAGGTATTGACCTCATCGTAAATGTGGTTGACTCCACCATTCTTCAGCGCAGTCTTTATCTTACCACTCAGCTTGCAGAACTTCATATTCCCATGCTTCTGGCGTTCAATATGAGTGATGATGCCCGGAAAAAAGGATTGAAATTTGATATTCCCAAGCTGGAGAAATATTTTGGAGCCCCGATTGCCCAAACTGTCGGCAACACCTCTCGTGGAGTGGAGTCTCTTAAAGAAAAAATGGTCGATACTCTGGCAAAATTGGATGACCATGGTATGCCGATGCTCTCTTACGGTGCAGATTTTGACGATGCGATCAATGCCGTTGCCGAAAAAATCGACGCTCTGAATATTGAAAAATACAGCCATATTCCCTCCCGCTTTTTTGCC
>JAFTRX010000023.1 GCA_017462015.1 Lentisphaeria bacterium
CTCGGAGTTCGTTTTTCCGATCGTGCCACAGGCAATACTGCCAAGTACAAGCAGGGGAAAAAGTTGATCCATGTGGATATTGATTTATCTGAAATCAATAAAAACACTGCTGCCGACATCGAGTTGTGCGGAGATGTAAAAACGGTTATGCAGAAACTGCTTCGGCTTCTGCCGCCGCAATCCCGCCCCCAATGGCAGCAAAGAGTTTCCGAAGCCAAAAAACTTGATTTGCTCCCTCCCGAAAATGATCTTACCCCCCGGACTTTGCTGAAAACTGTTGCAAAATACTGTGAAACTGATACCGTTGTCGCCACCGATGTCGGTCAGCATCAGATGTGGACAATGCAGTATTTCCCGTTTCAATCCCCCCGGACTCTGCTTACGTCAGGAGGACTTGGAACTATGGGCTTCGGTCTTGGAGCGGCAATCGGCGGTTGTATTGCCAATGACCGCAAAAGGACAGTTCTTTTTACCGGAGATGGCAGTTTCGGAATGTGTTTGCAGGAACTTGCAACTGCAGTTTCACAGAATCTGCCGCTCTTGATTGTGATTTTTAATAACGGTGTCCTCGGCATGGTGCGTCAGTGGCAGACTATGTTTTATGAAAAACATTATTCCTCAACCACCTTGAACCGCAAAACGGACTTTCCCGCATTGGCAAAGGCGTTTGGGGCAGAAGGGAAAAAAATCACCACTTTAGCTGAACTGGAAAATGCGTTGGCCACTCTTGCACCGGATACACCGACCGTACTGGATTGTCAACTTGATATGGATGAATTTGTCCTGCCCATGATCCCTCCGGGGGGCAGTGTGCAGGATTTGGTAACCAGAAGGAATTGAAAAATGGAACTTTTTACTGTTGAACTTACCGTTGTCAATCATTGCGGCGTACTAAACCGGATCACTGGGCTTTATGCAAAATGCAAGCATAACATTGAGCGGCTCACTGTTCAGGAAAGCCGTGATCCGACTTTGTCTGTCATACAGATTGCTACCCGTGGTGATGCCGCCGTACAAAGTCAGATGATGCGGCAATTAAGCAAACTTTTTGATGTCAAAAATGTTGTTCTCTTAAACAACTCAACGCTCTAATATAACAAACCTCAAGGAAAGGAAAAAGAAAATGAGCAAGATGTACTATGACAACGACTGCAACAAAGAACTTCTCAACAATCTCACTGTCGCCGTAATCGGTTACGGCAGTCAGGGACACGCCCACGCTCAAAATCTGCGTGACAGCGGAATAAATGTGGTTGTTGGGCTTTATGAAAATTCCAAAAGTGCCGCCGTTGCCAAAGCCGATGGATTCGAGGTTTTGAATACCCCCGATGCAGTAAAAAAAGCCGACTGGGTGATGATGCTGGTCAACGATGAAAAAATGCGTTCCATCTATGAGGACGGCGTCCGCGATAATCTGCGGCCCGGCATGACCTTGAGCTTTGCCCACGGATTCAATGTTCACTTCAAAGAGATCGTTCCCCCGGATTTTGTAAATGTGGTGATGATCGCTCCAAAAGGGCCGGGACATACTGTCCGCAGTCAGTTCGTTGAGGGCAAAGGTGTCCCCTGTCTGGTTGCAGTTCAACAGGATGCAACTGGAAACGCTATGGAACTCGCTCTGGCTTATGCCGCAGCTCTCGGAGCCGGGCGTGCCGGAATCCTGGAAACCACCTTCAAGGAAGAAACTGAAACTGACCTCTTTGGCGAACAGGCGGTTCTGTGCGGCGGTGTTACCGCTTTGATGCAGGCTGGTTTTGAAACTCTGGTCGAAGCCGGATATAAACCGGAAAGTGCCTACTTTGAGTGTATCCACGAAATGAAGCTCATCATCGATCTGGTGGTCAAGGGAGGATTTTCCTTTATGCGTTACAGCATCAGTGATACCGCTGAATACGGTGATTACAATACCGGACACCGTTTGATCACCGATGCCACCAAGGAGGAAATGAAAAAGGTGCTTTCTGAAATTCAGGATGGCACTTTCGCCCGCAAATGGCTGAAAGAAAATGCCGATGGCAGACCGCTTTTTACCAAACAGCGGGAAGCTGCCAAAGCTCATCAAATGGAAACCGTAGGCGCAGAATTGCGGGCAAAAATGAATTGGAACAAATGATGAACAGTAAAAAAATAACCAGTGGCGTAACTGCCGCTCCCCAGCGTGCTTTATTGGGTGCGCTGGGATATACCAGTGAACAAATGACACGACCTCTGGTGGGCGTGGTCAACAGTTTCAACGAAGTTGTCCCGGGACACATGCACTTGCAGCGGATCGCCCGTGCGGTCAAAGATGGCGTTCTTGCTGCAGGCGGAACCCCAATGGAGTTTAATACAGTTGCCGTATGCGATGGTCTTGCCATGGGGCATGACGGTATGCATTACAGTCTTGCCTCACGGGAATTGATCGCCGA
>JAFTRX010000024.1 GCA_017462015.1 Lentisphaeria bacterium
ATAAAGTTATCTGTAAAAACAACCTGCGGCGGCAATCTCGCTTGTTCCTGCGAGCCTTTTCTGCGGACTCAGCTTCGGTCGAGTACAGTCGTACACTCCCTCAGCTTCGCCTTGAAAAAACTCACATTAACGTCGCGATATTACCACCGGTCGCGTTCATAGAAGTATTGAACGCCCGGTCGCGTTCATAGAAGTTTTGAACGCATTAGCACAGATAGAGGCTGTTGCAAAATCTTTTGCAACAGCCTCTTTAAATTATCTGCCTTGTTCCTGTTATTGGAACTTCTGGCGAAATTCATCAAACGTACCGTTTTCGATGGCGCAACGGATTTGTTTGGCAAGGTTGAGATAGTAGTGCAGATTGTGCAGTGTCAACAGCCGCATACCGAGGATTTCTCCGACGTTGAGCAGATGACGGATGTATGCCTTGGTGAAGTTCCGGCAGGCATAACACTCGCATCTTTCTTCGATGGGGGTGAAATCTTTTGAATAACGTCCGGCTTTCACATTGATGGTTTCACCGTAACCGATGTATGCTCCTCCGTGCCGTCCCAGGCGGGTCGGCAGAACACAGTCGAACATATCCACGCCGCGTGCGACACTTTCCACGATCTGGCGCGGTGTGCCGACACCCATCAGGTAGCGGGGGGCGTTCTCCGGCAATTCCGGGGCGGCGGCATCGACCGCTTCCATCATCTCCGGTTCGCTTTCACCAACTGAAACACCGCCGATGGCGTAACCGTCAAAACCGATATCCACGATCTCTCTGGCGGAACGTTTCCGCAGTTCGGGAAAGGTTGAACCCTGTACGATACCGAAACGGAGCTGACCGTCATTCAACGGCTGTTCCCGGGACATCCGTTCCCAGCGGGAGGTGATCTGCAATGACTTCAGAGCCTGTTCAAAGGTTGCAGGGTAGGGGGTACATTCGTCGAAAGCCATGACGATATCGGAATCCAGTGTGCGCTGGATATGCATCGACTCCACCGGGCCGAGAAAGAATCTGCTTCCGTCGATATGAGAGGCGAACTTTACGCCGTCGGGCATGATTTTACGCAGTGATGCCAGACTGAACACCTGAAAACCGCCGGAATCGGTAAGTATCGGCTTGGAAAAACTGGCAAACTTGTGCAATCCTCCGGCGGCTTTGATGACTTCAAGTCCGGGGCGGAGAAAGAGATGATAGGTGTTGCCGAGGATGATCTGGGCTTCAAGTTCATCCAGTTCAGCAGGTGAAACTGCCTTGACACTCCCTCTGGTTCCCACCGGCATGAAGATCGGCGTTTGGATATCGCCGCGCCGGGTGTGCAGTACACCGCGCCGGGCAGAAGAGGTGGCATCTTTTTTTATTATTTCAAAAATTCCAGACATTTACAGCTCCACAAACATTCCTTTGAAAAGTTCTTCACATTGCGCTTGCAAACCAAGCGCTTCGGCAACCTTGCCCGAAAAGGCAAACACTGCGCCCGGACCTTTGCCGGTCACAATATTTCCGTCACGTTCCGCGGGGGCAGAGGTGTACTGCGCACCGTTGAGATAGTGGTCAAAGCCGGGATACATGGTGAAACGTTTGTTGTCCAGAAGTCCGGCTTTGGCAAGGACGATCGGAGCGGCACAGATGGCGCAGATGACCTTCCCTGCGCGAGCCATTTCCGCCAGCCAGCAACCGATCTCCACTGAATCGTAAAGAGTGGTTGCTCCGGGCAGTCCGCCGGGCAGAAAGATCGCGTCAAAATCTTCCGGGGACAGCTTATCCAGCAGGGCATCTGCTGTAAGTTTTATTCCGTGCGCGCCGCAAAGTTCCAGACTTTTCAATCCGGCAATGGTGACATCGACCTCCAACCGGCGCATGCAGTCGACTGCGGCAATAAGTTCAGTTTCTTCAAAGCCATCGGCGACCGCAGCAATCAATCGTTTCATTGTATGTCCTCCCTTTATTTTAAATTACTCCGGTAAAATATACATTTCCCCGCGCATTAATGCAAGAGTGAAAATAAAATTCTTGCCGGAACAATATCAAAAAATAAGCTGTTATTGAAAAATTACTCTGTTTTTTTGTGATTTTGTCTTAATATGCATTTGACATTTCCCGTTTTTTGCGTTATTATATATACAATGTAATGCGGATGGGGTGTGTCAATCCTGTCCCGGAATCCAAAACAATGAGGGAGGTTATTTATGTATTACTATGGTGGTATCGCAATGTTGGTTGTTGGTTTGGGCGGTCTGCTTTTCTGTCAGAAACAGCAGCGTGTCAATCCGATCATGCAGCAGGTCGCGTATGTATTCGGTCTGGTCATGCTTGTCGGTTTCGGTTTTGTGCTGTACGCCCGTCTCGGCGGCGGTGAAGAGCGCGAAGCCCGCGAAAACGAAATGCTGTTTCTTTATTCCCGCAGTGCGGCTGCCGGTAAATGCCTGAAAGCTGCGGCACCCGGTAAAAAAGTTCTCTTTATCACCTCTCCCAAGTGGGATGCTGAGCCAACCCGCAAAGAACAGGTCGACGCTCAGGTCAAGGCGTTCAAAGATGCTTACGGCAGCGGTGATGTCATCGTTGACTCCATCGAAGTTCCCAAAAACTTTGACGAAGAAGGTTCTGCCGTGGAAGATATCATGACGGTCAAAGAGTTCAAAGCCCTGTTTGCCAAACATCCCGGTATCGGCGCAGTCGTCACTGACATCGGTTTGCCGGAACGTTCTGCCAGTTTGTTCAATGCCAAAGATGCTCCGGTCGTCTTCCTGCTCAACCAGGGACGTGCAGAGGGCAAGGTTGTCAAAGCTCTCTTCAAGAAGGGCAAAATTGTCGGTATGGTCTCTTACAAAAACAAAGCTGACTACGATGCTCCTGCCAATGAGGACGATCTCCTTGAGAGCTTCAAGATCCGCTATGAATTGGTCGATGGTTCCAACTACACCAAGTTCCAGTTGGATTGATCACGGCATCTGATTTGCTGTATTCTTTATCCGGAGTGGAGTTGCCGCTCCGGATTTTTTTTCAGAGAATCTATCTTATGTGCAAATATACTGTGATATACATGGTGCGCCATGGGGAAACTTCGGCAAATGCGACCCGCATGATCCAGGGGCAGACCGATGTGCCGTTGAATGAAAACGGTCTGTTGCAAGCTGATTTGGTCGCTGCCCGATTGAAGAACCGCCCTTTTGCCGCGATTTACTCCAGTGACCTTTCCCGGGCGTTGGTCACTGCACAGAAAATTGCTCACGGCAGAACAGTGATTCCTGATCCCGACTTGCGGGAATGGCATCTCGGACATTGGCAGGGACTGCATCTGGATGAAGTGAAAGCGGCATTTGCTGATGAATACGCGGCATATTCCCGGGATGATCCCGGAATGACTGTTTCCGGAGGCGAAAGCAACGCGGAATTTCTTGCCCGTGCCGCCCGAGTGATGGATAAACTTGCCGCCCGTCATCCCGGTGAAGACATTCTCTGTGTGACGCACGGAGGATTTGTCTGCAAGGCGCTGAAGTATGTCCTTAAATATGTTTCCGTACCGGTTCCCCCCTGTATGGATAACACCGCAATTTTTGCCTTTCGCACTCTTGACGGAAAAAATTGGCAGCTTCTCCGTTGGAACGATTCCGCTCATCTCGAAAATACTGCATCGTCTATCGACGTTTCTGCGCTATAAAGCATTTGCGTGGGAAAATATGACCTGCGGCGGCGCCCTATGAGCAATCAGCGGAGCGCTGATTGCGTGAAGAGCGCCTCCGGCGCGTGAAGATGTGAAGGTGTGAAGCGCGCCCTTGCGGGCGCAAGGATGCGATGTTTTTTTATTTTCAGGGCAACCTTGCTCCTCTCCTCCGCAGCCATCAAGGTGAAAGAGGATGCACCGCGATCCATCCGCCGGTTGCGACAGAGCATTTTGAACGCAGTGTCACTGGTGGCGCGGCGCATGGCGCACGCGCGTTTTGCTTGAGCAAAACAAAATTGGACAAAAATTACTTTTTCAAAAATCAATTTTCTCCCGCGTAAACATGGAGGAAATACCTGTTTGGGGAAAATTTATGGGATATCTGTGATTTTTCTCCCGTCCTCAGCAACCATCAAAGCGAAGGAGGTCGCGAAACGAATAAAAAAGCGGCAGACCTGAAAACTTGCGTCCTCTGAGTCTGCCGCTGATATAACGAACTGCTTTTTTACGGTTGGCTGTCGTATTCCCGGGCCGCAGTATCCAAAGCCGAACCGCGCGTGCGGACACCGGTTCCGGAAGCCTGGATCGAGCGCCGGGTGATACCGAAAAAGACAAAACGCTCATCGGTAGTGACCTGAACGTTCATCACCCGGGCCGCTTTGCGTGCTTTCGCTTCTTTGGTGAGCAGATAGATAACATTTTCCGTTGTCAGATTGTTGCGGAACATGGTTCCTTCACCATCTCCGCGCGGACTGCCCACAAATATCGGCAAGCCGAAAAAGTAATATCCCGGAATTTCCACATAAGTCTGGCACACAGCCTTCTCATTGGGCGTACCCAGACCCATGCGGTTGAACTTCTGCGTTGATTCCACAGTGGTGCATCCGGCAAGCAAAATCAATGCTGCCGCCGCCGCTGATAAACAAATTGTTTTTTTCATTTTTTCTCCCTGCTTTTGAGTGTTGCCGTTATGCTAATAATATACCCCCCCTGCTATATTATTTCAAGCAACTTTTTCCCCCTGTACAATAAAAAAGTTTTTGCAGCAGAGAGTCAATATTTCATTTGCAGCAGGCTGCCGCCAGAGCGGAGTGCCATTTGAATACAAGCCCTTTTGTACGGATAGGTACGGATGTGTACGGATGTGTAGGAGGAAGTTACTCCAAAAAAGCATTGCTCCGTGGTGGCAAAAAAAAATGGGGCCAATTATCGGAATCGACAAGGAGGGCGAAGCCCGACGAAGAGCCGGAGCGGAGCAACGCGACGGCACAAGCTATAAGCGAAGTGCTGGCGTGGAGCGAAGCAAAGGCAACCGACAACCAAGTGAGAATTGCATATTAGCGACAGCCAATGAGCAAAGTTGCAACTGCTCCAGAAAAGCGTAGTTCAGGAGCAATATTGTAAAGCAGGGCGTGTTTTGCAAGTGAGAAGCGAGGGGAGTGTACTAAATGTACTCCTATGAGAGACTATTTGTCAAGTTTTATTTGCAAAAAAATCGTAAAAAAGTTGATAATCAGCGAAAGATGATTCTAAAAAGCTGCTTTTGTCTTGCTCCTATTCGCGTTCTGTAATGCTTCTGCCAGGAAGCGA
>JAFTRX010000025.1 GCA_017462015.1 Lentisphaeria bacterium
CGTTTGCTGGTATTTTCCTTCGATTACAGCGCCTGCGGTCAGCCGATTGTATCGTCTGACCTCGCGGCTTACTGCTCGGCTTCCTCCGCCCGCGCTGAATTTCTTCAGCGCGTCCGCCGGCTGTTGACCGGCGGTTCGCTTCGTCCAGGAGCGCGCGCTCGGCGGCAACCGCCTCGCATCACTATTCCAAGACGAGTTGTTTGGCAATTCTATAAAACCTGAACTCGACCGCGCAGGTAATTTTGTTTTGTGCAAGCAAAACGCGCGTGCGCCATGCGCCGCGCCACCAGTGACACTGCGTTCAAAATGGTTTGTCGCGACCGGCGGATGGATCGTGGCGCAAGGTTGGGGGTAAATCAAGGCGAAGCTGAAGGAGTGGACTATTGTCCTCGACTGAAGCTGAGTCCGCAGATTTGCCCCCAAGATTGCCCGCGAGGCGCCGCCGCAGGTTGTTTTTTATGAGACAGCTGTGATATTTTTTATAAAAAATAAAACAATACCTTTGCAAAAACTGTGAAAGCATGGTATATTAGATGGACAGTATTTATTGTCTATAACACAGGAGATTGAGAGAAATGCCCAAGGTACTTATTCCGACCAAACTTGACAAATTCGCTGCCGATTTACTCACCCAGCGCGGTTACGAGACCATTCTTGACGGTGCCACCGCCATGGAAGAGCTGATCAAACAGCACTCCGATGCTGAAGCGCTCATCGTCCGCAGTGAAAAAGTCAGTGCCGAAGTCATCGATGCCATGCCCAATCTGAAATTGGTCGTTCGCGCCGGTGCCGGTTACAACACCATCGATATCAAGTATGCCCGTAAACGCGGCGTCGATGTGATGAATACCCCGGGCGCCAACAGCAACGCTGTTGCCGAAGAGGTTGTGGCAATGATTCTTGCCGCCTACCGTCATGTCCTTCCTGCTGATGCTTCCACCCGTGCCGGCGACTGGGAAAAGAGCAAATTCATGGGACACGAACTCACCGGCAAAACCGTCGGTATCCTCGGTCTCGGTCACATCGGCAATCTGGTGGTCAAACGCCTCTCCGGTTTCGATGTCAAAGTCCTCGGTTATGACCCGATGCTCTCTCCCGCTCTGGCGGAAAAGATCGGTGTTGAACTCTGCTCCGTCGAAAAAATCTTCTCCGAAGCTGACTGCATCACCCTTCACATCCCCGAAAACGAAGAGACCCGCGGCATGATCAGCCGCCGCTTGTTCGAAATGATGAAGCCCGGTGCCATCCTGGTCAACTGCGCCCGTGCCGGTATCATCAATGAAGAAGACCTGCGCGCCGTCAAAGCCACCAAGAAAATCATCTACTGCAACGACGTTTATCCCAAAGATGCCGCCGGTCCCAAGAGCGTTGCCGATGTCGCTGACATCATGCTCCCGCACCTGGGTGCCAACACCTACGAAGCCAACTTCAACGCCGCCAAGCGTGCCGCTGAACAGACCATCGCCTACTTTGAACAGGGCGTCACCAACTGCGTGGTCAACAAAGCTCTGCCCGACGGTCTTGATGCCGGTTTCCAGAAACTTGCCTACGCTCTGACCGCGCTGACCCACGCTTATCTGGGTGACACCAACAATCCGACCCGCATCGAAACCAGCTTCTACGGCAAACTTGCCGACTACGCCAAGTGGCTCATTCCGCCCGTGGTCGCCGCTATCGCCAAGGATTTCGCGGTTGAACAGGGTCCGAAAGAAGCCGAACAGTATCTCTGCGATTCCGGTGTTGAACTCATCAACCGCATGGTCGACAACTCCAAGAACTACGGCGAATCCATGACCATCGACCTCTTTGTCGGTGCCGGAGATGCCATTATCAAAGCCGGTGCTCGCGGTACTATCGCCGAAAACACCGTGATGATCTCCCGTCTGGATAACTTCGACAAGCTCTATTTCGACCCTGCCGGTCACCACCTCTTCGTTGAATATGCCGACGAACCCGGTGTCATCGGCCGCATTGCCGGTATCCTCGGTGAAAAGAACATCAACATCATCGACATCCGCGCGCCCCAGAATCTCAAGATCGGACGTTCTCTCAGTGTCATCACCACCAATGTGGAAGTGCCTGAGATGCTGGTCGCCAAGATCAAGGAAGCGGTCAACGCCACCAAGGCATTCAGCTTCACCTTTCTTGCCTGAGTTTTAAAAAGGCAACACGGATAATTTTCATAATGGAAGATTCAGTGCAGACCATCGTCGGCGGACGTAACCGCCGGTTGCAGGAATTGATTTCCGGCTCCGGGGATATGCTTTTCCGTCCGGCAGATTGGCTGCTCAAACTGAATCTTCCGCCGTTAATGGGCCGACGGGATGCGGCGTTTGACATTGCCGAACAGTTGATATGCCACGGCAATTTTGCTTCATGCGACAGCGCGTCCCGTTTTGAAGGTTACTGGCGGATATCCCGTTTGTTAAAAAACTCCTGCCGGGATTCCCGGCAGATTTTGTTATTGCTGAGCAATCCGGACACCCGCGACCGGGAACGCCGGATGCTGGCACACAGTTTGATGATGGACAGTCTCGGAGCATCACTTGCCAACTTTTTCGAGTTGCGCAACATGAGTTTGAACGATACCTGCCGGGATGCGATGGGAGCGCTGAACGAAGATGAAGCTCAGAAAATCGTCAGCGTTCTCAATGAGGAGGAAAACGACCTGCTCAACATCATGCGTGAAAGTTTCAACCGTTCGCATTGGCGCGTGGTGCGTTACCGCACCTACGCCGAAAAAAGTTTCAGTCCCGAAAACGCCGACCGTTACAGCCGCGCCTATTCGGGGTGTGTAAAACATAATGAAGCTCTGCTGAACAGGTTCGGAGTTTCGTTTGTACAGAAATCCAATTCTAAATAAAGGTATACTATTTATGAACAACTACCGGATTGAACTTACTACTCTGCCGATGTGGCGCGATGCCCGCGGCGAAGCCGTCATCGCTCAGGCGCAAAGCGTCAGCAGCATCAAGCTGGACAAGGTGCAGACCCGCGATGTTTATACTCTTGTCTCCGACTGCACCGCTGCTGAAGCACAGAATATCGCCGCATTGCTCTGCAATCCGGTGTTGCAGATGTGGCGCACTGCGGATGCCGCTTCCGAAAATTTCACCGCGCTTGACAGCTGCGATTATCTTATCGCGGTCGGTTTCCGTCCCGGCGTGACCGACAACGTCAGCCGCACGTTCCGCACTGCGGCGGCGGATATCCTCGGCAGAAAGCTCCGGGAAGATGAGTATGTCTTTTCCTCCACTGAATATCTGATTTCCGGCTCCGGACTCACCGTCGATCAGGCGGAAACTATCGGCAGAAAACTCCTCGCCAACGAACTTATCAACAGCGTAACGGTCATTCCCGGCAGCGAAGCGGAAAACGTTCCCGCCAATTTGCCGTTTGTCAACAGCAGCGATGCCGTTGAAGTGCGCAACTACGATCTGGAAGTTTCCGATGAAAAGCTGGTCGAACTGAGCCAGAAGGGCATCCTTGCCCTTTCACTCGATGAAATGAAAGCTATCCAGAACTACTTCCGTACCGCCAAGGGCCGCGAAGAATACGGTCTTTCCGCCAATCCGACTGACGTGGAACTGGAAGTCCTCGCCCAGACCTGGAGCGAACACTGCAAACACAAGATCTTCAGCGCGGAAATCGACTACGAAGACAGCGAAACCGGCGAAAAATCCCACATCTCCTCCTGCTACAAGAGCTATATCCAAAAGAGTACCAAAGAGATCGCCGCCAAGGTTCCCTGGCTGGTCTCCGTGTTCAAAGACAACGCCGGTGTCATCAACTTCAATGACAAGTGCGATGTTGCGTACAAAGTTGAAACCCACAACTCTCCCTCCGCCCTCGACCCTTACGGCGGCGCGATGACCGGTATCGTCGGTGTCAACCGCGACCCGCTCGGCACCGGACAGGGTGCGGAACTGCTCATCAACGTCTGGGGTTACTGCCTCGGTTCGCCTTTCACCGCCAATGAAAACGTTCCCGAAGGTCTGCTCCATCCCCGCCGTCTCCGCGATGGTGTCCACAAAGGCGTTATCGACGGCGGCAACCAGAGCGGTATCCCCTACGGCAACGGCTGGGAATACTTCGATGACCGTTACATCGGCAAACCGCTGGTCTACTGCGGTACTGTCGGTAAGCTTCCCAAACAGATCAACGGCATCCCCGGCAGCAGCAAGACCATCAAACCCGGTGACCTGATCGTCATGGGCGGCGGCCGCATCGGTAAAGACGGTATCCACGGCGCCACCTTCTCCAGCGAAGAGTTGCACAAAGACAGCCCGGTCCAGGCGGTGCAGATCGGTGACCCCATCACCCAGAAGAAGTTGAGCGACTTCATCATGGAAGCACGCAACCGCGGACTTTACCGCTTCATCACCGATAACGGTGCCGGCGGACTTTCCTCCAGCGTCGGTGAAATGGCAGAAGAGTGCAACGGCTGCTGCATGGATCTTGCCAAAGCTCCGTTGAAATATGCCGGTCTCCAGCCGTGGGAAATTCTGGTTTCCGAAGCGCAGGAACGTATGAGTTTCGCCGTTCCACCGGAAAAAATCGACGAATTCAAAGCCCTTGCAGCTGAACGCGATGTCGAAGTTTCCGTCATGGGTGAATTTACCGACAACGGCAAGTTCCACATGCTTTACAACGGCAAGACCGTTGCCCTGCTCGACATTGAATTCATGCACTCAGGTCTGCCCAAAATGCAGCTCAAAGCCAACTGGAAAGCGCCGAAGTTTGCCGAACCGGAACTTGCCGGCCGCGACCTCAAGGCTGACTCCATTGAATTGATGGGCCGGTTGAATATCTGCTCCAACGAATACAAAGCCCGCCAGTATGACCACGAAGTTAAAGGTTTGAGCGTGTTGAAACCCTTCGGAGGAGTCAACCGCGACATTGCCGCCGATGCCACGGTGACGATGATCGAACCGTTGAGCAATGAAGGTGTCATTCTGGCATCTGCCATCCTGCCGCGTTACAGCGACATCGACACCTACGCCATGGCAGCAAGTTGTATCGACCTTGCCGTGCGCCGGGTCATCGCAGTCGGCGGTAACTTGAAAATGATCGCCGGTCTGGACAACTTCTGCTGGCCTGACCCGGTCCAGAGCGCCAAGACCCCCGACGGCGAATACAAACTTGCCCAGCTGGTCCGCGCCAACCGCGCCATCTACGATTACACCAAGAAATATCTGGTTCCGTGCATCTCCGGTAAGGACTCGATGAAGAACGATTCCACCCGCGGCGGCCGCAAGATCTCCATTCCGCCGTCACTGCTGTTCAGCGTTATCAGCAAGATGGATGACATCAGCAAGACCGTCTCACCGGAACTCAAACAAGCCGGAGATACCGTCTACGTTCTCGGTCTTACCAAGGCTGAGCTCGGCGGTTCTGAATATTACAACATGCTCAACAGCACCGGTAACCGCGTGCCGCAGGTCGATGCCGAAACTGCTATTGCTTTGTACAACAAGGTTTCTCAGGCGTGCGAAGCCGGTCTGGTGCAGTCGCTGATTTCACCCGCGCTCGGCGGTATGGCGGTTGCCTGCGCCAAGAGTGCGCTCGGCGGTATGCTGGGTATGGAAATCGATCTTGACGCTGTTCCCTGCGAAGAGAATTGCTCCGCCATTGAAGCGTGGTTCTCGGAAAGCAACAGCCGCTTTGTCGCCACGGTAGCCGAGGAGAACCGTGCCGCGTTTGAAGCGATGCTGGCAGGAAGCGTGTTTGCAGTTGTGGGTAAAGTCACCAATGGTAAGTCGCTCAAGGTGACCGGAAGAGGAGCCGGTTGCGACATTGAGCTTGATGCGCTGGCGAAGAGTTACAAGACCACTCTCGACCACGTATAAAACCATTCCCGGGCAACCACCCCGGGAACATCAACACACAAAGGAGAGCGATGGAAGAGGAGAAACGTCGCAATCTGGAGGCAGAGTGTCTGATTATGGACAACATGCGCCTGGTATTGAAAATCGCCAACGATTTTCTCGGGCGCGGTCTGCCGTGGGATGATCTGGTGTCGGAAGGTAACCGCGGTCTGGTGACTGCGGCACACCGGTTCGACCCGGAAAAAGGAGCAAAGTTCAGCACATACAGCGCCCATTGGATCAAACAGGCGATCCGGCAGGCGATTGCTGAACAAACTCAAACTGTAAGGGTTCCTGTCGGCACCCAACTCAATGCCCGGAGGATCAAGCGATCCAACCGGAAGTTGACATTGGAGCTGCAACGGGAACCGACCAACGAGGAGATCGCCCTGGATACGGGGCTGCCTCTGGTCACGATCGAACGTTTGCGCAACACCCGGCAGGTGGACATGCAATCGTTCAATGAGGTTGTCGGCAGCAGTGATTCCGATGGAGTCGAACTGCAGGATATCTTTGCCGACGACGATGCCGCGACCCCCGATCAGGCGATGATAAAGGTTGAAGACATCGAACAGCTGCTTCAACTGCTGGACAAACTTTCCGACCGGGAACGGCAGGTATTGCGCCTGCGGTTCGGGCTGGACGGAACGCCGGTCCAAACGCTCGATCAGGTGGGACAGTTGTTGAAATGTACCAATGAGCGGGTGCGCCAAATCCAGAATCAGGCGCTGAGGCGGTTATTCAAGATGATGGTCGCCAACGCGTAGAGTACTTTACGGGAAAGGGAAGAAAACTTCCCTTTCCCGGCTCATACCCCCTGAAAAACTGTCTTGCGAAGCGTACCGCACAGCCAAAGTGTTCAACGCCCCCCGGAAACACCCGTCAGCGTGCAGTCGGAATAAAACACCCGCCGCAGTCGGAATAAAACACCCGCCGCAGTCGGAATAAAACACCCGCCGCAGTCGGAATAAAACACCCGCCGCAGTCGGAATAAAACACCCGCTGCAGTCGGCGTAAAGACCCGTCAGCGTAAAACACCCGCTGCAGTCGGCGTAAAACACCCGCCGCAGTCGGCGGTAATATCGCGCCGCTAACCGGGAGTTTTGCAAGTGAGAAGCGAGGGGAGTGTACGACTGTACTCGACCCGAGCGGCGAACGCCGCAAGGCTCGCGGGAGCAAGCGAGATTGCCGCCGTACTTTGCATTTAAGGAAAAGGGAAATGATATACCCCGAAAATATGTTGATTCTTGCGCCACTGTCCGGTTTTACTGACCTTCCGTACCGGGAGGCGGCATACCGTGGCGGATGCATGTATGCGTTCACCGAAATGGTGGATGCCGCAAGTTTAGCCTACGCCAACGCCGGTGGTGAAAAGCTGCTCAATATCAGCCAATATGAGCGGGAAAATTTCATTGCCACCCAGTTGGTCGGCAGTGACCCGGAATTGCTGAAACGGGCGTGTCAGAAACTCAATGCGTATCACTTTTCACTGGTGGACTTCAATCTGGGCTGCCCCGTACCCAAGGTGGTGAAAAAGGGAGCAGGCGCCGCACTGGGGCGCAATATCGAACTTGCAGTACGATGTTTCGGAACGATTGCTGAACATGTAAAATTTCCGTTGACAGCCAAGATGCGCATCCTTCATCAGAGCGATCCGGAACCGACACTTGAATTGTGCCGGAAACTGGTGGATCTCGGGGCGCAGGCGCTGACCATTCACGGCAGAACCATGGAACACTTTTATACCGGAGAGGTAAATTTTTCCATCATACGCGCAGTAAAGGAGAGTTTTCCGCAAATCCCGGTCATCGCCAACGGGGGAGTGTATTCGGTGGAAAATTGCGCTGAAATGCGCGAAAAAAGCGGATGTTCCCGGGTTATGCTGGCGCAGGGTGCGATGGGTAATCCGTGGTTGTTCCGCGAGATCAACGGCGGTTTACCGCCAACACTTGCGGAGTGGAAAGATATGGTACGCACCCATATTGCCGGGATGGTCAAACTTTACGGGGAAGAGTCTGCCATGCGGCAGGCGCGGAAAATCGTACACGATTATCTCAGAGGACGGGGGTTTCCGGCTTCCTTGAGAAATGAAGCATCCAAATTGACGCGCGAATCAGAGTTGGAAACATTGTTATCAGCGGCATCGCCTGCGGCAGTCACAGCCACGCGCAGGATCATATCCTGACCATCCGGAAGCGGAAGCAGTTTTTCCTGCTGCTGCAATATTTCCAAATGATCCCAGATCAAGTCGACAGCCGCATCGGCTTCCGGTGACATCCGATCGATGTCGTGATCCGGCATACGCACGATGATGTAATCAAATTCCCGCAGTATTTCCAGAAGCTCTTCCGGAGTTTGCGGTACCGGAGTCAAACGTTCCTGAAAGTGCGGTGTCAATATGGTGACCGGACGGGCAAAATAGAGCGTACGCAGTTCAAACAGCGAAGCAATCTTCACATTTTGCGGCAATGCGGCAACCTGATTTGCCAGCTGGATGTAACCGGAGTCGCGCGCAGTTGCAAACCCGGCAGGATGCTGCCGCGCCTCCTGCAATACGCGGTAACAGAAGTAGTAATGCATGATAAAACCGGATTGACTCATCAGCGTTATCACCGCTGCAATGAATGCACACAGTGCCAAACTCCATTTGATATATCCGGGAAACACCAATGCCGCCGCCACTACCGCCAGCACCGCCGCTGCCACCAGAAGCAAAAACAGATGCCGGGTATGCGGTATCAACAAACTCCAGAGAATGTACGTCACTGCAAGAGCACTGCCGCATCCCAGCCACAACCGCCGCCGTCCCTTGTCAACAGCAGAGGCGGTAAAAGCGCATGCCAGCGCCGAAATGAACAACAAAGGAAACTGGAATCCGGATGATATGCCATGGTAAAGCTGCGGCTTGAATGCAGTAAACAGCCATCCGGAAAGCATCGTCTTCCAACCGCGTGCCGCCCCGGCGGAACTGTTTTTCCAGGCGTGGAAATGTTCCACCAGCACCGCCGCCTCAGAACCTCCCCACAACGCAGAACCGGCAGGATAAAAAGGATTGCCGAAAAAGTACCATATCCGCAAATAATACGGTGCCGCGCACACCAGAACTCCGGCAAGGAACAAAAGCGGCGCTTTCCAGCTGCGTATGCAGAACAGCAATACTGACAGCAGCGCGATCACCGTACCGCATCCAGCCGGATTTACAGCGGCGGAACCGCCGGCGCAGATGCCGGCAAGAAAAATATCCCAGCGGTCAGGAGCGGATTTCAGCAGCAGTACAACTGCGGCAATGGCAAAGACAAGAATAAACGGCACTGCATGAAAACTTCTGGTCATCAGCAATGTCAACGGAGAAAGCAGTATTGTCCCGGCAATCAGCGCCGCCGTGAATCTGCCGCAACGCGCGGCGAGGAATTTGCAGATATATGCGCCGCTTGCCGCATAGAACAGCAATATGGTCAACCGGGGCAAAGTCAATCCGCCCCAGGGAAATGCCGTGAGCAAAAAGGCGTGATGCAATGCCGGATACGCCGCATAGGGGTTATCCGTTATCCCCTGCATAAAACCGCCGGAACAATAGCGTTTCAGCAACGCAATCTGGTAAAGCTGTTCATCATAGCTGTTGGGCGGAAGCAGCGCATTACCTGCCATCAGCAGCATGATGAAGGTGAAAACAGCAATCAGCCGCCAATGCATCTTTATCTTTTCAAAATTCAGCCACACCCCAGCCGGTGCCAACAGCAGCAGTAAAACCGTCGATGTCCCCCCCGGCAGAAGCGCTCCCAGTGCCGCACAAATGATGATACCGCATCCAAACTCAACTATCATCGCACTGCGGCGGCGGAGCAACAGCGCTCCCCCGGCACCGAGGGCGGCAAAGAACAACGCAAATGCGGCAATGATTTCAACCGTTACGCCGGGCAGCTGCAACGCCGGGATGCTGCGTTCAGCGGGGCGTACCAACGGTTTATCGTCGTCTATCATGGTAATTTTTGCCGCATCCGGCAGCATGATCCCCCGCAAGCGGCAACAGGTTTCCAGCACTGCAGTTGCGGCATTTATCTCCTCTGCCGGACGGCGGAGCATTTGCAGTAATTGCAAATGCAGTCTGGCATTGATAACACTGTACGGATAATTTATACACTCCTGCTTCAATACAGCAAGCGCCTCGTCAAACCGCCGGGCGTAAACCAGACATACAGCTTTCATCCGGTTGGAGTGAAGATAGTTGTAAAAACCCATATCGTTGAGCTGTTCCAGAAACAGCAACGCTTCTGCCGGAAGATTTTTACCGTGAAGCAAAATTTCCGCGCAACCGTAAAGCGCTTCCTTCGACGGCTTGACTTCAATGGAACGGCGGTAAAACTGCAACGCCTGATCCGGAAGATCACGATGGATCGCCAGACGGCCGTCGCGATAGAGCAATCCGGAATAAAAGTTGATCCCGGCGACGGCCATTGCCACTGCCAGAAGAAGAGAAAATACCACCTTCTGTTTCAACTGCGGACGGGCACGTCCCATTGCCCGCGCGGATGGCGCAAGTGCGGTTCCGGCAGAAAGCAGCATCCAGAACGCCCCCGGAACAATGGCGGCAGTCATATCCAGCTGACCGCAGAAAAATATCACCGCAAACACCCAGAAGGGGAACCAGTACGCCTGTGGACGGCACTGGGGAAGGTTGGTCAGAACCGAAGTAAACAACACTCCGTAAAACAACACTCCGGCAATACCGTAAGAACCGAAAAGATAAAGCAGTTCGTTGTGAGGATGCGGATGATGCGGCGCGGAGAAGGGAGAGAGAAAATAGTTGGCAGGTAAAAAGTTCGGGATAAAATCGAAATACCGCTCCGCGCCCGTGCCGATGCCGCCGTGCGGATTCAGCATGGCAACCGCCCCCCGGAACAACTGGATACGGCTGTCATTTATGTCACAGAAAAATCCTACCGCCAATACTGCCGCCACCCCGATAGTGAAAACAGCTGCCGCGACCGCCGGACGCCATTCAGCAGGAATACGTTTGCACACGGCAAAGAGGATAAACGTCACGGCGACCGCCCCCAGTGCGCCACGGGAAAGTTCCGCAGGATAAAAGTATGCCCCTGCCAGCACCAGCAAAGCGTATGCCGCCAATACCATTTTCCGCCGGTGTGGGGTTTTGAACAGCAAAAATATTCCGGGGAGAAACGCCAGAAGCAATCCCTGTGTCCAGTTCCAGTTTCCGGTCAAACCGGTAAAATTTTCCGATTGGATACCGCTTATCAGCAACAACAGCGTTATAACCGCCGCCGCAACCGGCATCATCCGGCGCAACTCTGGAGCAACTGCCGCCGCTGCAACCGGCGTTGCCGCGTAAAACAGCGCCGTTCCCAGATGATCGATGCTTCCGCCGTACAAGAATTGCTGTATCACAGCCGCCGTCATCAGCAACATTCCGGCAACAGCAGTAAACCGCACTGCCGGAAACTCTTGCCATAAGATTTTCACCCGGGCAAAGTTCCATACGATGACCGCCAGAGAAATCACGCCGAGTGCCGGGAAATTGATGAAATTTGCCGCACCGAACAGCGGTACTTTTTCGCCAGTAAGACGCAAAAATGCCAGCGGGAACGCCCCCAGCGGCAACAGCCAGAACAGCAGTGCCGGAACTCCGGACAAAAGTTTGCAGCGGGCAGGATTCATCGGTTGCCACCTCCGGCAGGACGGTGATATTTGCCGAAACGCGCCATCACCTGCTGAAGATCCTGCCACGTCTCCCGCTTCGCCGACTCCTGCCGCAGCAGAAATGCCGGGTGGAAGGTCGCCATTACCGGAATATTTTCATACGAAAGCCACCTGCCGCGCATCCGGGAGATGCCGGTGGTGACGTTGAGCAGATATTTGACCGCCGTCGCCCCCAGAAGAACGATGACCTCCGGACGGATAAGTTCGATCTGCCGCTTGAGATAGCCGATACACATGTCCGCCTCTTCCGGTGCCGGAAGCCGGTTGTCCGGCGGGCGGCACTTGACGATATTGGCGATGTACACCTCCTCGCGGGTGAACTGCATGGCGGAAATCATCTTATCCAGAAGCATACCGGCTTTGCCGACAAACGGACGTCCCTGCCGGTCTTCGTCCGCGCCGGGACCTTCGCCGATGAACATCAGCCGGGCATCGGGATCACCTTCACCGAAAACCGGATTGTTCCTTGTCCGGCACAGTCCGCACCGGGTGCAATTATGCACAGCCAAACGGATTTCCTCCAGTGTGTTGAATACCGGAAGCGTTGCTCCGTCCGTAACTGCCGGAACTGCCGGAACTGCCGGATGCGGCGGCACACTCTTTACCGTCTCTGCCGCCGGAGCGGCTGACACCGGTTCCGGTTCACTTTTTTTCGGCATTTCAGAAAAAAATTGCTTCAACACCTCCGGATCCGGAGAAAAATTTCCGTTTTTTTCCCCGGATTCGGCGATTACCTGACACATTTGTTTGAAAAAATCGGGCATATTCTTGTAAAACCCTTTAAAATTTATACTTTCTGCGTTATATTAATATAACGCCAAAGTTTGAAAATGAAAGCAGTAAGGGCAAGAAACCCATAAAAACAACATAATCAGGAGAGAAAAATGAAAGTTGTAGTCGCCTATTCCGGTGGTCTGGACACCTCTGTCATCGTCAAGTGGGTCAAAGAAACCTACAATGCCGAAGTCATCTGCTATTGTGCCGATGTCGGTCAGGAGGAAGAACTCAACGGTCTCGAAGCCAAAGCGATCGCTACCGGTGCCAGCAAGTGCATCATCGACGATCTCAATGAAGAATTCGCCCGCGATTTCATCTTCCCGATGCTCCAGGGCGGTGCCATCTATGAAAACAATTATCTGCTCGGTACCTCCATCGCCCGTCCGCTGATCGCCAAACGCCTCGTCGAAGTTGCTATCGCCGAAGGCGCCGATGCCATCTGCCACGGTGCCACCGGTAAAGGTAACGACCAGGTTCGCTTTGAACTCAACGCCGCCGCCATCGATCCCAAAATCAAAGTCATCGCCGCATGGCGCGACCCCAACTGGAAGTTCACCGGCCGTATGGATATGATCGAATACGCCAAGGCCAACAACATCCCGGTCAGCGTTTCCGCCAAAAAACCCTACAGCATGGACCGCAATTTGCTCCACATCAGCTTTGAAGGCGGAATTCTGGAAGATCCCTGGCAGGAATTCCCCGAAGATATCGCCGTTATGACCGAACCGCTCTCTAAAGCTTCCGACGTTGCCGAAGATGTGGTCATCCACTTTGAAAAGGGCATCTGCACCGAAGTCAACGGAGAAAAGCTTTCTCCCGCCAACATCATGCGCAAACTCAACGCCATCGGTAAAAAGCACGCTGTCGGCAGAGTCGATATCGTCGAAAACCGTTTCGTCGGTATGAAGTCCCGCGGCGTCTATGAAACCCCCGCCGGTACCATCCTTACCGCCGCCCATCGCGGTCTGGAACAGATCACCCTCGACCGCGAAGTCATGCACCTGCGCGATACCCTTATCCCCCGCTACGCTGACATGATCTACAACGGTTTCTGGTTCGCCCCGGAACGCGAAATGCTCCAGGCGATGATTACCGAAAGCCAGAAGTTTGTCACCGGTGACGTCCGGGTCAAACTTTACAAGGGTGCCTGCCATGTCACCGGCCGCCGCAGCGAATTCAGCCTCTACGATGACGAAATCGCCAGCTTTGAAGGTGCTGAAGCCTACGATCACAAGGATGCTTCCGGCTTCATCAATTTGAACGCCCTCCGTCTCAAGGTTCTCGCCCGCAGCAAGCAGAAACGTTACTGATAATCTTTGGAGTATAAAATGAAAAAGTACAATATTGCCGTTATCCCCGGCGATGGTACCGGTCCGGAAGTAGTCAATGAAGCGCTGAAGGTTCTGGATGCCGCCGGAAAGAAGTTCGGATTTGAACTGGATAAGACCTCTTTCTGCTGGGGTGCAGATCACTACCTCGCCACCGGTGAGATCCTCCCCGATGATGCCTCCGATCAGCTCCGCAAGTATGATGCCTGTCTGCTCGGCGCCATCGGCAGCAACAAGGTCAAACCCGGAATTCTGGAAAAAGGTATCCTGCTCCGTCTGCGTTTTGAACTTGACCAGTACATCAACCTCCGCCCGGTGAAACTCTTCCCGGGCGTGGAGACCCCGCTTGCCAACAAGACCACCGAAGATATCGATTATGTCGTCGTCCGCGAAAACTCCGGCGGTGTCTACACCGGTATGGGCGGCTGTGTTCAGCAGAACACCCCCGACGAAGTGGCTTGCCAGAACTGGGTTTACACCAGAAAGCAGGTCGACCGCTGCTTGAAGTACGCCTTTGAACTGGCGCTCAAACGTCACAGCAAAGAAAATCCGTGGAAAGGACTTTCCGCCGAAGATAAAGCCGCCGGTTACACCGCTCAGCTCACCCTCGTCGGTAAAACCAACGTTCTGACCTACGTCTGCGGCTTGTGGGAACGCGCCTTCAACGAGATGGCAAAAGATTATCCCACCGTCAAAACCGCCTACTGCCACGTCGATGCCACCACCATGTGGATGGTCAAAAACCCGGAATGGTTCGACGTTATCGTCACCGAAAACCTCATGGGCGACATCGTCACCGACCTGGCGGCAATGACTGCCGGCGGTATGGGTGTCTCCTCCGGCGGTAACATCAACCCCGAAGGTGTCAGCATGTTTGAACCCATCGGCGGTTCCGCTCCCAAGTACACCGGTCTCAACGTCATCAACCCCATGGCCGCTATCGGTGCCGGTGCGATGATGCTGGACTACCTCGGTGAAAAAGAGGCTGCGGCCGCAGTGGAAAAAGCGATGGCTTTTGTCACCGGCAACAAGCTCAAATCCATGGCCGCAGGCAAAATGGGTTACTCCACCAGCGAAGTCGGCGATCTGGTCGCCGCCGCGCTGTAAGTTGCGGCACAACTCATGTTCCGTTTGCCGGAATGTTTTGATCTCTTCACCGTTTCCAGCGGTAACAACTGCCGCTGGAACGGTGCAATGCGCTCCGGCAACGCTGATTTAAACGCAGAAAAAATCATCTTTTTGTGCAGTCAGATTCAAAACGGACATGCAGACAGACTTTTCAAAGCAAGTGCCAAAATCAGTGCCGGAACTATTGACGGATACTTTGTCAAAATGTACAAACTTCCGGGATTTTCGGCACAACTGCGCCGCCGCTGGCGCATGGGGCGCGCTATGCACTCTCTGCTGGCGGCGGAAGCTGTAACTCATGCGCATGTGGCAACGCCGCAAGTTCTGGCGGCAGTAACGTTGATTTCCGGATTTCATATTTGCGACTTTCTCATCACCGATGCATTGAGTGAAGAGCAAACTACCTTCAACTTCACATTGCCGCAACGGACGGAGAGTGAACAATGCCACTCTTTACTGCACAACATTCTGCCTGCAGTGGCAAGACTCCATCAACACGGTATTGCCCACGGCGATTTAAATTTGCGCAACCTCTTCCGGACGGATGCTGATCCCGGTGCCGGAGTCATTGACCTTGACGGTACTTTATGGCAGAAAAAGCCATTGTCCACAGCACTGCGGGAACAGGAGCTTGCCCGTTTGCTCAGTGGATTCTGCAAACTTTGCGGCAATATTTCCTGTACAGATATTATTGATGCCGCGCTTGATAACTATGAACAGCTGTGCATGGTACACTGCCGGAAGGAACATATTCTCCGCCGGGCAGAGTATCTTTTGAACCGCACACGTTAACAATTTTTTGAAAGTGAACTATTCCAGTGGAACGTATTTCTGAATTGGCAAAACGCCTCGGCCTGCCCGAACAATCCCATGACCGTCTCCGCGAGGCGCTGACCCACCGTACTTACGCGGTGGAACATGCGATCTCCTACGATAATCAGCGTTTGGAGTTTCTCGGTGATGCGGTGCTGGAAATAATCCATACCGACTATCTGTTTCATCTTTATCCCGGTCTGCCGGAGGGGGATCTGACCAAGATCCGTTCCGCCCTTGCCTGCGAAAGCATGCTGGCAAAAATCGCCAGAAAACTGCAGTTGGGAAAATACCTTCTCATCGGCAAAGGAGAGGCTGTTTCCGGCGGCAACGACCGGGATTCCACTCTCGCCGACCTTTTTGAAGCGGTGCTGGGTGCAGTCTATCTCGAAGCGGGATTTGATTTTGCCCGCGACTTTGTCCTTCAGCTTTTCAACAAATATTGTCCGGACCCGCAGGAGCAGCTGCTTTCTCTCAATCCCAAAGGACGGCTGCAGGAACTTTCCCAGCGGCGCTGGGGTTGTGTTCCGTCCTATATTCTTCTGCGGCAGAGCGGATTGCAGCATCTTCCCGTCTTTGAAGTCGAAGTGCGGGTCGCCCATCTTGTCACCATCGGTTCCGGCGGCAGCCGCAAACTGGCAGAAATCGCCGCCGCCCACGCTATGTGCAACCATCTGAAAAAACTTTACGGAGAAATTTGATCATGCTCTTCAACGGCTCGATTCCGGAAAATATCCATTTCGGCAGAAAATGCCGCCATTTGTGGAAAAATTTTCTCATTCCCGGCAAAGTTCTGCTGGTATGCGGCCGTCACTCTGTTCCAATTCTTCAAGCGGAAACTGCGGCATTGGAACAGGAGTGCAAAATCGTCACCGTTTCCGGTGAACTGCCGCTGTCAGAGATCGAAGCGATCCTCAACTCAGTGAAAAATGATGGCTTTACCAATATTGTCGGCTGGGGCGGAGGCAGTGCCATGGATGGCGCCAAAGCGCTGGCGGCGCTGATAACTGCTCCGCTTCCGGCGGCAGAATATTTTTATTGCCGTGCCGAACTGCCGAAGCGGGAGTGCCGTCTTATCCTCATTCCGACGACCGCCGGTACCGGCGCGGAAATCACCGCCAATGCGGTCATCTGCGACCACGCGACCAATATCAAACAATCTCTGCGCGGCCCGGGCATGACCGCCGATGCGGCGCTCGTCGACCCGGAACTGCTGGAAGCGGCACCGGAAAAAGTGACCGTTTCGGCGGCATTTGACGCTCTGACGCAGGCGTTGGAAAGTTTCACCTCCGCCCGCAGTACCGCCTTGACCCGTTCCATCGCGGCAACAGCGGCAGCACTTATTCTGCAAAATCTGGAATCTGCAGTGTGTCATCAGACACCGGCGGCATTTGATGCGCTTGCCCGCGGCAGTATGCTCACCGGTATCGCCTTTGCCTCAAGTGGTTTGGGTGCAGTTCACGGTCTGGCGCACCCGCTGGGAAGTTTACTCTCCATTCCGCACGGCAAATGTTGTGCGATACTGCTGTTGCCGGTGTTGAAACGCAACAGTGCCGCTGACCCGGAATTGTTTACAGCTCTGGCACAGGAGTGCGGATACTCTTCAGCGGAAGCGCTTTTTGCTGAAATTTCCGTACTGCAGAAAAAATTTGACATTCCACAGAACTTCAAAAAGTACGGTCTGACACCGGCTGATTACGATTTTATCGTCAAAAACTGCCGTTCAGGCAGTATGAAGTGCAACCGTAAATTCTATTCCGATGACGATATCCGGGAACTTTTTGGAGAACTGGCATGAAGAAAATAGCTGTAATGGGTGCAAATGCCGCACGGCAGAAAACCCTTGTCTTTGAACAATTACGTCCCGGCGAAGTCAACCGGGCAATCTCCATGAGTGAAATTCCATCCGGCAAAGGTATCAACTTCTGCCGCGCGGTGCGCAACTGGAACCGTGCCGATGCCGTGGTTGTCCAGTTTGCCGGCGGCGACAATGGCAGATATCTGGTCGATGCTCTTTCCAAAGAGACGCTCAATGCCGTGACCATCCCCTCACGCGCACCGTTGCGCTGCTGTATGACCTGTATCGACCGGACAAATCATACGACTACCGAACTTATCGAACCCTCCGGCGCCGCTGACGCTGCCGAATGTGATGCCTTTGCCGCCGCATTCAGTGAGGAACTTGCCCATTGTGACGGTGCCGCCATCTGCGGTACTCTGCCGGGAAATACAGACCCTGCGCTTTATTTGCGCATTGCCGAAATGGTCGCCTCCCAAAAGAAACCGTTACTGCTGGATGCATTCAAAAATGTGGAAAAACTTCTCTCTCTGCCCGGAGTCATTCTCAAAATCAACCGGGAGGAACTTACCGCTTTCACCGGGTGTCCGCAAGTCTCTACCGGTATAAAATATTGCTTTCAGCACTATCCGGCATTGCGCGCTGTCGCCATCACCGACGGTCCCGATACCGCATGGGCAAGTGACGGAAACACCCTGTTCAAATTTGAGATACCGCCACTGCCGGAAGTGGTAAACCCCATCGGATGCGGTGATACCGCAAGTGCCGTACTCTTGAGTGAACTGCTCAACGGTACAACCCTTGCTGAAGCGTTCAAATCAGCTCTTGGCGCCGCCAGTTCCAACGCCGAAAGTGTCATACCTGCGCAGTTCGATGCCGCCCGCGGCGCTGAACTTGCCGGAAAAATAAAGGTCACTTCCGAAGCATTGTAAACCACAGGACGATATTATGACCGACAAACTCAAAAGTGCCGTCAATGACATCCACGCGTTAAGCGGAGTAAACTTATACAGTACGATGAATCCGGTGCTGTGGTGCGGTATGACCGCATTTGAACTGGAAAGATGTTATCCCCACTGGTTCAACCGTCCGGCAAACTTTGTTTTGCTGGTTGCGGTGTGCTTTGTACTGCCGATGCTGTTCAACACCCGGATATCATCATATCTGATGGCGCGTTTTCCCTGCCGCAACATTGTCTCCTGCGCCAAAGTTGCCGAACTTCTGACCGCGTTGTTTCTGCTTCTGCTCTACCCGCTGCTGCCGGGGATGGCTCTGCTGGTGCTTTTGGGGCTGACCACCATGCTGCTGGGAATAGAGTATGCGCTCTACCGTCCGGCACTGCGCTGTTACATGGCATCGACACTGCCTAAAACTAAATTGAGTGAAGCTGTCGGCAAAGTGCAGGGAGCGGCACTGCTGGGAGCCGGTCTGGGAGTGATTCTGGCATCTGCCGGACGGGTTTTCGGCATCAACCCGGTATGGGGATGGGGATTTTTTGCATTGTGCGCCGGACGCGGATTGGTTCTGGCAACCCGGATCCATACTGCCGATGCGCTCCAGCCGTGGGCGCGCTTCGCCCTCTTGCGCAAACTTCGCATCGTCCGCTGGGAAAACCAGATACTCCGGCAGGAACTGCGCATATCCGCCATCGGTGAAATATATTTGCTCGCACTGCTGATACTGGTGATCTCTCTTACTGCGCAATACGCTGACAGTCACATATATTTGTTCAACCCCAACTCCCGCGACGGGATGCTGGCATTGATGCTGCTGATGATTTCTCCGCTGATGGGCGGTGCCGCCGGATGTTTCATTGCCGGAAAAGTTTCCCGGGACAAAGTGGAACTGGGAATCATACCGGGGGTCGGTTTACTGCTGGTCATATTGCTGGCGGCGCTGGGGTTCATGACTTCGCATCAGGGGGGAATGGCAGGATATGCCGTGCTGGCAGGAGGATTGTTCTTATTCGGTGCAACGATTGGAGCATTGATCGTACCGTTTCAGAGTTTTCAGGAGTTCTTCCTCAGAAAAGATCTGCTTCCGGTCTTTTTTGTAGGTTATTACCGGATGTTCGGCATCGGTATTTTAACCGGTATCATCGTTACAGCGATATCCTATTTTTACCGGCAGCCTGCGGCAATGGCGGCATACGCGCTGGCGCTGTTGACCATCGGTATGCTGGGACTGGCGTTCCGCATGGTTCCGCACATACTGCTGCGTGCCGGAGCGTTTTTGCTGTTGCGGACACTTTACCGTCTGCAAGTGGAAAATCCGGAAAAGATTCCTGAAGAGGGCGGCGCATTGCTGGTTGCCAACCGTTCAAGTTTTGTCGATATGCTCTTCATCACCGGCGCGACCAGCCGCCCGGTACGTTTCATGATGCATGAAAGTTTCAACCGCGCGACCTGGCTGAGAACGTTGTGCCGTGCGGCAGGTTTTCTGGAAGTGCCGTCCAACAAACCCAAAAAATTGCAGCAGCTTTTTGCCAAAACCCGGGAAATGCTGCGCAACGGTGAAATTATCTGTGTTTTTCCGGAGAGCAACGTCACCCGCAACGGCGTGATGTCAGGTTTCCGTGACGGAATGAAGGAGATGCTTCCGGACGATTGTCATATCCCCGTCATTCCCGTCCACATCGGCATGACCTGGGGCAGTATCTTTTCCTGCTATTACGGCAAATTCAAATTGCAGTGGCCCGAAGAACTGCCGCATCCGGCAAGCGTCACTGTCGGTGATCCGGTGCCGCCGGATACCTCCGCTTACGAAATGCGGATAATACTTTCCGAACTTGCCGCCGGAACCAAGTGTCAAATCTCCCGCGGCGAAAGACCGTTCCACTCCCAATTCGCCTGGTTGGCAAAAAAACACCCGAAAGACAGCTTCATCAAAGAACTGCGCGGCGACGAGTTTGTCGCTTCCAAACACATAAATCTGCTCTGCCGCTGTATATTGTTCAGCCGCTATCTGCGGCGGAAACGGCGCGGCAGCGAGTACATCGGCGTCATGCTCCCCAACTCCATTGCTTTTTTTCAGGCAATGACTTCAGTGATGATGGCAGACCGGACTCCGGCGATCATCAATTACACCTCCGGCACTGAAGCTGTTCAGGCGGCAATCGCCAAAGCTGAACTGAAAACCATCATCACCAGCAAAGAACTGCTGGAAAAGTGCCGCATTCCGGCAACTCCGGGCATGATATTCATTGAGGATATCAATAAAATTACCCGGTCAAAGTGGACGGCAACCTGGTGGAAGTTCCTGATAATGACCCTGCCCAACGCCGAATTGATGAAGTTGATCTCTCCGGCAAGCTGGGATGACCCGCACCGGACGGCAATCGTACTCTTTTCCAGCGGTTCCACCGGTATCCCCAAGGGCATCATGCTCAGTCATCACAACATCTTTTCCGACGTACTGGCAGTATCCCGCAGTATCGCCTGGACCAGAAAAGACCGGGTGCCGGGCAATCTCCCGCTCTTTCACTCTTTCGGTATGGCGGTATGTCTGTGGATGCCGATGTATTCCGGCAGTGAAGTGGTCATGCTGCCCAATCCGCTGGATGGTTCCGGTATGAGTAAGGTTCTGCGCCACCACCAAAGCAGTGTGCTGTTCGCCACGCCGAGTTTTCTGCAGCTGTATATGCGCAAATGTCAGGGCGAAGATTTCAAATCCCTGCGCCTGGTCATCGCCGGAGCAGAAAAACTGCGCGATGATATCGCCGATAAATTCCATCAGATGACCGGCCTGGTCATCGCCGAAGCCTACGGCTGTACCGAGTTGTCGCCGGTAGTGTCGATAAATCTCGCCCATTCAGTCATGGATCTGGGGGTAACCGTGGCACGCCGGGGCAGCATCGGCCCGTCTCTGCCGGGTATCTGTGCCAAAATCGTCGATCCATCGACCTTTGAACTTCTGCCGGAAGAGTGCGACGGCTTGCTGTTGGTCAAGGGCGCAATCGTGATGCAGGGCTATTTGAACGACCCGGAAAAAACCAGCGAAGTCATCCGCGATAAATGGTACGTCACCGGCGATATCGGCCACATGGACCGGAACGGCTTCATCACCCTCACCGGACGCTTGTCACGCTTCAGCAAAATCGCCGGTGAAATGGTTCCGCACGAACTCGTCGAACGCGAAATCAACAACATTTTACAGCCTGACCACCGGATACTCGCAGTTGCCGGCGCTCCGGATGCGGATAAAGGTGAAAAACTTATCGTCTTTTATACCGATTCCGAACTCCTTGCTCCGGAACAGGTCGTCCGCTGGCTGCGGGAACGGAAAATCCCCAACCTCTGGATCCCCAAAAGCGAAAACTTTATCAAAGTGGACGAACTTCCCATGCTCGGCAGCGGCAAATTAGACCTCGCCCGCCTGAAAGCAATGGCAGCAAAATAACCCCTGTTCCTGATAAGGGGAGAGCGCTATCGGGGGGAAGGGGAAAACTTTTTTTCACGAGAAAAAAAGCCGAACGTCGGCACCGGTTTTCCCTTCCCCCCGAACCCCCTATCCCTTTTCAAAAAAAGCGGGGTGTGTTTGCCGCTTCGTTGGTCGCAACTTGAAACTAACGATCCTCTTCAATACCGTAGGCTTTCAAGGCGTTGCTGCCGATAGAGTAGAGCAGCGCAAGAGCGGCACGGCGGATTTCCAACGGCGGTTGGGCAAGCGGCCCGGAACCGGTGTTTTTCCCCATGAAACAGTCAGCTTCAAAGGTGAAACATCCGGGAAATTCCATATCTTTCAGAGCGGCAACCAGGCGATCCAATTGGAGTCTGCCGCAATATGGAGCAAGATGCTGATCGGACCGGGAGTTGTTGTCATGGATATGGAGTGCCTTGAGGTTGGAACCGAGTTCCATCAGATCGTCATACTGGTCATCTTTTCCCTCCATCACCGCGTGTCCGGTATCCCAGCAGCAGCCGAGCAGCGGATGGTTGACAAAAGCGACCATGTCGTTCATTTCAGCTGCGGTACGCGGGAAGTAACAAACCCCCATATTTTTGGTAGATGTGTTTTCAATACAGATGGTTATGGAATGTTTTTCTGCCTCGGCAAGTATCGGTTGGAGAAAGCGGAGATTGTACTCAAAATAAGCCTTTTTATCTATGGGGTAAACATGCTTGATATTGAAACTGGTGTGCAGGACCACCGTCGGGATATTGAGCATGGCGGATGCTTCAACAGAACGGATCATGGCGCGCATACAGCGTTCATGGTCGCAGTTGGCTCCAAGGGGATTGTAACCCGGCGCATGCGCCTGAACAAAAGAAAAACCACACTCCCCGGCGGCAGCGATGCAATCCTCGATCTGCTGTTTCCACATGCGGTCATCATCAAGCATGAACGGCGACGGCTCTTTGGAGTCGTAATAAAACGAGTAATCAAGGTATTTGAATCCGGTACCGGCATAACTGCGCACTGCATCTGCGGGGTTGGAAAAATAGCTGTACATTTCTCCGATAGTGGTGGCGATTTTCATCTTACTTTCCTCCGTATAAAAGGTTACGGTTAAATATAACACCGGCTGTAGAAAATTGCAACGCATTATTTGCTCAAACAATACCTGTCTCTCTGATAAATCTGCTGATTTTTTCATAAAAACGACTTGATTTAAAGGCAAAACAGGTGTATTGTATCGTTTGGTAAATATTATATAAATAATAAAAGGGAGGGAAGCCTCCCGAGCAACTGGGAACAATATATCCATGAGTGAAGAAAATATCGAAAATATCAAGAATGCTGAAGAGTATAGTGCAAGTAAGATCACCGTACTTGAAGGTCTCGAAGCCGTGCGGGTGCGCCCGTCAATGTACATCGGCGATACCGGTGTGCGCGGACTCCATCATCTGGTTTATGAAGTCGTGGACAACTCCATCGACGAAGCGCTCGCCGGTTACGCCAGCGATGTGAAAGTCACCATCCGTCCGGACAACTCCATCACCGTCGAAGATGACGGCCGCGGTATCCCCGTGGACATGCACCCGACCGAAAACAAACCCGCCGTCGAAGTCGTGCTGACCGTCCTCCATGCCGGTGGTAAGTTCGACCATAACAGCTACAAAGTTTCCGGCGGTCTCCACGGCGTTGGTGTTTCCTGCGTGAACGCCCTTTCCGACTGGATGGACGTCGAAGTCTGCCGCGAAGGCAAGGCTTACGCCATCAGCTTCAAGCGCGGCGTTACCGCCAAGCCGCTGACGGAAATCGGAACCACTTCCAAACGCGGTACCAAAGTCAGTTTCAAACCGGACGGAACCATTTTCCCTGACACGGTTTATGTCTGGGATACTCTTGCCAAACGTTTGCGCGAACTGGCTTTTCTGAATCGCGGCATCCACATCACGCTGACCGATGAACGGGATATTACTGACGGCGCTCCCAAAAGCGAACACTTCCACTACGAAGGCGGTATCACCGAATTTGTCACCATTCTCAACACCGACCGCGAAGTCATCAATCCGGAAGTTATCTACTTCCACCGGGAACGCGCCGGTATCGACGTGGAAGTTGCCATGCAGTACACTGCCCACAACACCGTCGAAAACATCCACACCTACACCAACAACATCAACACCATCGAAGGCGGTACTCACCTGGTCGGTTTTCAGGCGGCACTCACGCGTACCATCAACAACTACATCCGCGAAAAGGTGAAAAATCCGCCGACTCTTTCCGGTAAGGATGTCCGCGAAGGTCTCGCCGCTGTCATCAGTGTCAAAGTGCCCGATCCCCAGTTTGAAGGTCAGACCAAGACCAAACTCGGCAACAGCGAAGTGCGCGGTATCGTCGAATCGGTGATCAATGATGAATTCTCCACCTATCTGGAGGAAAATCCCAATATCGCCAAGCAGATCACCGAAAATGCCATGCTGGCATTCCAGGCCAACGAAGCCGCCCGCCGCGCCCGCGAAAGCATCCGCAAAACCAACAAAGTTTCAGTTGGACTGCCCGGAAAACTTGCCGACTGCTCCTGCAAAGACCCGGAAAAACGCGAACTCTACATCGTGGAAGGTGACTCCGCCGGCGGTTCTGCCAAAGGCGGACGCGACAACAAGATCCAGGCAATTCTTCCCATCCGCGGTAAACTGCTCAACGTGGAAAAGGTGCGGCAGGACCGGATGTTCGCCAACAAGGAGATCCAATCGCTCTTCTACGCTATCGGATGCGGTGTCGGCGATGAATTCGATATCACCAAAGCGCGTTACCACCGCGTGGTTATCATGACAGATGCTGACGTGGATGGATCGCACATCCGTACACTGCTGCTTACCTTCTTCTTCCGCCAGATGCGTCCGCTGATCGAAGCGGGATACGTTTACATCGCCAAACCGCCGCTTTACAAAGTGACCAAAGGCAAAAAATCCAGCTATATCGACACCGAAGAACAGCTCAACCGTTATCTGGTGGAACTTGGTTTGGATGAGATGATCGTCACCGGCAGTGCCGATGACCGTCAGCTTTCCGTGGATGAAGTTCGCAACCTGATTGCGCTTTACAACCGCGCCGCCCACTCCTCAGTCGGACTTCAGCGGTGCGGTATCGAACCGGAAGAGTACTTTTCCATGGTGCGCGAAGACGGTCTTTGCCCCATCGCCCACATCACCGTGCGGGAACACAACGGTACTTCCACTGCCAAATATGTTTACTCCACGGATGAACAGTACGCCTTCATCACTGAAGCCGAAGCCCGTTTGCGCGGCGACAAAGCGGAAACCGAAGATTCTGAAATCTCTTCCCGCATCGATGTGGTAAACATCTTTGAGGCACGCAACTGTGAAACTCTTGCCGGTGACCTCAAAGCTGCCGGTCTTTCCATGAAACAGGTCTATTCCGAAGGAGATACCATTTACAATGTTTCACCTTCCGGAAATTCCGGCAATGTTCAGCCTGTCCGCTGTCTGAAGGAACTTTTCAGTTTCATCCGCAACAGTGGACAAACCGGTTCCGGTTTGCGCATCAACCGGTACAAAGGTTTGGGTGAAATGAACGCCAGCCAGCTGTGGGAAACCACCATGGATCCCAACACCCGCACCATGATCAAAGTCACCATGGAAGATGCCATCGAAGCCGACCGCATCTTCAACTTGCTCATGGGCGACGTGGTGGAACCTCGCCGGGAATACATTGAAAAACATGCCGCCCACGTCAAAGACTTGGATATCTGATAATCAACATTTTACATTTGAGAGGTGAATTATGGCGGAACGCGAAGCCCCCGTTATTGACAAGGAAAAAAGTCTCGCACTGGCAATCAGCCAGATCGAAAAAGAATTTGGTAAAGGCTCTATCATGCGCCTCGGCGCCACCGATGCCGTAGTCGATGTCCCGGTCGTCAGCACCGGAAGTATGTCACTGGACCTGGCGCTGGGTATCTACGGTTTGCCCCTGGGCCGTATCGTTGAGATCTTCGGACCTGAGTCCAGCGGTAAGACCACGTTGTGTCTGCACGTCATTGCCAATGCTCAGGCGGCAGGCGGCAAGTGCGCCATCATCGATGCCGAACACGCCATCGATCCGGCATACGCCAAGCGCATCGGTGTGGATATCGACAATCTGCTTATCAGCCAGCCGGATTGCGGCGAAGATGCCTTGAACATCGTTGACACTCTGGTGCGCAGTAATGCGATCGACGTGCTGGTGGTCGACTCGGTGGCGGCATTGGTTCCCCGGGCGGAAATCGAAGGTCAGATGGGCGATTCCCATGTCGGACTTCAGGCGCGTTTGATGTCGCAGGCGCTGCGTAAACTCACCGGTGCCGCCAGCCGCGGCAGAACCTGTGTGATCTTCACCAACCAGATCCGCGAAAAAATCGGCGTGATGTACGGCAATCCGGAAACCACCCCCGGTGGAAATGCGTTGAAATTTTACGCTTCGATCCGTATGGATATCCGCAAATCCACGGCCATCAAAGTCGGTGAAGCAGTTCTCGGCAACCGCGCCCGGGTCAAAATCATCAAAAACAAAATGGCGCCCCCGTTCAAAACTGCTGAGTTCGATATCATGTACAACGAAGGTATTTCCAAGACCGGTTCCATTTTGGATGTGGCGACCGACATGGGAATCATCGAAAAACGCGGTTCCTGGTTCAGCTTTGACGGAGCGCAGCTCGGGCAGGGCAGAGACCAGACCAAACAGATCCTCGCCGATAATCCGGAACTGCAGAAGCAGATTCACGACCGGATAATCGAAAAAATCAATGCCGATAAAGCTGCCGCGGCCGGAAAAACTGCTCCGGAAAACGCAGCTCCGGCAGCGGAGTAATTTTTCGTTGGATATTTTCGGTAAAAAACTGTTGGGAACGCTGTCGCTGGTCGCGATGACGTTCCTCCTTGCCGCAGGCGAAGCGGAAGAGAGGGAACTGGGGGATAACGCCTTTTTTGCAGACGATTATCTCACTGCCGTTTCCCATTACCGCAGTGCGCGCAAACTTTCGGAACAAAATACGTTGACGGAAGCTTGGGCGCAGAATACTTTGCGCCTGGGACGGGCACAATTATTTGCCGGAGATATTGCCGGTGCGCGGGCAACATTGCAGGAGTTCCGTCAGCGTTTCTCCATGCGTTCTGCCGGAACACTGCCGGCTGATCTGCTGGCGGCGGAAGGCAAATACCACGACGCGGAAAAACTCTATCTGGCAATGGAGGAAAACGGCGGCGATGAATTGAAGATCGCCGCAAAGTTCGGGCGTGCGGCATTGCTGCTGCGCATGAATAAACTCATACCGGCGGAAAAACTGTTTTCTGAACTTGCGGCATTGCCGGAAAGTGTCTATGCTTTCCCCGCAACGCGCGAACTTGCCTACACGTTGATCCGGCAGAAAAAATATGCTCAGGCAGAAAAAATACTTGCCGGACTTCCGGAAAAACATCGCGGAGTTACCAGTGATATTTTAAGCCAGCTGGCACAAATACGTCAGGGCAGAACCGCTGAGTTCAAGCGTATATGGCGCACCCTGATGGACAAGCAGTTGCGCCGTCCGGACGGCCGCAGTTGTGAACTTTTGGCAACTGCCGCAGAAATTGCCGTAAAGCAGAAAGAAAATGCGTTTGCCGTGGAACTGCTCCGGGAAGCGGACAAGTTTGCGCCCGATGCCAATATGCGGCAGGATCTGCTCAAAAGGATGATAAACATCCAGAGCACGGCAGCTCCGGAAGATGCCGCCAAAAGCGCGGAGCTGTATGCCACCTTGTTCCCGGAACAAAAAGACCGTTTTGCCATATTGCTCAACGGTGCGGAAATACTTGCAAAAGCACAAAAATTCACCTCCGGCATCAAGATGTTCCAACGCATTGTCCGGGATGGACAGGCAGAAAAAAACTTGCGTTACCAGGCGGCAGTGCGCGGTGCAAGTTTGGCTGAACAGGGAAAAAATATCAAAGATGCCGCATGGTTTTACCGGGAAGCGGTAAAGTATGCACCCGACAATAAAAGTGTTTTGGAGTGCCGGTGCCGGTATGCTGAATTCCTCCTGCGCAATCACGATTACCGCAGTGCCGTCACCGAATTGCAGTCCGCGCTGCTCCGGGTGGGAAAACTTGACAGCGACAAGCTGCGTTTTCTGCTTCTGGAAGCCGCCGTGCGGGACAATAATGACACTGTCATCGCTGAAACTGCCCAAAAATTGCTCAAGTCAACGCAAACGCTGTACCGCAGCCGCGCCCATTATGAGCTGGGACAGTTGGCGCGTAAACGCCATGATCTTACTGCGGCACGGCGGGAGTATCTTGCCGCAGCCGCGTTGAAAGAATCCGGACAATATGCAATCGCCGGACGTTTCAGTGCGGCAATGGTCGCATTCCGTGCCGGTGATGTTGCCAGTGCCGGCAAGGAAGCACTCAGTTTGGCATTGGAGCATCCGCAGTTTCCGCAGGCGGCACAGGCACTCTATCTGGGCTACCGTGCCGGACGGCAGATCAACGATGAAGAGTTGAAAACACGCTGCGCCAGACTGCTGACTGAAAAATATTCCATGTCAGAAGCTTACGCAGTATATGCACTGCATAATGTCGCAGACCGGGCGGCACTGCACCGGGATATTGCCGGAGCTGTTGCCGAACTTGAGGAGCTGGAACACAAATTTTCCGGCAAACCTGAAATCGTTTCCGAATCGATGCTGATGCGGGCCGAACTGTTGCGCCTTTCCGGAAAAACCAAAGAGGCGTTGGAAGTTATCACCGCGTTGCTGAAAGAATTTTCCGGCAGTGATGCTGCGTTCTTTGCCGCGATGAAGGGCGGTGAAATCACCCGCAGTACCCAAAATTACCTCAGTGCGCAGGAGTTTTTCCAACGCGCGGCAGAACTGCGGAAAACCGGTTTTGAACATGATAATGCCGAATTGGCTGTCGTCGATGTCATGCTCCGGTTGAACGATCCCAAACTCAATAATATCGCATTGGCAAAATGCGACAAACTTATAGCCGGGACCCGATTCCCGCAAATCCGTATCAGCGCCCGCTACGCCAAAGGTACAGCGTTGGAATTTGCCGGAAAAAACAGCGAAGCTCTGAAATGTTACGAAGCCTTGCTCAACGATGCGCTTCTGTGCCGGAAAAAAGGCACGCCTTACAGCAAAAATATCTGTCTGCGCAGTGCCGTTGCCGCATTGCAGATCGTTTCCATATCCCGTAAGCGGAGTGTTTACAACCGCGGCAGAAGGATCATTGCCAACTGCCGCGAACTGGGATTGGAAACACTCGGGATGGATTTGAATAAATTAAGTCATGAACTGGAAGAAAAATTTTATTCCCAGCTTGAACGGAGGTAATCATAATGCTGTTTCTTAAATTGATGAAACAGGGTGGTCCGATGATGTGGATCATTCTGGTGTGCGGGATCATTGCACTTTTTATTTTTCTGTTGAAAGTCTTTCAGTTCCACCGGGAAGAGGTGGGCGTGCGGGAGCTTCTGCGCGGATTGTTCAACGTTTTAAAGCGCAACGGTCTGGTCGAAGCATTGACCTTGTGCGACACGACACCGGGACCGGTGGCACGGCTGCTGGGCGCCGGAATACTTGCCTATCAGCGCGGTGATGAAAATATCCGCAGTGCCATCGATGAAGCGGCGCTGGAAGAGATCGCAAAATTGGAACGCCACATCCGCATGCTGGGAACATTGACCTATATCATGCCGCTGTTGGGCCTGCTGGGAACGGTTCTCGGTATGCTCGCGCTGGGTGAAATCAATATCTTCACCACCGAAGCGGTAAGTCCTCCGATATGGAAAGCATTGCTGACCACGGCTGCCGGTTTGACGTTGACCATCCCGTGCTATGTCGGATACAATTATCTGATCAGCCGCGTGGAATCCATGGTGCTGGATATGGAGAAAGCGGCGGTCGAACTTACCAGTTTCTTTGAACGCAACCGCAAACAGAATAACGCAGAAGACGGAATTCAGGAATGACCCAGTTTACTTCAAAATACGGTTCGCTCCGGCGTTACCGGACCACATTGCGCGGTCACAACAGTTTTATCCACTGTGTCGCGTTTATAAATCTGCTTTTTCTGCTGCTGATATTTACCGCACTGGCAACGCAGGTGGTGCGCATTTCCGGAATCAAGGTCAATCTGCCCCGGGCGGAAGCGCCGCAGGAAACGGTATTGGGTAAATTGATCGTCTCTGTTGCCGCCAATGATAATGGCGAATACCAGTATTATTTCCGTAACCGGGCACTCTCCTTTGATGCCTTGCGCAAAGAGTTTCAGGATTTAAAGGAACGGCGCAACAAAACCGTTATCATCCGGGCTGACGACAAAGTTCCCAGCGGTACGCTGAATAAGTTGATTTCAGAAGTGCATCAGGCAGATATGGCAGTACTGATTGCAGTCCAGCCGCCGGATGCCCGTCCGGAGATGCGTTTTGAGTAACCAGCGTAAAATCGTGCGCCGCAGGCGTAATTCAGCGAAACCGGCTCACCCGGTGCTGTTTGCATTGCAAGCTGCCGGAGTGACAGCGACAGTGCTGGCGTTGTTGTCGTTTGTCCGTTATAAAGAGGCGGAAACGCTTCCTGCGCCCGAATACCACCGTACCGGGTACAACAACAGTATTTCAACAAGCCTCAGCCGTCTGGTGGATGAACTCGACCCGGCAATAAAACTCAAGAGCCAAAGCAGTACGCTGGCAAACACCGTAAATAAAGCCCATTTGCGGCAGTTGAACATGCCGCTTCCGCGACCGGAGGAAAAATATGTGCCGCCAACTGTGCATGAAAGAACAGCATTGCCGGAAAAGAAGATTTCCCCGTTGCCGGATATGCAGATAAGCAGCGGAAACAGGGCTGTAACAGGCGAATTTGCGGTATTGTATTCTGCTGACGGCACTGAACTTGCCCGGTGGGAAAGTGATTTCCGCTCGGAAAATGCCACCATTTTCCGTATTACCGGCAGCGGGATAATGACCGGAACGCAGTTGATTTCAAGCTGCGGAGATAAGAAAAGTGATGATACTGCGATCCAGCATGCATTGGCACGCGGAGGAGTGCCGGGAACGTATACCGCGTTTTATCCGGCATTGCAGACAAGAGCAGGGAGAAAGTAAAATATGGAAATGAGTTTCACCGATTTTTTCTTTGCTCTGCTTTCATTATCGCTGTTGTATATCGCATGGCTGTGGGCGCGGGAACTTCGCCGGGGCAAGAAAAATTCCTGGCAGATCAGCCGCAGTCAGCTCTTTCACTGCAATAATTGTCACTGGGCATTTGTTCCCAAAGAACCGGTGAGTTTGTGCCGTTGTCCGCGCTGCAATACGGTGTGCATCAGGAGACGGAACAACTTGAGTCCGGCGCCGGAGAGCGTGGAGAAAAAATGAAGCGGGTACTAACTGTTACAATTTCAGCACTGGTGTTATCCGGATGCAGCTGGTGTCTTCCCCCCGGAACCCCGCCGGAAGGCAACATCGTGGACAACATTCCGCAGGGAATCGCGGATACGATCATGGATTATCGCAGTGCTGTGGACTATTATATCAATGAACTTGTGCGCGAAACCATGCTTCACTGTGCGGGGGAAGAGGTGTTTATTGATGCCGACCGGAGTACGGAGCGTGCTGCCGGATTTGTCCTCAGCAAAAGCGGGGAATTAAGCGGAGTCAAAGCCGGTAACGCGGCGCAGAAGAAGCCCAGACTGATCTCCCGTTACATTGACGGCAAGCACTGGCAGATGGAACTGCTTTCCTCTGCGGGCAAGTCTTTGTGGAAACGCACCATCACTATTAGAAAATAGCAGATGCGGGGAGGGGAAAACCTTTTTTCACGGGAAAAAAGGTTTTCCCCTCCCCGCACCCCACCCCTTTCGAAAAAAGCGGGACATTTTTGCTCCCGTTGGTCGCAAAAGTATTTTCCGTTATCTTCCCCACGCGCCTGCGGTTTCCCGACTGCCCCCGACTGCTCCGGTGCAGGAGCAATGCGACGGCAAAATACCTCGCTTTTCTTGAAAAGAGGAGAGGGTTTGGGAGAGGGAAAACCCGGTGCCGACGTTCGGCTCTTTTCCCGGGAAAAGAAGTTTTTCCCCTCTCCCATAAAAGCCTGAATTACACAAAGCACATCTGCATATTTACTGCATCTTCGGGAAGATCATACAGCGGGGCGAGGTGAGGAATTGAATTTTCAGGTGCCGCATCAAACATGACCTTGCCCTCTTTCAGCCCGATGATGCGGTCAGCATAGTGCAATGCCCGGTTGATGTCGTGCAACACCATGATAATGGTCAGTTGATATTGTTTTTTCATTTTCAGCAGCAGGGTGAAAAGTTCCCGCACTGCCGCCGGATCGAGTGCGGAAAACGGTTCATCCAGCAGTAATATCTGCGGTTGTTGTGCCAGTGCCAATGCCAGAAACACCTTCTGCCGCTCGCCGCCGGAAAGTTCTGCCAACCGCCGTCCGGCAAGATGGGATATGCCGGTATCGTGCATAACAGTGTCGATAATATTTCGGGAAACAGTGCGCGGTTCAGCATACGGATAACGTCCGCAAAGTACAGTTTCCTCCACCGTGAACCCTGCCGGGATCTCCGGATATTGTCCCATGAAAGCAAGCATTTTTGCCCGGGTGCGCGGCGGAATAGCGGTTAAACGCATATCGTTGAGATACACATTGCCGCTCTGGGGGGAAAGTACGCCTGCCATAATTTTCAACAACGTGCTTTTTCCGCAACCGTTGACTCCGGCAAGCACGGTCAGCTCTTCCGGTGCCAGCGCAAAAGAGACATCGCTGATAACCGTTTTTTTCCGGGTGTAACCAAAAGATATGCCACGCACTTCCAGCTTCATATTGCCTCCCGTTTGTGCATAAGTAACAGCAGCAAAAAGAATGCTGCACCGCATCCGGCAAGAAATATCCCTGCCGGAAGCTCTGCCGGTTCCCGTACCGCAGTCCGTCCCAGCCAATCGCCGATCAGCACCAGTTCCGCTCCGGCAAATGCACTTCCGGTCAGCAGAAAACGGTGTGAACCGCTTTTTCCGGCAAACCGCACGATGTGCGGAGCCAGCAACCCGGCAAATCCCAGCAATCCTGCCACGCCTGCGGCGCTTGCCGCCGCCAGCGCCGCCGTTGCCAACGCGAAGAATCTGGTGCGTTCAACCGGCAAGCCAAGTGATGCTGCCGCGTTGTCGCCCAGAAGCAGTATATCCAATTTCCGCGCCAGCAAGCCCGCGCTCAAAAAAGCAACAGCAAAACCCGGAATAAAAAACTTCAAATCGTGCCATGATTTGCCGTTGAAACCGCCGATGAGGAAGTTGTATACCCCGGAATAACGCTCCGGAGTGAGCATCAGCATCGCGGTCGCCGCCGTTCCGAACAGCGCACTGACCGCCACGCCGGATAACAGCATCCGTACCGGTTCAATTTGCCGCTTCCATGCCGCAAGATAGATCAACAGCGCCACCAGCAGCGCTCCAATAAAGACCGCCGCGCCACAGAACATGGCAAACTGCGGCAGATAAAGCATTACCATCAAACCGGCACATCCGCCGCCGGCAGAAATACCCAGCAAATCCGGCGATACCAGCACATTACGCAGTACGCTCTGCAAAATCGCTCCGGCAACTCCGAGCGCACTTCCGGTCAATACCGCCATGATGACCCGCGGCATACGCAGTTCCCGGATGATAATATGCGTCATATTTTCCCCGTCCGGGAAAAATACCGCCTGAAAAAGTTCCGGCAAACTGAAAGTTTCAGTCCCGGTCAGGAGCGCTGCCGGTATCGTCACGCCGATAACAAATATCAGCACCGTCAACACCAGACCGCAACGGGTATTACCGCTCATATTCACGCTTCTCCCGTTTTAATGATCAACAATTCACGGCGGCAGTTGAAGCGCAATGGAAACGATAATTCGCCCAGTCCGGCAGATACCAGCATAACCGTATCCCGCCTCCGGTGGCGGTAAACTCCGTGCGCAAATGCCGTTCCATAATGGCTGTGCAGATGCAGCGGCCGGTTCAAAAGTGGAATATTGACCTGTCCGCCATGCGTGTGTCCGCACAATACCAGTTGCGGAAACGCATCAGCGGAATTGCGGTTGAGGGCAACGACCGTATCCGGACTGTGGGCAAGCAGAATGTTGAAGTGTTCCGGTTCAACCACCGGCAAGTGCGGTTTTCCACTGGAAACATCAGCGCTTCCCATAAACGCAAATATCTCACTGCATACACAGCGGTTTTCCAGATATTCAATACCGCATTGAGCGTAAAACTTCTGCCAGAACCCCTCCGGCAGCCAATCCTTGCCATACTCCCAGTTGCCGCCGACGGCGAAAGATTTTTTCCGCGCAAAGCAACTCAATTTTTTCAACACCTCCGGCAAATGCACCATATCCGCTGCATCGCCGCACATATCACCGCCAAACAGCAGATAATCCGGCGAATAATGTTTCAAATGTTCCTCCACATGACGGAGAACCTTCCGGCACTTGGCACTTTCGTGGAAGTGCAAATCCGTAAGAAACGCCAGGGTATATTCCGGCTTCAGAGCGAGGTGGTATTCCACGACCGACACCGGAGATGCAGTTTTTATTCTGCACTCCGGCGCCAAAGCAAACGGGACTCGCTGCCACCGTTTGACCCGGTGGTGAAATTTTCCCGTCAGAGGGAAATATTGTTCCCGCAGTGAACTCACACATCAAGTTCCGCAATGACAGCTTCCGGCAACGGACGCACGGCAAGCAGTTTGGCAGCCTTACCATCCGGCCCGTCGAAGTTATCTCCGGCGCGGCAGTTCATCACCGCTTTGCCCAACCGGGTTCGGTAGGAGAGGAAGCGGCGGTCAGGATCACCGTCCCACGCGCCCAGCAGATAGTAAACTTCCTTCTTGCCGTCCGAAAGCTGGATCTCAATTTCCGAGCCGATGACCGCAGTATTGCTGACTTCGACCTGTTTCATCACGACCGGCTGGATGTTGGCAAGTTCACGTTCCAGTTCCGACCGGCGGCGGCTGAGATAGTTTCTCCGTTCTTTGGCGGCATCAAATTCCGAGTTTTCGCGGAAGTCACCGTGGGCGCGGGCAGTTTTCAGCGCTTCGCGGTTTTCCGGCACATGGATGTTGATGATGTCATCAAGCTCTTTTATCAGCGCCTTGTGCGACTTGACGCTGGTGTATGACGGCTCATGCACGGGGACAGCGGCAACAGTTTCAGTTTTACCGATACCGGCATTGAGGATCTTCTGTCCGGCACCGCTTTCCAGATACTCCTGCAGCTCTTTGGACTGCCGCGCCAGCTTCACCATCAAACTCTGCCGTTCACCGGAACTCAAAAAGAGTGCGCTCTGCAACAGTGAACCGAACATAATTGTATCTCCGCCCAGCATGGCGATCAAATGAGACTGGAACGCCTGATCATCCATCAGCATGGTACGCATTTCGCGGCGGGCAGCGCCCCACGCTTTGGGGGGTTCTTCACCGCTGAGGATGCGGGAGACGTTGTCGAGATTGACCAGTTCCAGCAATTCGGAACCGGAACGTTTTTTGCGGTTCTTCCAAATCCACAACAACAAATCCGCACCACATCTGCGGCTCTGCACCATATCGCAAATCGCTTCGTCGGAAATATGCGCGCACAAACAGTTCAACGCCTTCAGCGGCAGTTTGGTCGCGCACGCGGCGAGGTAATCTTCATCAAAAATCTGCGCGGCAACGCTGGAAAGTTTTTCCAGCAGTTTGCTCGACAATTCGCCCCAGACTTCAAACGCGGCGAGGGTGGATTCCGCCGGGTTCGCCGGGAAGAAGCTGGTTTTTCCGGTCAGCGGAGAGAGGATTTTCGCCAGATTTTCGTCAGCGGCACGGTCGGAGATCTTGGCGATGATCGTCGCCAGAAGTTTGCTTTCACGCTTGGCAGTATCAGCTTTGAGCCGGTCGAAAAAGTTGTGGAACGCGGCGATTTCATCATCGGTGAACTTGCCGCAGTTGGCACTGCATTCAGCATCCAGCAGCATATCGACCTCTTTCAAACTGCGGCCGTCGCAGGCGCGGCGGGTTCCCGGTTTGGCTCCGGCGGCAACCGGTGCCGCCGCACTTGCTGCAGCGGCAGGAGCGGCGGCGGCAGTGTTCCAATACTTTTCAAACGCGGCACCGTCCATGCTTTTGGCGCAACCGCACTGTGCCATAAGTTTCAGCTTGGCATCAGAAACCGGAAGAGTTGACCGCTTGGCAACGATCGCCCGGAAACGCTCGGAGGAAATCGGCGCAGTACGCGCTTCAGCAAGCTGAATCACTTCCGGTCCGGAACTGAGTACAACTGCATCCTGAAGAATGACTTCCAGCGGTACGACCGCGTTGCTTCCACCGATACCGAAAGGCATCAGCGGCAAGGAAGCATTGATACTGTCCAAAGCTCCGGCAACACCCCAGCGGCGCGATGCCGGCAGAAAGAGGATACAACCGTTTTTAATGGCAAGCAAACGGGAAAACCGCATGGCAATATCGTTGGTCTGCGCCTGTTCGTTCCGCACGCCGACCGCTTTGATTACCGGCGCGTGGTTGAGATAGGGCGGAAGCAGCACTTTGACCGCCTGGGTCAGCACCTTGCGGAAAAACACTTTCCCGGGAACACCCAGCAGTGCAACATCCAACGCAAATTTCGCCATCGGCGCACTCAACGCTGCGGCGCTCCACTCTTCCCACAACGTTTCCAAACGTTCCGCGACCTCTTCCGGCACCGGTTTGCCCACGGCGGCAAGAAAATCTTTCAATGCATTAAGCTGGTCCTGACGGGGAGTTCCCATAACTGCGAGCATAAGCTCATCCAAACGCGCGATATCCATAGATCGGCAACGGCTCCTTTTCAAAAATTTTTACTTGATCAATCAGATATAATATACATTTTCCGGGGCGATTTTACAAGTCCAACGCCCGGCTTATCGCAAAAAACTGCAATGCGGCACCACATGAAACGAAAATATGCCACACTGCATGGGAAAATTCTTTCCGGGAAACGTAAGCGGCAACGCCCGCCGTGTACGCAATCCCCCCGGATAACAGCAGCCACAACGATACCGGCGGCAATTCCCGTATCACCTTTTTAGCGATGAACACCGCACACCATCCCATCACGATATACAACGCCACTTCCAGCTTGTGAAATTTGTGTCCGGCAACGAATTTTCCAATACTTCCACCTACGGAAAGTAACAGCAGTATGCCGAAAATCACCGCTCCGGTCACATCTTTTGATGCCGTATACAACACCGGCGCATAACTTCCGGCAATCAGAAAATATATGGCACAGTGGTCAAGTTTGCGCATGGTCTGTTTGCGCGCAGGCTCTTTGACCAGATGATAGAGCGAAGAACACCCGAACATAAACACCAGCGTACCAAGATAAAATATTCCCGCCGCCAGCGCCAGCGGATCACTCTGCACCCGGCGGCAGTGAAATATGATCCAGCTCCCCGCCAGTGCCGCCAACACTCCCAGCGCATGACTGGCAACGTTCAGCACCTCTTCCCGCGGAGTGTAGACCTTTTCTGTTCCCATCGGGATTTACCACCGTATCAGCAATGCCGACCAGGTGAGACCGGCACCGAAACTCACTGCCAGTACACAATCACCGCTCTGCAGCTGACCGGAACGGTTGAGTTCGTCCAGACAGATACCGATGGAGGCGCTGGAGGTGTTGCCGTAACGTTCCACGTTCTGATACACCTTTTCTTCCATGCCCAGCCGCGATGCCACAGCGGAAATGATCCGCCAGTTCGCCTGATGCGGGATCACCCAGCGTATCTTTTCTCTGGGAACCGCTTCGCGTTCCAGCAATATGCGGCAGGCATCGACCATGGAATGTACCGCCAGCTGGAAGGTCTTGGGACCTCCCATTTTGATAAAGTGCTGGTGATTCTCCACGGTTTCATGGGAGGCCGGCAGCACGGAACCGCCGGCAGGCATCAACAGCACATCGCCGAGATTGCCGTCGGCACAGACAAAACCATCGGCATAAAAATCGGGCGTTGACGGGTCGTTGTCATTTTCCAGAATCACCGCCGCCGCCGCATCTCCGAACAACACGCAGGTGGAACGGTCGCTCCAATCGGTGATCGCCGAAAGTTTTTCCGCACCGATAATCAGCGCACGCTGATATTTCAGCGGGGATGCCATCATGCCGTAAGCAGTGTTCAAACCATACAGCAAACCGGAACAGGCAGCTTCGATATCAAAACATACACACGGTTTGGCACCGATCTTTTTCTGCACGATCGTCGCCGTATTGGGAAACATCATATCCGGCGTCACCGTGGAAACGATAATAAGATCGAGCATGTCCGCGGTCATTCCTGCCAATTCCAGCGCCTGTTTCGCCGCCGCCGCCGCCATGTCACTGGTAGTTTCTCCGGGGGCTGCCAGATGGCGCTCTTTGATACCGGTCCGGGAGGTGATCCACTCGTCAGAGGTGTCGACCATCTTTTCCAGATCGGCGTTGGTGAGGATCCGTTCCGGAATACAGCGACCGGTCCCTTTAATTCTTATACCCATAATCAGTCTTCCTTAAATATTGGAATATGTTTTCGTATACAAAAAACTCCCTTCGGTGAAAGGGACACTCTCCTGAAGTCCAAGCCCATGCAATGCGATATTGATACTCCAGTTTTTCAACTCATCGTAAAAGTGATCATCCGCCCGTTTCCCCGGGCAGGTATCATCGATTATCGTCGGATTGGTGGCGTAGATAAACGCCGGGGAAAACACCGACAGCGCCCAGCACCTGGCACGCCGGTAATTGGTACTTCCGGTAATTCTGGCGTAGGTTCGGGTGTAACGGATGCAGCCGGGAATAAGGATTTCCGCAAGTATCCGCCGTCTGCCGATGTCATTGGCTTCCGCACACCGCATGATAAAGGTGTTTATCCAGGGATTCTCTTTGCGCGGCCGGATGAATTCAAATGCCTGATTGACCATGTAAGTGACGATTTGCCGCTGACCGGCGGGCGTTTCCCAGAGTTGCGGATTATTTTTAATAAATTCATCGGGCGTGTAGAAGCGGTATGCATCCAGAACAAAGTCGATAACTGCATTCACCAGACCGTCTTTGTTGCCGAAATGGTAATTGATAAGCGCAACATTCACCCCGGCTTTTGCGGCAATGGCACGGACATTGGTTCCGCTGACACCGTGTTCAGCAAAAAGCTCTCCGGCAGCTATCAACAGTGCCATCCGGCTGTTTTCTTTGTTATCGCTCCGCGCCATGCCGCTCCTTTCTTAAGCAAATGTTTAACATATAAAATACACTGCACATCGGCAAATAGCAAACAAGATAACTAAAAAATAATCTTCCAAGTAAAAACTCATTCCCGCAAAATATCACTCTTTCCCGGTAAAGTTGATTTTTCCTGAATATGGCACTATATTATGTTCCAGATATGATTATATAACATTGATACTCAAGCATCAGGAAGATATTATGGGAATAAACTCATTCTACGCATCAGTGGTGTCGCCTTTTCTCCGGAAAACAAATTTCGGCGAGCGTCTGGATATGGCATTGATCGCATTTAACGCCAATTTGCAATTCGCCTGCTTCATGTATGCTGATTCCGGCAGCAAAATATTTTCCGACAGTGAAATAGATGTTCTGTTCGAGGAGCTGGATCCGGAATCCCGGAAAACTGCCAAACGCTTTATGCACCGTCAATACAAAGCTCCGCATAACGCTCTTATGATACATCCGAAATATTTTTACTCCGATGCGGAAAAAACTGAACACAATAAAGTGTTGAAAGATTTCAACAAAGCAATCAAACATTTCCGCCTGCCGCGCCATCTTACCGGTCCGGAATCACTCTATTATCATCACGGACTGCGCTTTGCCCCTGACTTTGTCAAATCCAATATCGCCGGCAAATTATTTGGAGATGTCGGCGGCTGGCTTGGGGATTCCACTCTGGTATTCGCCGGGTATGCTCCGGAAAAAACCATCATCTTTGAACCTGATTCCTCTTCCCGGAACAAACTCGAAAAGATATTAAAGCGCAACCGCATTTCAAAAGATAAGTATGATTTGCATCCCTTTGCCCTCGCGGATACACACACTATATCCAATGGCTTTGAATGCCGCACACTCGATGAAGTAAGTGCTGCTTACGCAACTCCTTTCGGTGTATTGAAAGCCGATGTGGAAGGTATGGGAGCAGCTTTTCTGCGCGGTGCCAGAAAAACCATCGAGCGTGACCGGCCGTTACTCTCTCTGGCAATCTACCACAATGAAGATGAGTTTGCCGGCATCTATCAGACATTGAAATCGTGGCATCTGGATTATCACTTTGAAATCAAGTCTCTCAACCCTTTTGCTGCGCACGGAGAGATCATACTCCTGGCTTATCCGGCAGAATGGGCGCAACTCCAATGAACGCATAATTACTGGAAATATCATAATGAAAAAAATATTACTGCTGCTGCTGTTTTCCGCGTTTGTCCTCTGTGCCGGAGAAAAATTTTCTGCAATATACACTCTCCCCGGTGAACTTGACACCATTACCGGCCATGTTCAGGGAATTTGCGCTTCCAATGATGCCATCTATCTTTCCCACCAAAAAGGTATCGTCAAACTCTCCTGGAACGGTAAAGTCCTCAAGCACGTCCCCGCCCCTGATCACACCGGCGATATCTGCTTTTACAATGGCAAACTCTATGCCGCGATCGCCTATTACGGCCACCGCCGCGGCAAAGGTGCCATCAAAGAATACAGCGCCGATTTGGACGAACTCCGTACTCTGGAACTGGATTTCCCCACCGATGGCATCACCGTTTTGAACGGCTCATTCTACTTCGGTGTCGGCCCCAACCCCTCAACTCTGCACCGCGGCAACCGCCTCGCCAGAACACCGCTGGATCTCTCCGGTAAAATCACTTTTATCAAGATCGACCACGGCTTCCCCACCCGCTTCGGTACTCAGGCGATAACCACCTGCGGCAACTTCCTTATTGCCACATTTTACGGCGGCAAAAATACCAGAAATACCGCCATCTTCGATGCTGACGGCAAACTGATACAAACTTTTGATTTCAACGCCGGCATGGGCTTTGCCGCCCTCCCGCCCCGCTTTAAAACCGCAACCCCCGTTTTCCTGCGTTTGCGCGCCCTCTACAATATGAGAAAGAAAGAATCCCCCCGCGTCTGCTTCGATTTCTACGCCCTCCGCAACGGCACACTGGTCAAAATCAATAAGTGATTTGGCATCGGGGAATGCCCTGTTTACAATTTGAAAAAATCCTCTTTGATAGTATATTATGCGCTTGAATATCTGCATTGTACTCGAAAGGAGAATTTAAAGTGATCTGTCAGAATCCGTTGACCCCGGAACAAATCAAATTGTCCCAGCGGAACTATCTTGCATTCGGTGCCGTCAATGGCGCATCCTATATGTGTCTGGGCGAAACAGTGATAATTCTGTTCGCAGTCCGTTTGGAAAGTCCCAATACTCTCGTTGCCATCCTGGGCTCGATGCTCTACTTCGGCTTTCTGCTGTTGCCGCTGGGCAAATGGATGACCTCACGGGTCGGTGCCGCCCAAAGTCAGGCGGATTTCTGGTTCATGCGCAACATTGCCGCGATGGTGGTGGCACTCTCGGCTCCGGCTTATTTGTATTGGAACAAACTCAGTGCGATGATACTGCTGGTCACTGGCGCCTTTTTCTTCTACGGCTTCCGCGCCGCAGGTGTGGTGATGAGCCAACCTCTGCTGGGGGAAATCTGCGAACCGGAACGGCGCGGCAGGATCATCTCTCTTCACAACACGCTGTTTCATATCTCCGGTCTGGCAAGTCTGGTTGCCCTTACGCTGGTGTTGAAATATTTTTCGTCGATATGGGCTCTCTTCGGCGTGATTGTGGTCGGCGCCGTCATGGGAACGGTCGCCGCCGGACTGGTGCGGAACATTTGCGAAACCGGGCTGATCAAAGATTCAGCCAAACTTCCCATTGCCCCGATGCTGCTCAAAGCCTTCTCCGATAAACCTGTCCGCCGCCAGCTGCTCGCCGGTGCCGTGTGCAATCTTATGCAGATACTGGTGCTGCCGATTTCGGTTTTGACTGTGAAAAAAGGTTATCACTTCAGCGATACGCAAGCATTATTCTGTACCTTGCTGCAATTTACCGTAATGATCGGCGGCAGCTTTCTGCAATCGCGCCTTGCCGACTGGATGGGTGCCAGAAACGTCTTTATTTCGGGATATGCGGGCTTGCCGCTGATCTGTATTTCCTGGCTGCTGCTGCCTTCCGACGCCCATCCGTTATTGCTGGGGATACCGTTTATTTTTTGCGGGCTTGCCAGCATCACCATCACCAACGGCACAGCGTTTTACTTTCTTGCCACGGTAAAAAAAGAACTGCAGGTCGCGGCATCCATGCTCATATCCGTCGCTACCGGTGTACTCTCCGGTCTCGCCGGTATGCTCTCGGGCTCACTGCTGTTGAAAACTGCAGAAAAATTGTCTGTAAACTTCGGCGTTGACCTGTTCCGCAGTTACTTTGCCATGGTTTTGTTTCTGACTCTTGCCGGATTTTTCTGCATTTGGATGTTGCCGCGAACTTCCCGGGTCAAGTAAGAAACGGCGGCAATTCTCCAAAAAATCTCCCTGCGGCGGCGGGAGAGCCGCCTCGCCGCTCGTGCTTCGCACTCGGCGGTTGCAGTCGATTTTCCGGAGACCTCGCTCTGCGGCATTCCGCAGGCTTGCGCCTTGCTCATGCCTTGAGAATGGTAGCTTATTAATTTTATTAGAGTCAAAAAATCTCCCTGCGGCGGCGGGAGAGCCGCCTCGCCGCTCGTGCTTCGCACTCGGCGGTTGCAGTCGATTTTCCGGAGACCTCGCTCTGCGGCATTCCGCCGGCTTACGCCTTGCTCATGCCTTGAGAATGGTAGTTGGTGAGTTTTATTATAGCACCTTGCCACGGCGGAGCTTCAGCGGAGACGGGTCCCTCAGCTTCGCCTTGAAAAAACTCACATTAACGTCGCGATATTACCACCGGTCGAGTTCATGGCTGCTTTGAACGCATTCTCACTGGTGGCGCGGCGCAGTGCGCACGCGCGTTTTGCTTGCGCAAAACACGGGCTTTTTGTATAACAATGAGACTGCTGCAAAAACTCAGGTTTTGCAACAGCCTCTGATCCAACCGGAACTTGCGCGCCGGTTTTATGCTTGCATGAAAACTTACTTGTTGTACTTCTCAAAGTACGGACGCAGGGATTCACCCCAGACGGTATAGCCGGTGCCTCTGCGGGGATGAAGCAAATCAGGCATCACACTCCTTTTCAGCACACCTTCGGGAGTAAGAAAGTTTTTGCGGATATCGACCCATTCGATCTTGTCGCCATCGCAGAACTTGACGATTTCAGCGTTGACTTTTTCGTTAACGATACGGCGCCAGTCATTGTTGTCGGCTCCGCGCGGGAAGATGGCGTAAAGCAGGATCTTGGCTTCCGGATAACGCGCCCGGACCTTCTCCAGAATCAGTTTGATACCGGCAATGGTGGCCTGCGGGCTGTTGCGGTGGTTGTTGGTACCGATCATAATGGTGACCAGTTTGGGGTTGATGAGTTCCAGAATACCGCTCTTTTCGATGATCCAGAGGGTGTGCTGGGTACGGTCACCGCCACAGCCGAGATTGAGGACATTGTACGGAGCGATATATTTCGCATGATCCGCTTTGGCCTCACGATATTCCCACTGGTGGGTAATGGAGTCACCGAGCATCAGGATTTTGATTTTGTCCTTGTTCGCGGCAGCGTAAGCCTTCTTGTCGGCATGACGTTGGATATGACGTTTGTACTGGACCGGGGTGGTGGTACGTTTGATTTCCTGCTCGAGAGTAAGCTTTTTGGGAGCCCGTTTCTTTTTGACGACCTTTTTGGCGGGCTTCTGGGCAGGTTTCTCTGCAACAGGAGCTTTGTCAGCAGTCTCTGCAACAGGAGCTTTGTCAGCAATTTCTGCGGCAAAAACAGGTGCAACACCGATTAACGCCGCAAGCAATGCGGTAAAAAAGCGTGATTTCATTTTCATTCCTTTCCTTGTGATAAACACGTTTCAACTTTACCTGAAAAAATTCAGAAACTCCTCTAATATATCATCCATACCCTGTTTTTTCAATGTTGTAAAGTGACAATATTTAAAATGCCGCCTTCCAATCCGCAAAATATAAAAAATGTTTGGCTTTTCAACTTGACGATTAGCCTCTGTTGTATTATATTTCATAGCATATATCAGTGACGAGAAAAAATTTCTTGAAAAATATTTAGATTATTAAAATAATTATAAAAATAGAAACGTTATATGGTCAGAAGGTTTGAGAACCTCGAACATCAACCATAAAAATGAGAGGGAAAGAATTATGAATGGAAAATTGAAAGTTTTGCTGGCGGTCACGGTCACCTGCGTCGGAACCTGCGCTTTTGCGCATCGTCCTCACCGCAATGAAGGTTTGGCTCTTGCCAATGGTATCGTTGATCTGGTTTGCCGGGTCGTTGCACCGGCTCCGGTGGTAGTAACTCCTGCTCCGGTGGTAGTAACTCCTGCGCCCGCGGTGGTAACTCCTGCACCCGTGGTGGTAACTCCTCCTCCCGCTCCAGTTTATTACAAACGGGCAGTTCCGCCGCCGCCGCCGCGCCGTTACCATCGTCCGGCACCGGCTCCCCGCCGCGGACACCGGGGCGGACACCGGGGTGGACACCGCCGATGAACTGCTTCTTCAAACGTAAACAACGTAAGTTCGTTTCTGAACTGAAAAACCGCCGTCACGCCGAGGATGACCTGCTCTCCCCGGCGTTGCGGCATGATTACGATAAACTGATTTCAGAAGCGGAAAATTGCCGCACTCCCGATGAGTTGAAAGCTGTACATGCCCGCTCGGCAGCTCTGCCTTTGCCGGAGAAACGGGGCGCGATGTATACGTTTCTTGACTTGATACTGGTCGTAGGGGCAGTGGCATTCGGGTTGCGCGGATTGTACTTTCAGCCGTTCCGGATTCCGACCAGCTCCATGCAGCCGACATTGTACGGTATCCATTACCTGAGCCGCAGCAATGCCAGCAACAAATTTCTGGATAAAGTTCCGTCACCTTTGAATAAATTCCTCTTCGGCATGAGCGATGCAACGGCGGTCATTCCGGAAACAGCTGAGTACGTCCCCGGCACTGAACGTCACCAACCGGGAATGATTTTCGACCGCACATCGTTCCAACTGGGGAAAAATAGTGTAACTCTGCCGGGAACTCCGGAACAGGTGCTGGCTTATACCCGCATGTATCCCGGAAAAATCATCTCTGCCAATGAAAAGATCTCTGACGGTTTCGTTTCTCTGGGCGACCATTTGTTCGTTGAACGGTTTTCGCTGTACCTTTCGCCGCCCAAACGCGGCGATGTGATGGTGTTCACCACGGAAAATCTCAAGTATAACGATATTCCTCTGATACTTACCGGCGGGTACTACTATATCAAACGCCTGGCAGCATTGCCGGGAGATACGGTGAAGATCGTCGATAATCAGCTTTATATCAAACCTGCCGGAGCTGCTGAGTTCCGTCCGGTGCAGGAGATCGAACCGCGATTCAAAAAGATATATTCGATGAAAGGCGGTTATCACGGGCATCTTTCCAACATGGGAAGTATGGGCTTTGCTTTCGGAGAAGAGTACACTGTTCCCGACAATCATTATCTGATGCTGGGAGATAACTCAAGTTTCAGCATGGACAGCCGTTATTTCGGACCGGTACACCGGAAACAGATGATTGGCAGAGCATGGCTGACCTTTTATCCGTTGAGCCGCCGTACCGGCATCGTCGACAGTAAAGAGCCGCTCGATGTCCCGACAACACCGCACAACGGCAATACATTTAACGAAATGTATTTACAGTAACAGCTGTCCCATAAGAAACGACCTGCGGCGGCGCCTCGCGGGCAATCTTACGGGCAAATCGGCGGACGCCCACTCAGTCATGGACACAGAGTCCACTCCTTCGTTGTCGCCTTGATTTACCCGCAACCTTGCCGCGCGATCCATCCGCCGATCGCGAACAGACCACTTTGAACGCAGTGTCACTGGTGGCGCGGCGCATTGCGCACGCGCGTTTTGCTTGCGCAAAACAGTTAAAGATTGCCTTCAAGATAAAAAAATAGTTAATGTCCCAATTTTTGTGAAACTTTTATGTTATAACCTCTTTTACTGTATTGGAATATACCTCAAAAGGGGTAGTTTGTCAAATAATAAAGCGGTTTGATTGCAGTCGGCGGAAAAGAGTGGGCAATCTCGCTCCTGTCCTCCGTAGACATCAAGGAGAAGGAGAATGCTCCACTATCTATCCACCGGTTACATATTTTGTCGGTGTTTTGCGCAAGCAAAACGCGCGTGCGCTCTGCGCCGCGCCACCAGTGGGCATGCGTTCAACGCTGTCATGAACTCCTATGAGAGACAATTTGTCAAGTTATGTTTGCAAAAAAATCGTTAAAAAAGTTGATAATCAGCAAAAGATGATTCAAAAAGGTGTGCTTTTGTCTTGCTCCTATTCGCGTTCTACAATGCTTCTGCCAGGAAGCGAC
>JAFTRX010000026.1 GCA_017462015.1 Lentisphaeria bacterium
TCGCTTCCTGGCAGAAGCATTACAGAACGCGAATAGGAGCAAGACAAAAGCAGCTTTTTAGAATCATCTTTCGCTGATTATCAACTTTTTTACGATTTTTTTGCAAATAAAACTTGACAAATAGTCTCTCATAGGAGTACAATCGTACACTCCCCTCGCTTCTCGCTTGCAAAACCCGACCTTGCCTCGCACTGCATCCGCCGACTGGAAACAGGCAGTTTCGAGCGCAACTGCTTCGGGCAGGGAAATCTGACAAAATCACTTTTTCAAAAATCAAATTTTTCACGCTCAAAAACAGAGGAAATACCTGTTTTTTGATAAATTATGGGATATCTGTGGTTCTTCGTAATAAAAATATAGTTATTTATTTAATCCCAGCTGATGTGTGCATCTGAATAAATGCGGCAATCGGGACAGGAAAAATAAAGTTGTTCTTCGCCTCCGCAGCCAGTAAAGATGTGTTTTTTCAACATCCGTTTGCGATTTTCTTTTATTTACAACAAATTTGCAAGGATGATGCCAACGGGATGCTTCATCCGGCTTTTGCCATAACCGCTATGACACGCCCCTTAAAACGCAAAAAAGGCGGCAAGATAATTCCAGCCGCCAATCTCTTGGGAAAATTATTTTCCAGCCATCATTGCTTTGATATCTGTTTGCGGATCAGTGATCCCTTTGATATCAAAAGTTTCGACCAGGATCTTTGCAACATTGGGAGAGAGAAACGCCGGAAGCGTTGGTCCCAATCGGAGATTTTTAAATCCAAGATGCAATAACGCCAGCAATACCGCAACAGCTTTCTGTTCATACCACGAAATATCAAAGGATATGGGCAGCTCGTTGATATCTTTGACTCCGAAAACTTCCTTGAGCTTCAAAGCTATGACAGCCAACGAATAACAGTCATTACACTGTCCGGCATCCAGAACTCTGGGAATACCAGCGATATCATTGGTCACAAGTTTATTGTAACGGTACTTGGCACATCCGGCAGTCAGAATGACGGCATCTTCAGGCAGATTTTCTGCCACATCGGAATAATATTGCCGCTCTTTCTGTCTGCCGTCACAGCCAGCCATTACCACAAAGCGTCTGATTGCTCCGGACTTGACGGCTTCCACAACTTTATCGGCAAGGGCAAAGAGCTGTGCATGAGCAAAACCGCCGGTGATCGTACCGTTTTCCAATGCTTCCGGAGCTTTGCATTTTTTGGCAAGTTCGATGATTTCTGAAAAATCTTTCTGCTTGCCAGCCTTGCGGTCAGCAATATGCGGTACACCCGGATAACCAGCAGACCCAGTCGTAAAAATCCGATTTTTGTAAGCATCCTGAACCGGGGTAATGCAGTTGGTAGTCATCAAAATCGGACCGTTGAATGATGTAAATTCCTTATTCTGCAAGTGCCATGCGTTTCCGTAATTGCCGTAAAGATGCGGATATTTTTTCAGCTCCGGATAATAGTGCGCGGGAAGCATTTCACAGTGGGTATAAATATCGATACCGGCATCATTGCTTTGTTCCAGAAGTTCCTTGAGGTCAAGCAGATCGTGTCCGGAAATCAAAATTCCGGGACGGTCGCCGACTCCGGTTTTGACCGTCGTTACTTGCGGATTTCCAAATGTTTCTGTATTGGCGTTATCCAACAATGCCATTGTTTTGACAGCGATTTCGCCCGCTTCCAGAATAACTGCAAGCAGTTTGTCAGAATCCGTTTCCGTTGCCGCAGTCTGCAACGCTTTGAAGCAAAAGGCGTAAATGCTGTCATCTTCTTTGCCCAAAACAGCGGCATGTTCAGCATAAGCAGCTATACCTTTCAAACCGTAACTAAGCAATTCCCGCAGGGAGCGGATATCCTCATTTTCGCAAGCAAGCACGCCGATTGGGAGTTTTGCCTGATTTTCTCCGGCAAGTTTTATTGCCTCATCCAGCTGTCTTTGGAGCGCGGCATTGTTAAAATTGGCATTGGTGATGGTCATAAAAAGAGACTTGGTCACAAAACGTCCAAGTTCGCGATCGACTTTCCTGGTCAACGCAATAAGTTTGAGTTGACGGATGATTTCATCCATCAAATTGGCGGTTTCAGCTTTTTTGCCACACATTCCGGCAAATGTGCATCCGGTGTTTCGACAAGCTTCCTGACATTGAAAACAGAACATTTTTTCTTCCATTTCATACCTCCTGGTTGGACATTGACGGTTATTTTACCTTAAAAAGCAAATCCCATGTATCAAACAAAATAGTACTTTCAGAACATAAATCAAATGCATTACCGCTCATTCCATACTGTTTTATCAACAAACGCAAGGAACCGGCAAGCATACGGAAAATCATTTCCGGAGCAATGTCATTTCTGATGACTCCATTCTTTGATGCAATGACAATATTTTCCATTATCATGTTCCGGTGCTTGTGCATCATCTCTTTCATAAGATCGGCATGATCGCTGTTGTGGATAAATAATTCTTCAGAATAGATCATGTTCGCCAATGCCGGTTCGGTTTTTACTTGTTCAATGCGATGAGCAAAAAAAGCCTTGATGAATTGCCATCCGCGTTGTGTATTCTTTAAATTTTCCACGTCATCATCGAAACACCCGATCACCGCCTGGACGATTTCGGATTTATTAGAAAAATGCCGATACAAAGCCGGTTCAGAAATCCCAACGGCTGCAGCAAGGGCTTTTGTTGTCAAACCTTCGATCCCATTTTGGGCAATCAGGGAAATTGCCGCCTCAATAATCTCTTTCTGCCGTTTGCTCCAATCCATGATCTTCTCCTGTTTTGGCTTCTGTTAGTTATCGTTCACTAACTTAATATAATTGCAAAAATCCGGAATACAAGTGCAGAATAAAAGTTTTTTGAGAAAATCTGACAAAGTTCTCGGTATACCATGATTCACCTTGCCCTTTGCCGCAACCGCCGCGGCACGCCGTGCGTAAACGCAAAAAGGCGGCAGGATAATTCCAGCCGCCGGGGTTCGGTTGGTTACCGTTCCGGGAATCCGAGAGACTTGCGCTGTTCGTTCCAGTCTTCCGGGATGTTTTTCATAATTTGTGCGATGGATAACCCATCGGGTTCTGCTCCGGCAACGATTGCTGAAAAAGGAATACGACAGAGGTCGTTTTTTACCTGTGCATGAAAAAAATCAAAAAAATTTTTCAAGTTGTAACTATTCGAGTTTTTGAACAACTTACAACGTTTCACCGCGCCGATGTACATGCTCAAGTACTTGAAAATACAGCATTTATATGTTATATTAGAAAGCTGTACACAATAAATAAACAAAAAAAATCATAGAGGGTATATCGTGAAAAGATTTTTTGCAATAACTGGTACTGTAATTTTCGGAATGTTGAACACAGAGGTTTTATCGGCGGATGAACAACCGAAAATGCCTGCACCTGCAGTTGTTGTCGAAAAAGCAATTCCACCATCATCAAAGGCATTCCACCGTTATGTCGGTATCGTAGAAGCAATCAACAACGTACAGATCATGCCCCGTATCAACGGTGAACTGCGAAAAATCCATTTCACCGAAGGATCTCTGGTTGAAGCCGGACAACTGCTTTATGAAATTGAAGATACAACTTACCAAGCCGCAGTTCAGGGACTTGAAGCACAACTTGAAGCTCAAAGAGCAACTTTGGCTTATGCCGCCAGTGAACATGCCAGAAAAAGCAAACTTCTGAAAAGCAACGCTGTATCAGCATCTTCTCACGAGTTTTCCGTAATGGAAATCAATGTGGCAAAAGCCAACATCAAAAGGCTTGAAGCGGCTCTTATCGATGCAAAAAATACTCTCTCCTACACCCGGATCACAGCTCCGATATCCGGACGGATCGGAAAAAGCATTGCTTCTGTCGGCGATCTTCTTACTCCGCAAATGGGAGCTTTGACTGATATTCAGCAGCTTGCCCCGATTTATGTGAAATTCAGTATCAGCGAAAAAGCCTTGCGTCGTGATTTCGGCGGAGTTGAAAATATAAAGAAAAATGCCAAAGTCCGCGTCGTGCTTGCTGACGGTAAAGTATTTGAAGAGACTGCTCTGATAACTCTGGTTGATAATAAGATAAATCAGAAAAGCAATACCATAACGATGTGGGCGACATTCCCGAATAAAAATCTTGAACTGATGCCTGGTGGTTTTGTGACGGTTCAACTCTTTGCGGTTAATACTCCCGGTGAACAATCTACGGTTCTTCCATCCGCGCTGATAATGGAAAACGGAAAATGTTTCGTATGGGTCCTGAACACTCAAAACAATATTCCCGTACGGAAAGAGGTGAAAATCGGCGAAACGGTTGCGGGCAGGCTTATCATTCTTAACGGAGTGAAAAATGGAGAAACGGTTGTCGTGGACGGTACCCACAAGATCCGTGCCAATGCTCCTGTCGTGCCTGTCGATGCCGAAAAGGTTTTCAAGCAGGGGAGATAACCGATGTTTGCTGCATTTTTTATTGACCGACCTAAATTTGCTTTTGTCATAAGCATTGTGACAGCTTTGATCGGTGTTATCTGTCTGTTTCAGCTGCCGATTGCCGAATATCCGGAAATCGCTCCGCCTACGGTCAAAGTTACGGCGATGTATCCCGGAGCGACCTCACAGGTTATTGCCGAAACAGTAGCCGGAGTCATTGAAGAACAGGTCAATGGTATCGAAGATCTGCTCTACTTCAAAAGCGAAAGTGATAATAACGGCAACTACACTCTCACTTTGACCTTTAAGCCGGGAATTGATTCTGACATTGCTCAGGTCAATGTGCAGAATGCGGTCCAACGCGCGGAAGCACAGCTGCCGGATATTGTAAAGCAGATCGGTGTAACCACCAAAAAGCAATCCACGGATATGATCGGTGTGTATGTATTCCGCACCACAGGCGAGGAGTTGGATCATCTTGATCTGGCAAATTATGTCCGCATGAATGTCAAAGATACCTTCGCCCGTTTGCCGGGAATGGGGTATGTGGAAATTCTCGGTGAACGCAATTACAGTATGCGTATCTGGCTTGATCCCATAAAGATGGCGGCTTTGAAACTTGCACCGGAAGTGGTTATGGGCAAGCTTGCCAGTCAGAACATCCCGGTAGCCGCCGGAAGTCTCGGAGCTGAAAAATCCAATAACTATCTGCAGTTGAAACTTGACCTTACCGGACGATTGAAAACTGTTGAAGAGTTTGCTTCCATTATCATTGCCACCGGTGAACGCGGCGAACAGATCAAACTCGGCGATATCGCCCGTTTGGAACTTGGTGCAGAACGCTACACCGATGAAGGTTTTTTCAATGGCGAAAGCTGTATTGCCCTTGCCATTTACCGGCAGGATGGTGCTAATGCTGTCAATTTGGTTAAAAGTGCCAATGAAACTCTGGAAGATTTGAAGACACGCTTCCCGAAAGGTGTAACCGCACATCTTTCTTATGATCCTACTCACTACATTATGGTCAACGTCAAAGAAATTGCCGTGACATTGATCATAACATTGATATTGGTGGTTGCTATTACCTATATTTTTCTGCAGGATTTCCGGGCAACGCTGGTTCCGGCGCTGGCGATCCCGGTATCGCTGCTGGGAACATTTTTCTTTATGTCGATCTTGGGATACAGTATCAATGTATTGACAATGTTCGGTCTTATTCTGGTGATCGGCTCGCTGGTCGATAATGCGATCGTGGTGGTGGAAAATACCATGCGTATCATTGAAGAAGAAAAACTTTCTCCGAAAGAGGCGACCCGTAAAAGTATGGCACAGATCACCGGGCCGGTGATTGCCGCAACACTTGTATCGGCGGCGATCTATGCGCCGATTGCCTTCTATGGCGGTATTGTCGGCACGATCTATATGCAGTTTGCAGTAACGATGTGTATTGCATTGTGTATTTCTGCTTTTAACGCGTTGACCTTGAGTCCGGCTCTGTGTGCGTTGATCCTGCGTCCGGCAGATCAGATGAAGAAGAAAAAATTCATTTTGTTCCGCTGGTTTGATATTTCTCTGAACGCAACAAAAAATGGATTTCTGTGTTTCAGCCGGATAATGATACGCCGTCTTCTGCTGGCAGCAGTTCTTATGCTGGGAGCTTTGATTGCAACCTGTTTTATTTCTCAAAACCTCAACGGCGGATTTCTGCCTGACGAAGACAAAGGGGTATTGATGTGTGAAGTTGAACTTCCTCCCGGGGCAGCATTGCCGCGTACAAACAATGCAATGCTGGAATTCAGTGAAAAAGTTCAGAAAATCAAAGGTGTAAGAGAAGTAATTGCCGTATCCGGTTTTTCCATTATGTCAGGAGCAAGTGAAAACCTGGGCTTTGCTATTGTTACGCTGGATGACTGGAGCAAACGTACCACACCGGATTTATCCATTTCTGCCATTCGCGGCAAAATCATGGAAATGGGTTCCACTATTCCGCAGGGAGAAGTCCGTGCTTTTCAGCCGCCAGCAATTATGGGATTGGGGGTTACCGGCGGTGTGACTTTTGCATTCCGTACTGCTGGTGGTGAAACTCCGCAGGAATTTGAACAGCAAATGGGGAAACTGCTGGGAATGCTCAACAATAAACAACAGATGCCGGAGGTTGCTTTCGCGTTCAGTGGATTCAACGCCCGCACGCCGCAGGTGTTTTTGGATATCGACCGTGAAAAGGCTGAAGCTCTCGGAATTCCGACTGATCGCATCATGACTTTTATGCAGAGCAGTTTTGCCAGTTTGTATGTCAATGATTTCAATCTGAAAGGCTATTCTTTCAAGGTAAAGATCCAGTTGGAAGGTAATGAGCGTTCCACTTTTAGTGCTCTGGAAGAAACCATGGTGCAGAATAATAACGGTGATATGGTTCCATTATCTGCCTTTATGACCCCGAAAATCATGCTGGGCGCCCGTAAAATCGAACGTTTTGACCAGAATATGTCCGCGGCAATAACGGTAATTCCTGTTCCCGGAGCTTCGTCAGCAGAGATTATGGATAAAATTGAAGCAATGGTAAAAAATAATTTCCCGAATCATTATACTGTCGGTTGGACTGATATGAGTTATCAGGAAAAAAATAATGACGGCCGGATCCTTATTCTGATGACATTGGCGGTTATTTTCGGTTATCTCTTTCTGGTTGCACAATATGAGTCTTGGACAGTACCGCTGCCGGTCATTCTTTCAGTCACATTCGCTATGCTCGGCGGAGTTGCCGCATTGTGGCTGACGGGTATGTTACTGGATATTTATGCGCAGCTTGGTTTGATCATGCTTATCGGTTTGTGTGCCAAGAGTACGATTTTGATGGTGGAATTTTCAATGCAGGAGCGTGCGGCCGGCAAGTCCGTGGTCAGAGCTGCCCTTAACGGAGCAAATTACCGTTACCGTGCGGTGCTGATGACGGCGTGGAGTTTTATTTTCGGGGTACTGCCGCTGCTGTTTGCTTCCGGAGCAGGCGCGGAAAGCCGAAGGGTGATAGGAACAACGACGTTCTGGGGGATGTTAGGTGCAACCATTCTCGGAGTGGCGTTTATCCCGCCGTTATATACACTTTTCCAGAAAGCCCGTGAAAAGGTGAAAAATAAACATTGATCGAGGTGAAAATTTATCAAAGGCGATCTGAGTTTTTCTAAACAAAAGTGAAACGGTTTTCAGAATTTCATTTCGCAGCGAAATTCTGACGTTTTCACCATCAAAAAGCTTTGGAGGATAAGCGCAAGATCACCTGTTTCTGTTACTCAAAAGACAGCTGATAAACTTCCGCTTTCAGCTCGCTGCAAAGAATTCCTGCCAGTTCTGCCGCTAATTTGTCAGCTTTGGTACAGCCAGCCTGTGTGGTCAGAAATTCAAACATGTCCGGTATCGAAATCAGACAGGGCAGGGGGGCATCCCCGGAAAAGTGTTTCTGGATCTCGATTCTTGCTTCTTCCAACGCTCGTCCCGCCCGGTACAGCGCCGGATGCAATTCCAATTCCGTGACCGGCTGGCTGAATTGGTTCAATTCGGCAAACTTTTCCATCTTGAACTGAAATCTGATCCCCGGGAAGACCGCTGATATTCCGCCGGTTTCCAGTACTCCTGCATGCATCAGCTGTGCCGCAGCTTCCGGCAGCAGTTTGGCTATTTCCTGCCGGGATAATCCGGCTCCGCTTCCCACATTTGCTGTGTTTCTCAAATCATCTTCCGCAAGTTCCCGTTCATAGTGCCGCGCCAATTCGATGAGCAAGTGCGGCGATGCACCGGGTATCTTCAATGTTTCCAGCGCCTGAACACATTTTTCTGCGATCCGGTGCAGCCGTTCCAGAGAACAGCCCAGATGTGCGGTCAGGAACTCTTCCACAGTCTCCAAACCGGCAGCTAACTGTACCAGTTGTTCGCTTGCGGACTCCCGGAAACGGTGTGCGGCATCCGGAAAACCGGAACTTTCCAAAATCCGGATAACCGCAGAATCGATCTCGCCACGGTTGAAAACAAGTTCCTTTTTCGGCACCCGCTTCAAGGTGTAAACCAGTGCCGTGACAATATCGTCGGAAACGTAACTTTCGCTCTCCTGCCCGGAGCTGCGGAATGCGTTTTCGATACGGGTCTGCAATTCAGCCGGGTCAAACGGAACTGCTCCGCCTTCTTGGTCGCGGATCATTATTTGTTGCCAGGATACGGGGAACATCGTGTGTTATTCAAATTTTTCCAGTTTCAATCCGGAAACTTTTTCCAGACGCCGCAGTACGGCACTTGCATCACTCTTTCTTGCCCGGTAACGGATGACCATATTGACCTTCAAGTTGCCGTCGGAATCTTTCCGGAATGAGTAGTTGCCGACCCGGAATCCCTTGATGTTCAATGTCTCGATGGTTTTTTCCAGAGTATTTTCGCTCTTGGTGTGGAACGTTACATGGACATTGCGGCTTATCAATCCCAGATGACTGGAGCTTAACCGCAGCAGCTCGAAACAGACAAGAGCCAATACGGTTGCCGCCATTCCCAGAACGTACATTCCTCCGCCGACCGCCATACCGATACCGGCGGCGACCCACAATCCGGCGGCTGTGGTCAAGCCCTGAACTGCTTCTTTTTTGAAGATAATAATACCGGCACCCAGAAAACCGATGCCGCTGACGATCTGGGCGGCGACACGGCCCGGATCAAATTTTCCGTAACCGATAAGCGGCATCAAATCGCCGAAGCCGTGCTGGGAAACTATCATCATCAGCGAACTGCCAAGGGCCACCAGAAAGTGGGTACGGATACCCGCTTCTTTTGCCCGCAGTTCCCGCTCCAAACCGATACATGCACCCAACATTCCTGCGGTGCACAGCCTGATTATAAAGTCCAGATCCGGACATTCCGGAAAAATCATTTTGTCTCCCTCCATGAGTTTAATATTGTTCCGGACAATACTATACCCCATTTTTCATGATTTTTCAACTGATTTCTTCAAAAATCGCTTGAAAAGCATCCGTTTGCAGGGTAAATTTATCCCATTATGAAATTAAATGCTTTGATTGAAAAATATGCAGAGAAGCTGAAATCTGCCGGGATCGAGAATTTTCAGAACGAAGCCCGTTGGCTGGTGCTGGAAACACTTGATCTCTCTTCGTCTGCCCTTTTTACCGGTCACACCGTAGATGCCGGAGCGTGTGCGGCGTTGGATGAACTGGTTTTGCGCCGTTGTCACCATGAACCTTTGCAGTATATTCTCGGGAATGCTCCATTCGGGGAGCTTGACTTGAAAGTTTCTCCTGCGGTACTGATCCCCCGCAGTGAGACTGAAGTTCTGGTGGAGTATGTGGTGAAGCATCTGCCGGAAGGCGGTTCGCTTTTGGATGTCGGTTGCGGCAGCGGCGCGATCGGTTTGCTTTCGGCGTACCGGCGGCGCGATATTACGGTGACAGCTCTGGATAAAAGCCCTGCTGCGCTGGAAGTTGCCGGAACAAATGCCCGGCAATTATCTCTTGATGACAGGATGATCTTCAAAGAGAGTGATTTGCTCTCCGTCTTGGAAAAAGAAAAATTCAATATCATAGCCGCCAACTTGCCTTATGTCACTTTTGATGAGTATAAAACTCTTGCTCCGGAGGTGCGCGATTTTGAACCGCAGCTGGCTCTGACCGCCTGTGATGAAGGGATGGCATTGATTTTTGAATTGATAAGAACAGCTCCGGGTTTTCTGTTTTCCGGCGGGCGGATCGTATTGGAGATGTCTCCGCATCAGACTTCAAGGGCAGAGGCGGCGTTGACGGAGAACGGTTTTTCCGGAATTGAAGTTATCCCTGACCAGTTTGGTAAAATGCGCTTTGTGGCGGCAATACTCCAGTGAAAAGACACCTGCATTCTTGACAAAGATGCTTGATGGTGTTATATTCTCTATATGATATAGTATGATGACAATGTCCTGAATTTTGGAGCATAGTATAAACTTATGAGTTGTGAAAATTCCAAGATGCCGCCGGTGATGATATTGTGCGGCGGACGCGGCACCCGTTTGCGGGAAGTCACTGAATTGCTGCCGAAACCGATGGTTCCCATCGGTGATTTTCCGGTAGTGTGGCATATCATGAAAAGTTACGCTGCGTTCGGCGTGCGGCGTTTTATCCTTTGTCTGGGGTACAAACGGGAGGAGTTTGTGAACTTTTTTCTCAACTACCGAGCCCGGACAAGTGATATTACTTTGACTTTGGGAAATGAACCGCAGATGACCTTTCACCGGGGAGATGATGAAGCGGATTGGCAGGTTACTCTTGCTTCGACAGGACTGGATACGATGACCGGAGGGCGGGTGTTGAAAGCTTCCCGCTATCTGGCTCCGGAGGATGAAAACTTCTTTCTCACCTACGGCGATGGAGTAGCTGATATCGACCTCGGAGAATTGTATCAGCACCACCTTGCCGGCGGCAAAATGCTGACCATCAGCGCCGTGCATCCGGAGGGACGTTTCGGCGAACTGGAGTTTGACGGCGATACGGTGTTGGCGTTCAATGAAAAACCGTTGCGCCGCGCCGGATTTATCAATGGCGGATTCATGGTCGCCAGACGTGAAGTTGTGGAACGTTATCTGGCGGGGAAGCCGGATCGCTTCTTTGAAGCTGAACCAATGGGACAGATCGCCGCCGACGGTGAAATGCGTTTGTTCCGGCATGAAGGATTCTGGCAGTGTATGGATAATCCCCGGGAATACAAGATGCTCAACGAATTGTGGGAAAGCGGCAGTGCGCCGTGGACCCGTTTCTGGAAAAAGAGTTGATTATGTTTGACAACATTTATGCCGGACGGCGGGTGCTGGTAACCGGTGACAGCGGTTTCAAAGGGTCATTCCTTGCATTGTGGCTGCAGCAGCTTGGCGCTGAAATTTGTGGAATATCCCTGCCGATGCCGGGAGAACTCTCTCACTTTGCCGTATTGAAAGAGCGCCGCTGGAACCATGTTGATTGCGATATCCGTGACCGGGAAAAGCTGGCGGCAGTGGTTCGTGATTTTGCTCCGGAAGTGGTCTTTCATCTGGCGGCACAACCGCTGGTGCGGTTGAGTTACAGAGAAAGTGCCGCGACATTCGACACCAATGTTATTGGTACGCTGAATCTGCTTGAGGCGTTGCGGCAGACTCCGGAAGTGCGGGCGGCTGTGATCGTGACCAGCGACAAATGCTACGAGAACCGCGAGGATGGCATCCCCTGCGTTGAAAGTGATCCTATGGGCGGTTTTGATCCGTACAGCGCCTCCAAAGGGTGTGCTGAACTTGTTGTCAGCTGTTATCGCAACAGCTTTTTTGCCGATGGGAAATGTCTGATTGCCAGTGCGCGCGCCGGAAACGTTATCGGCGGCGGAGATTGGGCGGATGACCGGTTGATACCTGATTTGATGCGCGGTGCGGCTTCCGGCGTGGAAGCAGTGATCCGGCATCCGGAAGCGGTACGCCCCTGGCAGCATGTTTTTGAGCCGTTGTCCGGTTATTTGCTGTTGGGCGCCCGACTGTATCAGGGGCGTTCTGAATTTGCCGGAGGGTGGAACTTCGGTCCGCTGGATGATGAATCGTTGCCGGTGGGAGAGGTGGTACAGATAATGCAGCGTTTCTGGGAAAAATTAAAGTACCGCATTGAAGCTGATCCAGAGGCGCTGCACGAGGCAAAACTTCTCCGTTTGAACTGCCGCAAGAGCCGGGACGTTCTGGCGTGGCACGGAGTGTGGAATATTGAAACTGCGCTGGAGATGACGGCGAGGTGGTATGCTGCATTTTACGAAGAGCAGAAAGTTTTGAGTTTGCCGATGCTTGAAGAGTATATCTGTGCGGCACAGAAAAAGGGTTTGATATGGACAAAGTGAAAGAATTGCACGATGAGATCATCGCCAAAGTGGGAGAGTATTACCGTCTGGTGCATGGCAAAAGCAAAGATTTTGTTCCCGGCGTGGATAAAGTAAATTATGCCGGACGGGTCTTCGATGAGAGCGAAATGAAAAATCTTGCCGACTCGGCACTGGAATTCTGGCTCACTGCCGGACGGTATGCCGCCATGTTTGAGCGGAAACTTGCGGAGTTGCTGAAGGTGAAATATGCGTTGCTGGTCAACTCCGGATCATCGGCAAATTTGTTGGCATTTATGGCGCTGACCAGTCCGCTTCTTGGAGAAAGGCGCATCCGGAGAGGAGATGAAGTCATCACGGTTGCGTGCGGTTTTCCCACGACTGTCGCTCCCGTTATTCAGTATGGAGCAGTGCCGGTGTTTGTCGATGTGGAACTGGGAAGTGCCAATATCATTTGTGAACAATTGGAAAGTGCCCGTTCTGAAAAGACCCGTGCAGTCATGCTGGCGCATACACTGGGTAATCCCTTTGATCTGGAAAAAGTTGCCGCATTCTGCCGGAAGTACGGTTTGTTTCTTATTGAAGATAATTGCGATGCTCTGGGCTCAGCTTACAAGGGGAAAGCCACCGGAAGCTGGGGCGACATCGGTACATCAAGTTTTTATCCGCCGCACCATTTGACCATGGGGGAGGGGGGAGCAGTTTATACCTCTGATCCGCTGTTGCACCGGATCCTGAAATCGATGCGGGATTGGGGACGGGACTGTCATTGTGATTCCGGGCGGGATAATGCCTGCGGCTGCCGTTTCAACGGGCAGTTCGGAACTCTGCCGTTCGGGTATGACCACAAGTATGTCTACAGTCACTTCGGCTACAATTTGAAAGCAACGGATCTGCAGGCGGCGATCGGTGTGGCGCAGTTGGACAAGGTTGCCGGATTTACCGCCAGACGGAAAGAGAATTTTGAGTATCTGTATGCGCATCTTGCGGATATCAAAGAGTTGCAGTTGTTTGAAAAATTGCCGGAAGCTGATCCCTCATGGTTCGGATTTTTGATGACCCTCCGTCCGGGGTGCGGCTGTGAACGCAACGATTTTTCCAAATATCTGGAAGACAACAAAATCCAGACCCGCAACCTCTTTGCCGGAAATCTTACCCGTCATCCCTGTTTTGACGGTTTGGTCGAAGGGGAGGATTTCCGCATCGTTGGGGAGTTGAAAAACACTGATATATTGATGAATAATGCAGTGTGGATCGGTGTTTACCCGGGAATGGGAACCGCGCAGCTGGATTATATGATTGAAAAAATACGGAAATTTTTCAATAAGTAAGAATGGTAAATAAAAATGAGTGAAATAGCATCTCTTTCTCCTTCCGCAGTGTGGGAGGTTTTTGATTTGGTTTGTTCTGTACCGCATCCGTCCGGGCACGAAGCGGCTTTGGCGGACGCGCTGATCAAATATGCTGAACAAAGAAGTTTGCATTGCCGGAAAGATGCTGCAGGCAATTTGCGTATCGACCGGGATGCCGCCCCGGGATTTGAAGATGTGCCGCGGATAATTTTTCAGGCGCATTTGGATATGGTTCCGGTTGCGGATGATGAGAGTTTCGATTTTCTCACCCAGGCAATTGAACCATATATCGACGGCGATGTGGTGCGTGCAAGAGGAACCACTTTGGGCGGTGATGACGGCTCCGGGATAGCGATCGCCATGGCGCTTCTGTGTGATAAAAATTTGCAATGCGGCGCCATCAGTGCTGTGTTTACCGTCAGCGAGGAGACCGGATTGATTGGAGCTGCGGCATTGGAAGAGGATATGTTGGACGGCAAATATCTGATAAACCTTGACTGCGGTCCGGTGGGAAGGGCAACTATCGGTTGTGCCGGCGGTGCGCGGCAGGAGTTTGTCATTGTTCCGGAACGGGAAAAGTCTGCCGCAGAAGGGAACGCGTTTAAAGTCGTGCTGGATGGCTTGCCCGGTGGACACTCCGGGGATTGCATCGACAAGAATCGCGGTAATGCGATCAAGTCGCTTGCCGGTTTTCTGCTGGCGCAAAAACAGCTCAAATTGTGTTCGTTCAACTCCGGAAATGCCGACAATGCCATTCCGCACGAAGCCCGGGCGGAAATCATTTTCAGCGGCGATATCGAACAGTTGAAGAGTGCGGCGACCGTTTTCTCCGGTATCCTCAATGGCGAATTGCAGCGCAAGAGCGTGACGATAGAGATCATTCCGTGTGAACGTCCGGCAATGCAGTTCAGCGACAGATTTCAAGAGGAGCTGCTTACCGCATTGGCGCTTGCTCCCAATGGCGCATTTGAACGGGATGAAGAGCTTGGCATTGTCAAAACCAGTTCCAATCTGGCGGCGGTTTTTACTGAAGCGGAACAACTGCGCATCCGTACCAGTCAGCGCAGTTTGGCCGATGAGTGCCGGGAACAGGCAAGCGCGATGCTGGCAGCTCATTTCGGCACATTCGGAGCTGTTGGCACAGTGAGCAGTTCATATCCCGGCTGGACGCCGCGTCCTGATTGCAAGCTGGTCAGTGTCTGCCGGAACTTGTGGGAAAAATACGCCGGAAGTGCGTTGCAGCTGGAAGCTATACATGCCGGTTTGGAGTGCGGCATGTTCGGGCGCAAAAATCCGGAGTTGGAACTTATTTCCCTGGGCCCCGGGGCGCCGGGATGTCACACGACCAAAGAGTATGTGAAGATCGACAATGTGAAAATCCTTTACGGATTTTTGCAGCAGTTGGTATGCGAATTGAAGTAAGATGAGGTAAAAAAGCTCTGTTGAAGCCGGTTTGGATGGTGTTTTTTTCCAGTAACAGCTTTTTCTGGTTTGAATTTGATATTTTTTATGTTATATTATTAGCTGAATAACCGGTAACTTGCCGGTCATTGGGCTTTTTTTAACCGTTATATTTCCGCAAACATACCAGAAACCGACCAAATAAACTGCTTGTTTTTGCGAACCATAGGTGGAATGTATCCGGTAGGATTGTGTCCTTATCACATCTTGCCGGACGTTCTCTGGCATCGGTTCGCAGGCTCTTGGTCGGGCCTCTGGTATAGTGTCCGGGGCGTTCGGTCTTTTTTATTTTCACAGCTCCGCTGTCCCCGGAGAATTTAAGAGCAAAGGGAGGACAGGTGAGAACATGGGTTGAACCGCGGGATATCAAACTTCTGTTGTGGGAGAAGTTGAATACATTGCGAGGATTTGCAGAAGACATTGCGACGATGGCAGAGTTGCCGCAAGGAGAATTGCAATCTTTTCATGCCGAATTGGTTATGGTCTCTGCACATCCGGCCGGAGAACGGGATTTGTTTTTCTTTTGCACCATAGACGGGAAAGAGTATGTGACACTGCTTGAATTGGGGGTGAGGCAAACGGTGGAGCGGCCCATCTTCTGCCGGAACAAAGTCCGGACACTTATGAGAAATTACGGCAAAGTTTTCAAGGGATGCTTTTATGCTCTCATTGCTGCTGATGCAACATTGGCGTGCAACGATATTGCCGGGGAATATCCCAGAAAAATCTCATTCAGTACTCTGCTCCGGAGTCTGGAAAAATTGACACCGGAACAGAAAAATTTCTATTCCGGTGTTTTTGACAATGTCGTCATCCGTGATAACTATATCCCCAGCGGCTTTATGCTGTTGAAGTGAAGCGCGCCGGAGTTCACTGCGCCAGTTTGAACAGTGCCATTTTGTTCACCTTTTGGATTGTGCCAGCCGGAGTCATGGGCAGCCAGAATTGAAGTTGAACCGTTTCCGCATTATTTGTGGTGGTAAACTCTACCGTCTGACCGCTGTCGGCTTTGACCATTTTTCCTGATGCCGGAATGACTCTGATGGCGCATCCCGGAGGGAGTGCTGCGGAAAACTGCCATTTGCCGGGGGCGGCAAGTTTAACTTTTCCGGTCAGCATGATGGCACCGTCTTTGGTGGTGGCGATTTCCAGATTTTCTTTGCCTGCGGCAGTGATTTTACAATTTACTGCCCGCCAGGAGAGTTTTTCCGGCATTTGGTTGCTGCCGACGGTTTTTACTGCCGTTTTTTCAGGAACAGAGGGCATTGTGCCATCTTCGCGCGAAAGTTCTCTGACTGAAATCGAGTCTATCCAGGTGCTGTAATTGGGCGGAACTTTGCCGCAAGATAAGCCGACGGAAGCTGTCATTGAGTTGGCAGGCTGGACAAAATCAACCGTAATCGTCTGCCAGTTGGTGTTGGTTTCGTCATTGCGGACTTGCTTGCCTTCCGCGCCTGAGGGGAGGGCAAAGAGCGACAATCTGGTTCCCTTATCCGCTTTGACCACAGCGGTTGCCCGGTAGCGGCGGCGCGGAATGAGTTTCAGGTCGTGCTTGATGCTCCACGTTGCGGTGGTGGCGGGGAAATTGAATTTCAAGGATTGTTTTCCGGAATGGAAAACCTGTTTGTCGTAAGCAATATTCCGGTCTTTGGCGGCAATTTCTCCTTCGCGGGCATTCTGACACCACAGCGACCAGTTCTGCAAAACATTCTTTTCGTTTGCCGTGGCGAAGTTGCCGTTGGCGACCATCTCTTTTCCACTGACGGTATATTTTACCGGCGGAATGATCTTTCCCTGAAGTTCCATCCAGAAATAATTGTTGTTTTCGCCCAGACAGATATAAAGTTTTTTTCCGCGTACCAGCTGCCGTCCATACCACGCTTTTCCCGCTTCCGGCAAATCCGCATCCGGAGAAATTGCCACGGTTGATGGCAGATGGATATCATTTCCCATGCCCGGTTTTCCTTTGGCATCTACGGGGTTCTTGACATTAATGAAGCGGTTGGTGGAGATCAATTCGCCGACACCGGGGGCGCGTCCGGTCATACCGAAACCGATTTCACAATCGATGAGCAGATTGCCGATAAAGGTGTTTTCATATCCGCTGCGTACGGCAAACGCCTGATACGGCATGTTGTAAACGATATTTCCCTGCCACATCGACCTGCCGGAGTTACATTCAAAGCCGTAACTGTCTTCAATGGCAAGCGCACTGCCGTCAACGATGTTGTTGTTGACCGAAACAAAGTGTTCTCTGCCGCCGGTTTTGATCTCAATCACCGAGCGCCAGCCGGAGTTGGTACAGATGTTGCTGCTGACAATGGCGCGGTTGGCTTTGAGATAAATCGCGGCACCGGCAAGACGGTGACGTTTGTTGTTGATAAAATGCCACTTTCCTTTGAGGACGGTTCCGTTTTTCAACCGTATCTGCTGACCGTATGCTCTGCCGGGGATCGGTTCGCCGCGGTTGACGTTGCGGACGATGTTGCCCTGCACGGAAACGTTGTTGCCGTAGATGAGGATGCCGTGGATGTAGGCATCGCGTTCCGTGGCGGTTCTGCCGCCGCCGATAAGACGGTTGTCGTGGACGATGGTGTCGGTAAGATGGGTGGTACAACCTTCGGTTATTTGTCCGGCTTTGCCGATCTTGATCCCGGCAACGCCGAAATCTTTCAGGTAGTTACTGCGAATGATCATACCGCGTTCCGTTGCGGTATTGAGATAGATCGGGTTGGTGCCGCCGGTAAAGAAACAGTGTTCGACCTTTGCTTCACCGAGCTTGACACTGCGCAATCCCAGGGCGATACCTTTGGTTTTGAAGCGGCAGTTGTTTACATGGAAATATTCCACGCGGGGTTCGTTCTTGGAGAACGCGTAACCGTCAACACCGTTGAAACTGTTGATTTTCACGTTGTTGAGATACAAACTTGCGCTTGTTTTGATGTTGTTCATCGAAATTGCCGCTGTACGCACGCGGGGAGAGTATTCGATCCCGCCTTTGACCGGACCGTTGATTACCCCGCCTTTGCCTTCGCCGCAAATACGCAGTGTGCCGTTGACAAGATTGAATACCGGATTGGCGGAAGAGGATATTTCAGCTCCGTCCTTCATGATGACGGTCAAGTCGCGTGTAACTTCTATTGTCCGGGAGAAGGTGTGTTTCCCCGGCGGGATGATGACCTCTTTTTCACTCATTAATTTATCTTCCAGCTCGGCGGCGGTACAAATCAATGCCGCAATACTGATAAAAAACGTTAAAATTTGTTTCATAACAATTCCTCCGGTTTTAATGTACCGTTTCGTTTGCATAAGTCAAGTAAGTTTCATCATTTATTTCTTCTTTACTTATAGGGGCAACGTGACCGTCGATGTAAAAAACGTTAGCTTTTTTACTGTGGCGCAGATGCAGTGTACGGTTGCCGCCAATACCTTTGGCACGCTCTTCGCCGGGGCGGGCATTGGAAATATATGGAGCCTGATACCGGTCGCGGGTGTGGATACTGTCACCGCCGAGCGGAACTTTTTTGTATTCAGCTTTCATCATGGTGCGCCGGTGGATGTGATATATGCTTTCGTTGGGATAAGTTCCGCGCGGACCGAATTCCTCAAGACCGCGTATCACTCCGTATGTGCCATAGGAACCACGATAGTTCCACGCATACGAACTGGATATGTCCGGGTTCCAGGTCGGACAGCGCGATGCCGCACCTTGAGATTTCAAGTTGCGGGGCAACTCTCCGGCGAGAGATAAAATCCCTGCCCAGCCGTAGTTGATATCCTTGCCGCTGGAACTTTTGCCGTAAACGTTGAACGCCGCCGGGAAAAGGTCTTTGTTGTTGTCGGCATACATGTTCATCGCCACTGCCACACTTTTCATATTGCTGACACAACCGGTCGATTTGCCACGCTCCCGGGCGCTTTGCAGCGCCGGAAGCAAAATCGCCGCCAGTATCGCAATAATGGCAATCACGACCAGCAATTCTATTAAAGTGAAACGGGCATGTGCGGGGGACAAAGGAAACTTTTTTTCACGGGAAAAAAAGTTTCCTCTTTCCCCCGCGCCCCCTTTCTCCTTCAAAAAAAGCGGGGTGTTTTGCTGCTCCAGTTTGTCGCCGCGCTTGAAAAAACGCGTTGTTCCGGCTGAATATTTCATGGTATTTCCCTTTTCAAATATTGCATTTTTGTCTTTGCAATTCAGTTTTTACTTTGCTGTACTCCGGAATTCCCAGCGCTGCGGCAACTCCGGCGGCCTGTCCGGTCGCCATGCAGACCGGCATCAGACGGACAGCGGTCACTGCTCTGGTCTCAATGCTGATACAACGTCCCCCCACACAGAGGTTCTCCAACTTTTCCGGAAGCAATGCACCATAAGGTATCGCCCGCGAACCGCCATTGGACTTGCGCCATGGCGAGTTGAAGCTGTGGATGTAATGCTCTCCGTATGATCTGCTGCCCCGGGCAACCGGTTCGGTGACCGGAGTATTGTTGTCCAGATCGTCGCAGGTGATGACCTCTTTCCCTTTTATGTTACACGAGGAACGCACCCCGATCATCGGGGCAACTGCCGACAGGCGGCAATTTTCAAATCCCGGAAGTTTTTCTTTCATCCATTGGAGTATCACCGGTATCTGTTCCCGCAGTTCAATATCCATGCGTGTCAACTCAAATGCATCCAGAGCATCGCCGCTTACAGCGGTCAAGTTGAGCAGTATCTCCTGACCGTCTCCGACGATGGTTCCCATGAAACGATCCTGATAACTGAAGGGAAAATCAAGTTTCGGGAAAAGTTCCATCAGCTTGGGTTTGTCAAACTCTTTTACCCCGGAGACCCGGAACAATACCGTTTTGGTCATCGTTTCTTCAACGCGGTACGGCAGTATCTCCACTCCGGAGAGTCTCGATAATACGGCATCTCCGGTGGCATCAACAAAATTGTCCGCACTGAAGGTGTAATTTTTGCCGCAGGCGCTGACTGTGATCTCTTTTATCCGGCTTCCCTGCACGTCAACGGCATGCAAGGTCGCGTAGAAAAGCATATCCACACCGGAATTTTTCAACATTCCTGTCATGGCAAGCCCGATGGCAAACTCTGAACTGTTCATCGTAATATTATTGACGATGAAAGCATCTTTTTCCATCGCTTGAGCGAACTCTCCGGCGATTCCGCCCCGGGTGGCGGCATTGAAATCTCTTATTCCGGAAAAGACCGGACAGCCGCAGTAAACGGCAACGCCGCCCGGACCGGAATTTTTATCCAGAAGCAAAACTTTTTTCCCGGTACGCACTGCTCCGATGGCTGCCCCGAAACCGGCAGGTCCTCCACCGCAGACGATGACATCATAATGCATGATTCTTTCTCCATGTGATCGTGTTTTTCTCAACACGGTTAAAATATACTGCCAAAAAAGCGGTTATACAATTTGTTATAATCTTGATTTTTTATAAAATCATGCTATATTTTAATGTATTTTGTAAAAATATTTTCAAGTGGGAATAAGATTATGGGTGACTCTTCAAAAATTTCTGTGGAAAAAATCCAGTCATTATGGGAAGAGCAGGAACGCATTCACCATATCCATTTGACCTTGCATGACCATATCGGCTGCTTTTATCTTTCGGATGAACCGCATATACTTTCCGGAGTGAATATCCATCAGGCAAATTGCTGCACTTTTCCCGGAAAAATCCGGAAAAAGTGTCTCGCTCATTGCCGGGATAAAGCTATGGAAAGGGCGGCAAAGGAGAAAAAAATCTTTACCATGACCTGTTGGCGCGGGATAAAAGAGGCGGTCATGCCGCTGTACCACAATGATATCCATGCCGCAACGATCTTTGCCGGTTCTTTCCGGGTGCCTGATTTTGATTTATCGGGATTTTCCCGGAAATATCAGGAAGAGTATTTGAGCATGCCGCTTTGGGATGACTCCCGAATGGCTGAGCTTGAAACGATCCTGATGACTACCGGTTATGCATTGCTTCAGCTTGCTGAAAATTTGCGCAGTAATATTGAACACGAACCCGGCCGCAAGGGGATGATCTGCAACTTTCTGCGCCAGCACTTCAAAGAAGCGGTCGGAGTAGGGGATCTTGCAGCGCATCTGGAACTTTCTGAATCGCGGACACTGCATGTGTTGCATGAGCTTTTTGGCAGAGGATTTTCCTGTTTGCTCAACGAAGAGCGTATCCATCATGTGACGGAGTATTTGCTCAACACGGAACTGACTTTGCATGAAATAGCCCGTTTGACCGGGTTCCGCAATGAATATTATTTAAGTTCTGTGTTCAAGAAAATGCGTGGTCGATCTCCCGGAGAACTGCGCCGCCGGGCATGGAAGAACCGGCTGTAGGGGTGTTGATTTGCTGTAAGAGCAAATCAACGTGAAGCGCAGGATAAATCCTGCATGAAGCATTGCTTCGCAATGTGAAGCGTTTGCCATTCGGCAAACATGAAGCGCTCGCGTTGCGAGTAAGGACATGATAAGTTTATGGGGAGGTTTGCCGTTGGCAAACCGTGAAGAGCAGGATATAAATCCTAGTATTAAATTTTAAGTTGGATTATTCAGCGGATGGAGCTTCTTGCTGCGCTTTTTCTTTGCGCCACTCTTCAAGGTCTTTTTGCTCTTCGGCGGTGGGCGCATACCCAAGTTTAACGCGCTGATTGAGACATTGCATTGCATAATCGTGAAATTCCTGAGCCATCTTTTTTCCCCATGGGGTTCGCTCAAAGGCTTCCGCCCTCAATATGTCTCTCGGGGTAGCTTCCCAAAGTTCGCCCTGCGGCATATCAAACCTCCGTTATTGCAATGTGGAATATACCTTTTTCATCAACCGTTGGTTTAATATAGCCCGTTTCTCCGGATTTTAAAGCCCTGAATTTGATTTTTCTGTCAAAAAGTACCTCCTCGTCAGATCCTATCCAGCTGTGATCGCCGATGTAAACACCGTTTCTTCCGTGGACATGCAGCATGATCTTATGTTTTCTGTTGTTGTCAAGGTACGCCGCGGTTGCAAGTTCGGATGTGATAAGTGCATCGTTTTGCGACCAACGGGAGCAAAACACACTCCGCTTTTCTCGGAAAGGGGTGGGGTGTGGGGAGGGGAAAACCCTCTTTTCTCGTGAAAAGAGGGTTTTCCCCTCCCCACAAATCAACTCTTTTTGATCAAAGAGTTGGCTGCTTCTGCTGCGCAGAAGCAGCCGAAGATGGCGGGGATGAAGCTGATGGAGCCGATTTTGCGGTTGGCAAAAGTTTTCAGCGGGGGTTCGGGTGAGTAGACGGTTTTCACGCCTTTGGAAATTCCGTGTTCGCGGAGTGCTTTCCGAACATTGCGTGCCAGCGGGCAGCCGGAAGTTTTGGAAATATCGGCGATTTTTATCTGTGACGGGTCAAGTTTTCCGCCTGCGCCCATAGCGCTGATAAAGGGGATTTTCCGCCGTTTGAGTTCCAGAAGGAACCAGATTTTTGGAGCAAATTCATCAATGGCATCAATGGCAAAATCAAACGGTGTTTCCAGCAGAGTTTTTATCTCATCTTCCGAGCGCAGGAATTGATAACGGGCATCTATTTCGGCATCGGGATTGATAAGTTGGATACGTTCTTTCCAAACCTCCACTTTGGGTTGTCCCACGGTGTTTTGCAGTGCGGAAAGCTGGCGGTTGCAGTTGGTGATATCCACGGTGTCGCCGTCGATGATGGTGAGTTTGCCGATACCGGCGCGGGCGAGGTTTTCCACCGCGTAACCGCCGACACCGCCGACACCCAGTATCAGAATATGGGCATTGCGTATTTTGCGGCATTGGGCATCATCCAGCAACAGCCGGGTACGCTCAAAAATAAAGTCATTGTTCACTTGTTATTTCTCCAAATGCGGCGGCGGCAAGCTGCGGCAGATCGCAATTGCCGCTGCGGTCAGCAGCCATTGTTATCACATGTTCCAAATCGATATCCGCGTTATCATCGCTTTCAAACCCGAACTTTCCATTGGGAGCTGCAAGTTTTTCCATCAAATCGCGCCGTTCAACCGCCTGCGGGTGAAACGAAACGATACCGCCGTGCTGCCAGATCGCCTCCAGCGCATTTGCTTTGCCCCGGAAGCCGTGGATCACCCATTGCAACTTGTGTTTTTTCAATAACGAAAACAGCTCCGGCAACGCGCGCACCACATGGAGTATCACCGGTTTTCTGCAATCCTGCGCCAGCGAGAGCAACGCGGAAAGATATTGCATTTGAACCGGGAGTTCCGGCCCGCGCAGACGGTCAAGTCCGACTTCTCCCAGTGCGGTGAAGTCCGGCAGTGTATTTCCGATATGTTCAGGCAGAGGCGAAAAACTTTCCGGCAGATACCATGGGTGATATTCCAGAGAACGGTAAGGCGCAACCGACGGAAAGGGAGTGGATAGCAGTTCCGGATATTTTCCAGTTATGGTATGGGTGTGAAAATCACAGCACGGGATCATCATAACTGCTTTCCGATACCGGGGCCGAGTTCCGGGTGCTGCAGACGTTGGATGTGGCACAGTGCCAATGCCAGAGCATCGGTACTGTCGAGCGGGATATTTTCCACGCCGATGCCGAATTCAGCGGCGAGAATAAAAGCAATGCGCTCTTTATCCGCACTGCCGCTGCCGGTTGCGGCGCGTTTGGCAACGCTGGGTGTGTAGGCAAATGCCGGTATCTGATTGTTGGCAAGCGCGGCGAGGATGCCGCCGCGTGCCATGCCGAGAATGATGGCTGTTTTGGAATTTTTTCCGACAAATGGCTCTTCCAATACGGCACACTCCGGATGCCACAGCGAAACCAGCTCACTGATGCCGCCGTAGAGACGGCGGAGACATTCGGTGTGCGGGAGCCGGGGAGAATTGGCGATCACCCCGCAGTCGAGTATTTTGCACTTTCCGGCTGGGGTGAGTTCGATCACCCCGTAGCCGGTAGTGCGGATAGCCGGGTCAATACCGAGTACGACCATGGTACTATCCCAATTATGCGCGCATGAAAGCGGCAGTTGCCTGAAGGAGCTTGGCTTCCGCCATTGCCGGACCGAGGAGCTGCATCGCCACCGGCATACCGGTGTTTTCGTCAACTCCCGCCGGAACTGCGATACCGCAGCTTCCCGCCAGGTTGAGTGAAATGGTGAAGATGTCAGAAAGATACATCTGAAGCGGGTCGGATTTCTCTCCGAATTTGAATGCCACTTGCGGCGCGGCCGGAGTGAGCATCATGTCACACGCGTTGAATGCATTTTCAAAATCTTTACGGATCAACGTGCGCACCTTCTGCGCCCGCAGATAGTAGGCATCGTAGTAACCGCTGGAGAGAACGTAGGTTCCCAGCAGGATGCGGCGTTTCACTTCGTCGCCGAAACCGTTACCGCGGGATTTGAAGTAGGTGTCAGTCAAATCACTGCCTTCAATACGGCAGCCGTAACGCATACCGTCAAAGCGCGCCAGATTGGCACTGGCTTCGGCAGTGGCGATGATGTAATAGACGGCGATAGCGTACTTGGTGTGCGGCAGAGAGACATCGACAATTTCTCCACCGAGGGATTTGACTTTTTCGATCGCCGCATCAAGCACTTTGGCGCTTCCGGCATCGATGCCGCCAGAGTAATACTCTTTGGGCAGACCGAACTTCATCCCTTTGAGCGAACCAGTGGCAGCTCCGGCGCGCGCAGCATCGGCAAAGCCGCCTGCGGCATCGGGGAGGGAGGTGGAATCCATCTTGTCAAAACCGCAGATGGCATCCAGCAGGATACCGCAATCTTCCGCGTCGCGCGTAAAGGGACCGATCTGATCCAGACTGGAGGCAAATGCCACCAGTCCGTGACGGGAAACGCGGCCATAGGTCGGCTTCATACCAACAACACCGCAGAACGCCGCCGGCTGACGGATGGAACCGCCGGTGTCACTGCCCAGCGCCGCCGGAGCGAACCCGGCGGCAACACAGGCGGCAGAACCGCCGGAAGAACCACCGGGGACGCGGGTGGTGTCCAGCGGGTTGCGGGTCTTTTGGAAGGCACTGTTTTCACAGCTTGAACCCATGGCGAATTCGTCCATGTTCAATCTGCCGAAGGGGATGAACCCCTGTTTGCGCAACCGTTCGACAGCAGTGGCATCGTAAGGAGATGTCAGATTTTCCAGAATCTTTGAGGCGCAGGAGCAGCGTTCACCTTTGACGGAGATGTTGTCCTTGATACCGATGGGGATACCATCGTAATCGCTGAGCGCGTTACCGGAAGCGCGGCGTTCATCTGCGGCTTTGGCAGAAGCAAGCACGTTATCCTGATTGATTTCCAGAAACGCACCGATTTCTCCGTCGCGCTGAGCGACAGCATCCAGACAGCTCTGACAAAGTTCAACAGAACTCAAATTGCCCGCTTTCAACTCAGCGGCAAGTTCATGCAATGTGGCTGTTGAGATATTCATTTACGCTTCCTCCTGAGGCAGGACCCGGGGCAGTTTGATGAGATTATCATTGATGACTCCGGGGGCGTTTTCAAGCATTTCCTGACGGGAGTAAGAAGCGGTCGCTTCATCTTCGCGCCAGACATTGGACAAAGGTGCCGCGTGGGCGGTGGGTTCGACACCGTCCACGTTCAGCTCTTTGAGCTCGTCGATGTAACCGACAATGCGTTCCATCTCCTGCTGGAGCTTGGCTGATTGTTCATCCGAGAGCTCCAGACGGGAAAGTTCGGCAATGTATTTGATATTGAGGTCGGATTCCATCAGAGATTTCCGCCTTTTTCCAGGGTCAGAGTTTTGGTGACCAGGTCGCAGACTTCAGAGGGACCGAAGTACTGGATCGGACCGGGATAGACATAGCTGGTTTCAACAGCCCACGTTTCGCGGTTGGCAGTGAAGTATTTGTACGGAGCGCCATCGAGCTCGACCAGCGCCTTGCGGATAACCGGTTTGTCGGCACCGTGGCGGCGTTCCATGTTGAGCATCATGGTGATGGGAATACCACCGGCGATCCATTCGGAAGCGGGCTTCATGGTGTTGCGGACACTGGACATGTAACCGGTACGTCCGGCACCGATCAGCGCGGAGGCGTTGTAACCCAAACTGTAGCAGTAGTCGGCATCGTAGTTGGAGGGAGCCGCGCAACGGCCTTCGTAACCGAAGAAGTGGGTCTGGGTGGAGAACTTGCCGTTGTAAGTGCCCGCAACCTTCATCGCTTTCAGCTTGGTACCGACCATTTCGGCGAGCATCTTTTCAGTTTCGATGAGAGAAACCTGAACGTTGCCGTGGGGGTCACGGTCGTTGCAGAGCTGCATCTGGATACCGGCGGGCAGAGAAGCAAAGACCTTGGCAGAATCGGCGGAAAGTTTTCCGGCGGCAAAGGCGACCTTTTCGTTTTTGTCCATCGCTTCGACAGCTTCGGCGTTGGCGGCGAGCAGGTCGTTGAGTTCGGCGATCAGAACTTTGATTTCCGGAATGAATTCAACCAGACCTTCGGGGATAAGCGCAATACCGAAGTTCATCTTGTTGGCGGCGCGGGCAGCGACGATGGAGGCCATGTAATCGACGATCTCACCGAGGGTCTGCTTTTTGGCGGCGACTTCTTCGGAGATGATGGCGATGTTGGGCTGAACCTGAAGCGCACATTCCAGAGCGATGTGACTGGCGCTGCGGCCCATCAATTTGATGAAGTGCCAATATTTCTTGGCGGAGTTGGCATCGCGGCCGATGTTGCCGATAAGTTCGCTGTAAACGCGGCAGGCGGTATCAAAACCGAAGCTGGCTTCGATCCATTCGTTTTTGAGGTCGCCGTCGATGGTTTTGGGGCAGCCGATGACCTGGATGCCGATGTTGTTGCTCTTGAAGTATTCAGCCAGAACGCAGGCGTTGGTGTTGGAGTCGTCACCGCCGATGATGACCAGCGCGGAGATGTCAGCTTTTTCGCAGTTGGCGCGGGCAGCTTTGAACTGTTCTTCAGTTTCAAGTTTGGTACGGCCGGAACCGATCATATCAAATCCGCCGGTGTTGCGGTGGGCATCGATGATCTCATCGGTAAGCTCGACCATTTCACCTTTGACCAGACCATCGGGTCCTTTGAGGAAACCATAGAGACGGTTGGCTTTGTTGAGAGATTTGAGTCCGTCATAGAGACCGGCGATGACGTTGTGACCGCCGGGGGCCTGACCGCCGGAGAGGATCACGCCGACGTTGCGGGCGGCGGAAGCTTCACCTTTACCGGGGGCAAAGGTCAGCACCGGGCTGCCGAAAGTGGCGGGGAACAACGCTTTGACTTTTTCCACATCGGCAACGGCGGTGGTGGCGCCGCCTTCGTTGACGGTGACAGCTGCGCCGTTAGCGAGAGCAGCGGGAAGTTTGGGGGCATAAGCCGCACGGGCTTTCTGCAGAGCTGAGATCTTGTTCATTTTTCACACTCCTAAAATTGGTTTGTTGTTGGTAATCTATATAAAATAGCTTGTTTTTCTTACTTTATCAAGGGCGTTTTGCTTCAAAAATCACCTCTTCGATGTCGTATGCATCGCAAAATATCATCGCCAGCCGGTCAAACCCGATGGCACAACCGGAGGATTCCGGCATACCGTGTTCCAATGCGGAGAGAAACTCTTCCGGCACGGGGTAGGCGAGCATACCGGCATTGGCGCGGAATTTCAACGCTTCCAAAAAACGTTTACGTTGTTCGGCGGCATCGGTCAACTCGCCGAATGCATTGCCGAGTTCCACGCCGCGTATGTAAAGTTCCCACCGTTCTGCCACCCGGTTATCCTGCGCCGATATCCGGGAAAGCGAGGCGCGGCTGGCGGGGTAGTCAATCAGAAATTCCGGACAATTTTTGCCCAGATTCGGTTCAACATCCAGCACCATCACTTCGTCAAAAGAACCATCTTTATCGGCATCGAATGCAGATACTCCGGCATACTTTTTAAATGCTTCATCCACGGTGATAAACGTGTGGCGGCTGAAGTCGATGGAACTTCCCTGATAATCGACTGCACTTGTGCCAAAGATTTTCAATGCGGCACTTTTCAACATCTCTGCGGTAAATTCCGCAAGTTGACGGTAATCCCAATTTACCGCGTAGTATTCCATGATGGTAAACTCTTCGCGGTGCTTGCGCCCCTTTTCTTCGGCGCGGAACGCAGGGCCTATTTGAAAAATCTTTTCCATTCCGGCACAGAGCAGCTGCTTCATCGCCAGCTCCGGGCTGGTACGCAGAAATTCTCCGTGACAATCCACTGACTCGATATACTCCTCCGGCGCCGGGGCAGGGATTTTCACTTCGGTCGCAACTTCAGTAAAGCCACCGGAATAAAACGCATCGCGCAACGCCCGGAGCAGTTCCGAGCGTCGCGTTAAGTTAGCAATTTTTTTTCCCAGTGTCACCGGTTCCATTTCAAATATGCTTCCACAAAACGGTCGAGTTCACCATCGAGGACACCTGCGGTATCGCTGGTTTCCACATCGGTACGCAAATCTTTCACCATCTGGTAGGGTTGGAGAACATAGCTGCGGATCTGACTGCCCCAGCCGTTTTCCATCTGCTCACCGCGCTGTGCGGCGGCGGCATCTTTGCGTTTTCGCTCTTCCATTTCATAAAGTTTTGCTTTCAACATCTTCATTGCCGTGGCACGGTTTTTGTGCTGGGAACGCTCGTTCTGGCAGGCCACAACCACGCCGGTCGGAATATGGGTGATGCGGACGGCACTGTCCGTGGTGTTAACGTGCTGACCACCGGCACCGCTGGCACGGTAAGTGTCAACGCGGATGTCGCAGTCATTGACTTCGATGTCGATATCATCATCGATTTCGGGAATGACTTCCACTGAACAGAAACTGGTGTGTCTCCGGGCGTTGCTGTCAAAGGGAGAGATACGCACCAGACGGTGAACGCCGGTTTCACCTTTGCAGTAACCGTAGGCAAAGTCACCGATAATGCGGAACGTTGCACTGCGGATACCAGCTTCATCACCGGGCTGATAGTCGATCATCTCTTCCTTCCAGTTGTTGCGTTCGGCAAAACGGCGGTACATGCGGAGCAGGATACTGCCCCAGTCGCACGATTCGGTACCACCGGCACCGGCATGGATGGTAAGGAAGAAGTTGTTCTTATCAAAACGTCCGGAGAGGAAGCTCACGACTTCCAGTTTGTCCATGTGCGCGGACATTATTTTGGAAGCGGTTTCAGCTTCGGCGAGGAACTCTTCATCTTCACCGGCCAGTTCCAGCGCGGTGTTGAAATCTTCCATTTCGCTCTGCATCTTGCGGTAAGGAGCAAGGATGTTGCGGCAGCTGGATGCGGCGGCAACGGTGGCTTGAGCTTTTTCCTTGTCATCCCAGAAATCAGCTGAGTTCATCTTTTCTTCCAGCGCGGCAAGTTCTGCTTCTTTGCCGGGGATGTCGAGAAAGCCGCTCACCTGTTCCATGCGGGCAAGAAGATCGGCTTCTATCTGGCGCAATTCGTCAACAGTCATCATATTTTTGCATTCTCCAGTTTCCACATATCATCGAGAATATGCTGGATTTCTCCCAAACATGCGCCGCAGGCACCGCCGGCTTTGCAGTAGTTGGTGAGTTCTTCAGCTTGAGTGAGTTTGTGTTCGCGCGCGATGGCGATGATTTTCAAATCGGTAACACCGAAGCATTTGCAGACAAGTTTACCATCGTGGTCGCCGAGCTTTTCAAAGGGATTGGGTTCACCTTTGTAGTTGGCGATGGCCGCCTGAAGAGCTTCCATTCCCATGACGGAGCAGTGGATTTTTGCTTCCGGCAGATCGCCCAGCATGGCAACGATGTCATCGTTGGAAACTTTTGCCGCCTCTTCGATGGTCATGCCTTTGATAAGTTCAGTCAACGCTGAACTTGAAGCAATGGCACTGGCACAGCCGAAAGTTTTGAATTTCACATCGGCAATACGGCCGTTTTCATCCAGTTTGAAGGTGAGTTTCAGCGCATCGCCGCAGGCGGCATTGCCGACTTCGCCGATACCGTCCGGATTTTCCACTTCGCCCACGTTGCGCGGGTTCATGAAGTGATCCATCACTTTATCAGTATAGTTCCACATTATTTTTTATTCCCTTGGGTTGATTTTGCTTCATTTAAAAGTGCCGCAATGATTGCTGCGGATTGTTTATCGGTCTCAACTTTGTTGTTGAGGATATATTCAAGGTAGAATCTCAACAGATGGTGCTGGTCTTTGAGGCAACTGCGCAAGGCGATTGCGGTAATTGTGCGCATCAGCCAGTTGCGGAACAATTTCTGCTGTTCCGGAGAGAGTTTTTTATTACCATCGGTAAGTTTTTTTACTTCATGTATGGAAAGTTCCCGCTTTTTTGTCAAGGTCGCGGTCAAACGTTTTACCGCTGCAAATCTGCCGGTGATGAGAAATTCCGACATCAGTATCTCCAGGTGTACCGGGAGCTCCGGTCGTTTGACTTCCATCGGGTTGCGGTAGTTGAACTTTTCCATCTGGGCAATGACGTGCGGATTGATCGCCGCCTTGTGTTTGGTGTACATTTGCGGTCCGATGTCGGCAAGGAGAAAGGCGAAGTCAAAGTTTTTCTGCGGTTCCGTGCCGCTCATATTGGCAAGCTCGTCAAAGAATTGCGGATTGAGCTTGAATGCTTCAGCAAATCCGTGCAAAATGGAACGGGGATCGTAACGGCGTTTCCGGTTGCGGCGCCGTGCGACCACCTCTTCGGTGAGAAAATAGTTCAGCGCAGCCAGCAGCCGTTCCGGGCGCGGATTGGAGTAGTAGCGGGCAAAAAACTGATCGAATTCTTTTTTGTCCATCATCCGGAAATCGGTGATGCTTTCGACCAATTCCACTTTGGCTGAAGCGTAAAGAATCCGGTTTTCACCATCTTTCAGCGTAAGTTTGAAATGATGGTCACCAAGTTTGTCCTCCGGATCAAAGATAACTTTGATGTAACGCGGCAAAACGATTATTCCGCGCGAATTTGCCGGAATCCGGATCTGGTCACTCCACTTCAGGGTAGTCTCTTTGTCGGGGGCGGAGATTACCACGCTTCCGGAAAGGTGCAAATCTTTTTTTAACGGTTCTTTCAGTACCAGTACCGCATTGAGTGTAAACGGTTGACCGCGTTCCACCTTGGATACCGTGTTTATCTGCAGCGGCCGGTTCCGGGGGACAAAAATTGCCTGATCGGTGAGATTCACCATCAGGCTCGGAAGCAGTTTCAATTCCCGTGCGGAGAGCGTAAATATGCAGCTCAAGGTCAGTATGATACCAATGTGTTTCATATTTTTTTACTCTCCTTTCCGGGATTATTTATTGATGCTGGCAGCTCAACACTCGAACTTGGCAAGTTCTGCTTTTACCTTGGTGGCGATATCTGCGGCGGCGGCATCCAGTTTGATCCGGATGCTGTCGCGACAGGCGCGGGTGCGGAATTCAGCTTCGTTTTCAGCCAGCGTCTTCGGAGAGATGACCAACCGCAGCGGAATACCGAGCAAGTCGGCATCGCTGAACATGCTTCCCGCCTTTTCGCCGCGATCGTCATAGAGGACTTCAATGCCGAGGGCTTCGAGTTCCTGCATCAACTTTTCAGCGGCTTCGCCGACGCCCGCCTTTTGCGGATCAAGTGCGCAAATCTGCACCTGATAAGGCGCGATGGACATCGGCCAGATGGGACCGTAGTTGTCATTGCAGTTTTCAATGACAGAAGCCATGGCACGACCGACACCGATACCGTAGCAACCCATGATCATCGGGTGGCTCTTGCCGTCTTTGTCCAGATAGTTGCACGCCATTGATTCGGAATATTTGGTTCCCAGCTGGAAGATATTGCCGACTTCGATGCCGCGCAGCATCTGCAGCGGTTCGCCGGTGATGGGGCAGGGGTCGCCTTCGCGGACGGTGGCAATATCAACACAGGTGTATTCGACACCTTCGAGGTCACGATCCGCGTTGAAATTTTTATAGTGGTAATCCGGCTCATTGGCACCGACTACCAGATTGGAGCTGTTCAGCGCGGAGGGGTCGATAAAGACCCGCACTTTTGCACCGGCTTTGAGACCGAGCGGACTGGCATAACCGGGAACCGCACCGCAGGCGGTGATAGCGGCATCGTCGGCAAACTTGAGTTCGGAGATCTTTGCCGCGTTGGCAAGTTTGCTTTCATTTACTTCAAAGTCGCCGCGGATCAGACAGAATATCAATTCACCGGTGATGGCATCCTGATAGAAGACCGCTTTGCCGGTCTGTTCGGCAGTCACGCCGAGGAAGGTTGCCACTTCGTCGATGGTTTTCTGTCCCGGAGTGGCAACCTTTTCCAGCGGGAGCATTTCACCTTTTTCAAACTTCCATGCGGCGGTGGCGATTTCGCGGTTTGCACGGTAACTGCGGTCAGGAGAGACGAAAATCGTATCTTCGCCGCAATCGGCGATCGCCATGAATTCATGAGAGATCTTTCCGCCCATCATACCGCTGTTGGATTCGATGCTGACCACATTGTCCAGACCGATGCGTTTGAAGATGCGTTCATACGCTTCGTGCGCGCGGACATAATACTTTTCCAAATCAGCCTGATCGGTGTGGAAGCTGTACGCATCCTTCATCGTAAATTCACGGGTGCGGATAAGTCCGGCGCGGGGGCGGGCTTCATCCCGGTACTTGGTCTGAAGCTGATAAAGCATCACTGGAAGCTGCTTGTAACTGTTGACCTCTGTCCGGACGAGCGCGGTGATGCACTCTTCATGGGTCATGGCGAGAATCATCGGTTTGTCGTTACGGTCATTGAAACGGAGCAGTTCCGCACCGACGGAAGCGTAACGTCCGGACTCTTCCCACAGTGAAGCCGGAAGCACGACCGGCATCAGGACTTCCTGACCGTCGATCTTGTTCATCTCTTCACGGATGATCGCTTCGATTTTAGCAACGATGCGTTTTCCAACGGGGAGAATATCGTAAATTCCGGCGGAAACCGGACGGATATAACCACCGCGCACCAGGAACTGATGGCTGATGGTTTTAGCATCTTTCGGCACCTCTTTCAGACGGCGGCCGACCATTTTACTCATTTTCATAATCGTGTTTCTCCATATCAATAACAATATACACGCTTACTGCATTTCCACAAGCTCGTGATGCAGCGCTTTCTGCGCGGCTTCAAAGTCCTTGCGGTCGATGATGAACTGCATATTGACCTGGCGCATGCACTGGTCAAGTGCCAATACGTTGATGTCGGCTTCTGCCAGCGCTTTGGCGGCGCGGGAGAGGAAGCCCGGAATCTTCATGTTGCTGCCGATAACAGCGATGATCGCCACTTCTCGGGTGAAGATTTTTGCTCCGGGGAAGGTCTGGCGCAAATCTTCCAGACACACCTTGAGATTTTTGCTTTTTTCGGAAACGTACTGCGTGATGGTATTGGCATTGGTATTTTTGGCGATGTAGCTGACGTTGTGACGGGCAAAGCTGGCAAGCAGATTGTAGTCATAACCGCTGGTACCGACCATTTCCGGGTCAAAAACTTCGACGGCGACAATATCTTTTCTGCCGCAGATCATGTCAACTTTCGGTTCGGGAGAGACATAATCCTGGCTGATGAGCGTACCGGGATGACCGGGATCAAAGGCGTTGTCGATACGGATGTCGATGCCGTTGCGCTCCATCTCTTTGGAGGCTTTGGGGTGGATCGCTTCCATCGCCATATCCGAGAGCTGGTCGGCGATGTCAAAGTTGGTGTGTCCGATGGTGCGGACTTTGTCCACGCCGATGAGCTTGGGATCGCCGGTGGAGAGGTGGAATTCTTTGTGGATGACACCTTCGCGCGCAGCGGTGACGACCGCCAGTTTGCTGAAGGTGATTTCGCTGTATCCGCGGTCGAACTTCGCCATGACACCTTCGGCGCACTTGGCGTAACCGGTGACGATCGGCATGCTGCTGGCAAAATCAATGCCGTCAAGATGCTGGGCAATGGTCTCCTCCATGGAGCCGGTTTCGCTGTCCATCCAGCCGGAAAGGTCAACAAACACCGCGTTCACACCGTGTTTCTGCAGGATGAGCGTGGAGTTGTACGCGCTGTGCGCTTCACCGATGGAGCTGAGCAGTTCCCGCGCGGCAGGCAGATATGCACCCGGATTGAAGTGACCGAAGCTGCGGAGCTGCATCAGATGGAGCAGACAATCTCTGACTCCGTCCATGCGTTCATTGACGAAATCATCGGCTTTCTGCTGATCAAGTCCGAGAGCTTCAAAGGAGCGGTTGAGTTCGATGAGTTTGGCGCGGGTAGCTTCCAGTTTTTCCTGCCACTCCTCGTTGTTTCCGGCGGCAAAGCTGCCGTAAATACCGGGTTCACCGGTCTTTTTGTCTTCAAGGAGCAAATTGGTCACGCCGCCGTATGCGGAGACGACAAAGATGCGGTTGTAAAGTTCGCTGCCTTTGCGGGAGCCGATGAAGATGTTGTCCATCAACTCGCCGAAGCGGGTCATGCTGGTTCCGCCGATTTTTTCAACAGTATGAATTCCCATGGTGATCAAATATCCTCAATTCTTAAAAGTTTAACCGGAGAGCTGTTTATAGACAACACGCCGAGTTCAGACAATGCTGCGCGCATACTGCGCTCCCTGACCGGATGGGTCAATATGACCAACGCTACGGAGTTTGCCGCACCGGACTGGTTTTCGTGCTGGATCAAACTGGAGATGTTGATGCCGCGTTCCGCCAGGATCTGGGTGATGGAAGCGATAACTCCCGGAGTATCTTTAACCTGCAAGCGCAGATAGAAGCGGCTGACGCAATCTTCGATGGCGTTGACTTTGGTGAACTGTTCGCCGTTTTTGAAGTTGGGAACGCGCTGACGGCAGTTGTTGGCATAGTTCAATGCGGCATCGGTGATGTCGGCAACCACGGCGCTGGCAGTGGCTTTACGTCCGGCTCCGCGACCGTAGAAGAGGGTCTGTCCGACGGTATCGCCATCGACGACAACACCGTTGAAGACGTCGGAAATACCTGCCAGCAGTGCGGTTTTGGGAACGAGCGTCGGGTGAACACGCATTTCAACGGCGCCGGTGTTGTTTTTGATGATACCGAGCAGTTTGATGCGGTAACCGAGTTCATCGGCGTAAGAGAGGTCGGAAAGTTCCAGATCGCGGATACCTTCGACGTAGACATCTTCCTGGGAGAACCACTTGCCATAGGCAAGGGATGCCAGAATACTGGTTTTGTGCGCGGTATCGAAACCGTCGATATCCAGAGAGGGATTGGCTTCAGCGTAACCGAGTTTCTGGGCATCGGCGAGAACCGGAGCAAAGTTGGCTCCTTCGCGCTCCATACGGGTCAGGATATAGTTGCAAGTACCGTTCATAATGCCGTAAATGCGCTCGATACGGTTGGCAACCAGACCTTCGCGGAGGGATTTGATGATGGGGATACCACCGGCGACACTGGCTTCATAGCAGAGGTCGGCGCCGGATTTTTCGGCGGCGGCAAAGAGTTCTTCTCCGTGGTGGGACAACAGTGCCTTGTTGGCGGTGACGACCGATTTGCCTTTGTTGAGAGCTTCAAGGATAAACTTTTTGGCAACAGTGGTTCCGCCGACGAGTTCGACCACGATGTCGCAAGTATTGATGACCTCGAATGCATCGGTGGTCAGGATCCCGTCAGGAATGGTAACGCCGCGGTCGGAGGTGATGTCAAGATCGGCAATTTTGGTCAATGCGACCCGCACTCCGGTACGCTTGAATATAACGTCTGAGTTGACAAGCAAATTCTCGGCAACTCCGGCACCGACAGTTCCGAATCCGATAATTCCTACTTTGTATTCTTTCACGATTCAAACCTTTCTTTGATAAAAGAGTTGTACAATACTATACTTATTACTTAATATAGCACGGAAATATGTTTATTTCCATAGCCGGAGGGGAAAAGTGCGTTAATTTTTCACAGTTGTCTCATAAAAACAACCAACGGCGGCGCCAAAACGAAGCGGAGCTTGACGAAGAGGAACGGACAAGTCGGACTATTCGGACAAGTCGGACAAGTCGGACAAGTCGGACGGGGACGGTGCACGGTTTATGGCGGTGTCGCAGGTGGAAACTGCTGCATTTAAGCACTGGTTTGCTGATTCCAAGGTTGTGGATGCCTACAATGCTGTCCGCGCCGTAAAAGCCCATTCCTCACGGGAAGCGGATGACCATGTATACTTTGGCTGGAGTGGTTCCGTAATTGGCAATGGTGTGTTCTATATCGGTTTGGAGAACGATAACATCGCCCGAGTTGAGGTGTGCCTGATTTTCTCCTGCGGAGACGGTTACCTTGCCTTCAAGGATGGTCAGATACTCTTCCGTTCCCGGAACGTGGGCGTGTGAAGAGTGGACACAACCCGGCGGCAATGTGACCAGATGGAGTTCCAGAGAATCCGCCATGCTCAACGGGGAAAGAACCTGAAAGAGAGCATCGGATTGTCCGGTTTTCAAACTGGTGATATTCTCCGCGCGGGTGATGTCAAACTTTTTGCTCTGAAAGTGTTCACCTTTGAGCAGTGCATCGAAGTCGATATTCAAGGCGCTGACCACCTTCCACAACGTTCCAATGGTCGGATTGACTTTGTTGGCTTCGATTTGGGAGAGCATCGCCTTGGAAACGCCGCTTGCCAGAGCCAGAGCATCCAATGTCAAATGCTGTTTGCGGCGTTCACGTTTCAAGTTGTCCCCGACAAGGGGGACTTCCGGAAGATTATCTTTCTTGTTCATTTGCAAGGACTCAATCCTGTTTGTTGCGGGCGGCATCAAAGTCGTCAAGAACAACTTTGGACGGAGCCGGAGTCAGCAGAGAGACCAAACCCGTAGCAATGATACCGGCGATAAATCCGGGAATAATTTCATAGATTGCGGTCCAGGACATGAACGCGTACCACAGCGCATCGACGGCAAATCCGGCGATGATACCAGCCATGGCACCGGCGTAGGTCAGGCGTTTCCAGAAGAGCGCCAGCAAAACCACCGGACCGAACGCCGCACCGAAAGCTCCCCACGCGCAGGCGACCAGTCCCATCAATCCCTGACATTTGGGGCTGGATGCGATGAAAAATGCGACTGTTGCAATGACCAGAACGATGATACGTCCCGCCCAGAGCATCTCCTTGTCGGAAGCGTTTTTGCGGCAAAGCGGTTTATAGAGGTCAGAGGCAAACGCCGAAGCTGATGCCAGAAGCTGGGAATCTGCGGTACTCATTGCCGCAGCAAGAATTGCTGAAAGCAGAATTCCGGCGAGGAATGCAGTTATGGCGATGATACCGAGGTTATTTCCAATCCACGCAAAAACATCGCGAACCATGTTGATGAAGATCAAAGTGTTGGCATCCTGCGGCTGAACCAGTTTATCGCCGAGGAACTTCCGTCCGACCAGACCGACAGCGCAGGTGGCAATCAGGATAAGAACGAACCAGGAGCAGCCGATGATCTGGGATTTGCGCATCTCTTTTTCGCTCTTGACCGAGAAGTAACGGATGAGGATGTGCGGCATTCCGAAGTAACCCAGCCCCCAGCCCAGACCGGAGATGATGTCGGAGAAGCTCTTCCAGTCGGCTTTGCCGCTGGAAAGAAGGTTGTAATAGTTTTCCGGGATAGTTCCGGCAACGGGGACGAAAGCTGCGCTGTTCATCATTATTACCGCCATAATCGGAATCAGCATCAACGCTCCCAGCATCAACATGCCCTGAAAGAAGTCCGTCCAGCAGACCGCATTGAAGCCGCCGAGAAAGGTGTAGACCACGATGACGATGCTGGCGATGATCATGGCAACGCGGGGATCCATGCCCAGTACGGTATTGAAAAGTGTGCCGCAGGCATAGAGACTTGAGGCAGTGTAAACGCAGTAAGTCAACACAAAAACGACTGCTGAAATGACCATGATACCTTTGCGTTCCGTGCGGAAACGCTGCGTCAGAAATTGCGGGATGGTGATGGCATCTCCGGCAACGATGGAGTAACGGCGCAGCGTGGGAGCAACTTTCACCCATGCCGTGATCGTTCCCAACAGCAGACCCACTGCGATCCACACTTGTCCGACTCCGTAAAGGTAGATCGAACCGGGCAGTCCCATCAATACCCATGCGCTCATGTCCGACGCTCCGGCAGAGAGTGCGGTCACCCATCCGTTCATCTGTCTGCCGCCGAGGAAATACTCTTTTTCATTGCTGCCGTGTTTGCGGTCTCTGATAAAGAAGTAGATACCGATGCCGAGTACCAGAAGAAAGTAACAGAGCAATGCGGAAAATTCGGGGATGTTCATTTTTTATCTCCTTGAAAATTATAACTTGTTAAAAATAATACAAAAACATCTGCAAAATATACCATCATTTTAAGCTTTTGTCAAGTTGTCGTTTAATTTTTATCATTGCAGACCACAGCTATCCCATAAAATCAGCAAAACACTTGTTTTTTAAATTTTTTCAGTGGAAGAAAATTGGAGTTAGAAAAAGTGATTTTGTCAGATTTTGTTTTGCTCGAGCGCGAGGCACCGCGCCACCAGTTGGGGATGTGTTCAAAATGGTCTGTCGCGACCGGCGGATGGATCGTGGAGCAAGGTTGGGGGTAAATCAAGGCGAAGCCGAGGGAGTGTACGACTGTACTCGACCGAGGATGAGTCCGCCGATTTGCCCGCAAGATTGCCCGCGAGGCGCCGCCGCAGGTTGTATTTTTCACAAAAATGAGACAATACTTATTGTTTTTTCTTTGCATCAATGTATATTGTCTTTGCAGGCACTGCTCTCCGCAACGTTATGCTTCAACATACAGCAAAAGGAGAATACTATGAGAAGCATTACCCATTTTGACCTTCAGTATGCCCACCGCTTCTACAACTTCAAAGGCGAAGCGCAATATCTGCACGGTCACACCGGAAAACTCACCATCGAAGTCGAAGATACCATCAATCCCGGAGTAAACATGGTCTTCCCATGCAACGAAATCAAAAAAACTGCCTGGCATATCCTGCAAAACTTCGACCACGCTTTGGTTCTGCGCCACGATGATCCGCTTCTTCCGGCGATCCTCGCCGTCTACGAAAAGCAATCCATCCGTAACGGCGCTCCCACCAATACCATGAAGGGGCCCGCTTTCAAAACCGACCTCGCCACCGCATATCCTGATTGCCGCCTCGTCGTCACCAAAGAAACCATGACCGTCGAAGGCATGATCAAGATCGTTCATGAGCTGCTCCGCGATAAACTCAACATCGTCAAACTCACCTTCGTCAGCGGTGACAACACCGCCAGTTGCTGCTATCCCTCTCCTGAACGCAGCATTGAGCGTTGCCCCTGCTGCGGCATCGCCCTCAACTCCGCCGGGATCTGCCCCAAGTGCGGCTGCCGGAAAGAATAAGCGAAATTAGCGCCAACGCACGATCATCGCGCCGACTGCAGCGGGACAGATTACGGAACAAAGTTATCCGGAGTTTGTGCCGTTGGTCGGCATTTTTCCTGTGTATGCAAAGTCGCGATTGCTTTTTTGATTTTCACATGCTATATTAAAGTGTGGTGTGGCAGATACTTGTCTGCTGAAAGTAAATTCAATCGGGAGGAAATAAAATGAATTGTCCTTATTGCAACAACAACATCGCCGATGGTTACGCCAACTGTCCCGCATGCGGCGCGCAACTTGTGCAGAATCAACAATACTCATTCGGCGGAGAAGAAAATGTCAACCTGTTCACGCCGTTAAAAAAATATGCCCAGTTCGCCGGTCGTTCCCGGCGCAAGGAGTATTGGCTGTTTGTTCTGCTCAATGCCATTGTTGGTGTGATATGTTATTTCCTGGGAAATGTCGGAAACATTATTTCCGTTATATGGTCATTGGCGGCACTGATTCCCGGAATTGCCGTGACGGTACGCCGTCTCCATGATACCGGCCGCAGCGGATGGAACTATTTCTGGGCGTTTATTCCCTTTGTCGGCGGCATCATCATTCTGATTTTCATGCTGCTGGATTCCCAGTACGGTCCCAACCAATACGGTTACAACCCCAAAGGCATCGGCAACGATCAATATTGACTCCGCTCCGGATCCCGGAGTGAGAAATTCTGCATCCGGCGCACTATTGCTGAGGCTGCTGCAAAACCTCTGTTTTGGCAACAGCCCCATTTTTTTGCCTTGATTTATCTCCGACTTTTCCTGCTTTTTGCCATCGCAGGTCATTCATTTATGGAACATCCGTGATAAAAAACGATGTTTTTTCCGGATTTAAATTTACTTTCCATTTTTTTGTGATATATTAGAGTGTTTCCGTTTATAACAAATACAGGAGGATATATGTTGAAAAGAGTTGTGTTGGCGGCAATGGCAGTTGCCGTGCTGAACTGCGGGTATGCGGCAGAGCGCAAGCCGGTAATGCGTGTGGCGGTCATCTCCGATACCCATGTCAAGGAAAAAGCGCAATCGGCATTTCTGGTTGGCGAAGCGTACAAACTTTTCCGTGCGCTCAATGTCGATGTGGTCATTAACTGCGGTGACATCGGAGATCATTATAATGAAAAGGCGTATAAACATTACCGCAATGCGGTGAAAGCTGCATACGGCGAACAGAAGCTGCCGGTGGAGTTTTTTGCCTACGCCAACCACGATTTGCTCCGGCGCAAGCATAAGGAGAGTCAGGATAAGATTTTTGCCGATGTGAGAAAGCACTTGAATATTTTTCATGCGCCGGAATCGATCACCAAGCTGAACGGTTACAACTTCGTTACGGTACGGCAGAGCATCGGCGAAAAGCAGTTTGAGCAGATGATCGCTCAAGCGGTAAAAGATACTCCCGATAAACCGGTCTTCCTTATCGACCATATCCCCGCGCACAGCACGGTGTGGGACAGTGATACCTGGGGCAGCGCGTGGCGGCGGAAAGTGTTGGAGAAATACCCGCAAGTGGTGCAGTTTTCCGGACACATCCACGGTACGCTTGCCAATGAGTTGAATATCTGGCAGGGAAAATTTACGGCGGTCAACGCCGGCGGATTGGCATATTGGCACGCGGTGCTTATGGGAAATATTGTGGCAACACGCTATTCGGATATGGCACTGGTGATGGATGTGTACAAAGATAAATTGGTCATGCGACGCTATTTTACCAAGACCAAAACGGAGTATCAGAAAGATTCTCCGTGGGTGGTCAAACTGCCGTACAAACCGGAAAATGCGGTTTATTCTCCGGAAAAACGCAATGCCGAGTCCAGTGCGCCGGAGTTTGCCAAAGATTCCAAAGTCACCGTGAGCGTGGAAGCTGACGGCGTCGTAGTGAAGTTCCCGCGCGCACAGCATAAAGATGGTGTGTTTTACTACAAGCAGGAACTTTTCCGCAAGGAAAACGGCAAGTGGGTGCGCTTTGCGCGCCGGGACATCATGGGTGACTTTGATCTCAATCCCCGTCCGGCGGTGGTGGAATCGTTTATCAACATCGGTTATTTTGATGCCGGAAAAGAGTACAAAGTTGCTGTTACGCCGGTGCATGCATTTGGAAAAGCCGGAAAAGCCATTGAAGGAACGTTTGCGGTCAAAGATGTGAACATCGGTTCGACGGTGGTTTTTGAAAGCCGCAACCCGATGAAGGATTGTCCGTTTTTGTGGGGACTTGCCGGCAATAAAGCCGTGGGTAAGGACAAAAACGGTTATTATGATTTCAAAGGGCAGGGCAGAGTGGTTTTCCCGGATGAAATCTGGAAGGGACCGACCTATACCCAGTTCCGCATTACGGTGGAAATGCATGCCAAACAGGGGCGCAACCGCTGGACGTTGACCATGCGCAACATCAAACCTACCAGCAATGGCAACAACCGCTTCTACACGGAGCCGGGAGATAACGGCGTTCAGCGGTACGTCTTTGATATGTACAAGAGCCATCCTTCATACAAATATTGCCTGCTTATCCGTGAAGGTTCTCCCGGAAAAGTGCGGTTTGATTACATCAAAATCGAACGCTTGAAAGAACCGTTCCGGCGCGGGAAGACCCGGCAGTAATCATTCGGCAACACATAACCCGATGCCGCGCGGAACAGGAATTTCTCCGGCAACGGGAATCAGATCGGCAGCCGCCTTGTTCAATGTGAACCGGGCGGCTGTTCCGCTTTTGAGGTTGACGGTCAACAACGTGCGGTCATCGTCCGTAAGCAGAATGTCACTGGGATATTTCCCGCCGGAAGCAACGGTTTTGACCAGTTTGAATTCTCCGTTGGGCAGTGTGGTAAAAATGGCAATATTATCATCGCCGCGGTTGGTGACAAAGAATAATTTTCCGCAGGAGGTCATCTTGATTGCACCGGGATAATTGGGCGTTACCGCATCTCCTTTTCGGGTGGAGGCGGTTTTTATCAGATGCCACTTGCCTTTGCGGTTATGGAAGCTGGTGACGGTACTGGAAAGTTCATTGGCAACGAAGATGGTCTTCCCATCAGGAGAGAATACCAGATGGCGGGGACCGGAACCCGGCGCGAGGGTGAGCTTTTGGGTACAAGGCAGAGTTACTCCGTCGGCGGTACGGTCATAGATCCAAATCTCGTCAGTACCGAGGTCGCAGACGAAAAGTTGTTTGGAGACCGGATGGAAACCGACAAAGTGCGGGTGTGGAGATTTCTGTCTCCGGGTAACACTGTGACCGGTGTGCGGCAGATGACGCGGCGGAGAAACGGGATAACCGTTCTCAAGTTTGAATTCGCTGATGTCACCGTTGGAGTAATTTGCGGTATAGAGGTGTCTGCCGTCAGGTGAAATCGCCAGGTGGCACGGCGTTTGCCCTTCGGTTGAAACCAGTTTGCGCAGGATCATCATATCGGAACGCGCTTCGATAAAAGCTACGCCGCCGATACGGCGTTTGCTCCGTCCCGGCATCCGGGCAACCGTTCCGTACAGGAACGCGTTATCGGGTGATTTTATCAGATAATTTAACGTCGGCAGGGCAAGTTTTTGTACCGGGGAACCATCGGTCACCTGATAGATGCCTCCGGTCATATTGCCGGATGAGGATATTGCCAGATAACTGGAGGAGGCACAACCGCAGAGAGCAGTCAGAGACAATGCGGCAAGAAACGGACGGAAAAATTTTTTCTTCATATATACCTCCAGGGTGTTGCGGGAACTTCAAACTGGAGGTAATATAACATCAGGCGCGGAACATTGCAAGAAATATTCTGCCGGAGATGGTTAAAATTTACCGTGGATAAAGAATTTTTTTATCAGTGCCGCCGTTTCCGGGTCATACTGCATTTTGACATGGTTTGCCGCCGTGGAGGTGACGTGTTTGGCATCGGGCGCGTGGGCGGAAGTGAGATCGACCAGACCGTCAGCCTGATCGCTGAGAAAAAGTTTTCCCGGCCAGTGACCGTTGTTGGTACTGGTTATCACTGCAATCTCCAAGTTCGGAATGTCGGGAGTTGTGAGCTTGGTGCGCGCGGAACACTTCAATGCATGCAGCGGTTTCCATATCCATCCGGCACCGGGGAAGTACAGGGCAATATCCGCCAGCTTGGAACCAAAATGCGGAGTCCCGACACAAATCAGCTTCCGGACGTTGGCAGGACGGTGTTTGTGCAGATATTCCCGCGCCAGCAGACCGCCCATGCTGTGACCGGCAATGTAAATGTGATCGTACTGGTGCGGTTTTGCCGCATTGATGGTGTCGGTCAACTCTTTCAAGCAGGTTTCAAAACTGGAAAAAGTGGTCGGCAGATCGGGCGTGATGACGTCGGTGAATTCCGGCGCAAGAGCCTTTTTCCAAAATTGCATGTCATCGGCTCCTTTGCAGAAGCCGTGGATGAGAATGACCAGAGTTTTTTCTTTTTTATGCATGGCAGCGGCGGGTGCGGCAAGCGCTTCTCCTGTTGCAAGAAACAGGAGAAGGAGCAATACCGTCAGATGTGAAATTTTGTTCATAAAAAACTTTGTTGTTTCATAAGAAACGACCGGTTGCGACAGACCATTTTGAACCAAAAAAAGGCGCTCCCGAAGGAACGCCGGAGTTTGTTATTCAAGAACGAAGGTGAATTCGTTTTTGGCATCGGTTTTCCATGCCATGTGGTTGGTGGAGGTCGAACCGTAGAAGAAGGGGGAGAAGGTCGTAGCCTTGACGGTCTTGCGGTCCGGCATGAATTCGAGCAGACGGAGCCAGCCGTCGCCGCCATTGCCGCTGAAGCCGCCGCCGATAGCCTGGGTGTTGAAGACCAGCTGGGCAACGTTATTGCCGGATTGGTTTTTCGCCCAGGAGAAGCCGACTGCATGTTCCCAGCTGTCGGGTTTGCAGACGTGACCGCAGACGACCATGCGGATGTTCTTGGCGGGATAGACCAGCTTCTGGAAGATCTGTTCACCGGGGTTGCCGCCGGCTTTGCTCAGAGCATATTTTTCCTTTTCGATACGGTTACCGCTGGCGCGCATGTAGCTGTGGGTGACAACGATACCGATGTGGTTTTCAAAGCGTTTCATATCAGCGATCTTCTTTGCCCAGGCCAAATCTTTGTCAGTCGGGGCGAAGGCGAGGGAGATGACCAGAAATTTTCTGCCGTCGGGGAGGGGGGCGGTGAATTCGTACGCCGCAGTTTCCAGAGTTCTGACACCGAAGGTGTTGGGAGCGCAGGAGACCAGCTGACGGCGGGTGAGCGGGTTGCGGTCAGTCGGGAAATAATCATTGAGGCGGCAGGCGCGGGTTTCGGCGCTGCTGACACCGTAGTCGTGGTTGCCGGTGCAGAGGATGTAGGGAAGTTCGCCGTCCATACGTTCCATGATGCGGGAGAAGGCTTTCCACTGTTCATGGGCGATCAGGTCACGCAATTTGCCGGAACGGAAGAAACGGGTTTCGGGGATTTGGTCGACATATCCCTGGTCGTTACCGTAGGTCAGGTCTCCAGTGAAAAGAACCTGCTGGATATTCATCTCTTCACGGCGGCGAACCATCCACGCCATCATCATGTCCATGATACCATGATTTTCGATCTGTTTGATATAGGTCTGGGTGTCCGGCACAATGACCATGGTCCAGGAACCGTTGGCAGTGAGTTTGGGGTGTCTGACGACTGGGGTTGCCGCTTTTTTTGCTTTTTGCGGAGCTTTCTTTTCCGTCTTGACAGCGGGAGCAGCTTTCACTTCCGCTTTTTTCGCCGGAGCGGCAGATGCAGCGGCAGATGTTGACAGCAAAAACGCTGCTGCAACAGCACTCAACAACATGGAGGATTTTTTCAACATAATAATGCCCTTTCAATAATTTATGACGTGGTTGTTGTCGGTGTTTTAAGATACACCGGATTTCATTTTTTTTCAAATAACACGTTGAAAAAATGTGAAAAATCCTTCGTTTGACAGGTTGAATTTTGTCTCTTTTGTGTTAAATTACTTTAATTCCGGTAAATTTATTTTTTTTGAGGTAAAATATGGGCATTGCTGAACAAATGGCGCGCCGCGCAAAAGATGCGGCACAAGTTTTGAGAACTGTTACTCCGGCTTGCAGAGCTGAAGCGTTGAACAAAATGGCTGATAAACTGATCGCTTGCAAGGATGAGGTACTGCGTGCCAACGCCGATGATATTGCCAACGCAGGTGAATTGACTCCCGCATTTAAAAAACGTTTGACCGTGGATGAAAAGGTTTTCAATTACATGGTAAAACGTCTACAGGAAGCCGCCGCTCTGCCTGATCCTGTCGGCAGAATCATTGAAGCGCGCACCATGCCCAGTGGACTTCAGGTTAAAAGAGTTGCGGTTCCCATCGGTGTTATTGCCATGATTTATGAAGCCCGTCCCAATGTGACGACCGATGCGGCGGCAGTTGCTTTGAAAAGCGGCAATGCCGTCGTCTTGAAAGGCGGTTCGGAATCTCTGCGCACCAATATGGTGCTGGCTCAGGCTATGCGTGAAGCGGCTGTTGAAGCCGGTTTGCCTGCGGATGCCGTCCAGCTCATCCCCAGTACCGACCGCGCCGATGTCGCGGAACTCTTGAAGCAGGATGAGTTTATCGATCTGATAATCCCGCGCGGCGGAAAAAGTTTGATCAAAGCTATCGCCGAAGGGACCCGTATCCCTGTTTTGAAGCATTATGACGGTATCTGTCACCAGTTTGTTGCTGCTGATGCCGACGTCGATATGGCGGTCAACGTGGTGGTAAATTCCAAGTGCCAGAATGTTGCAGTGTGCAATGCACTGGAAACATTGTTGATAGACTCTGCCGCTTCAGACGTGCTGGTAAAAAGTATCGCCCGCGCTTTGCAGGAACACGGTGTCGAACTTCGTGGATGCCCCGCCTTCTGTTCGATCGTTCCCGGTTGTATTCCGGCAACGGATGATGATTGGGACAGCGAATATTTAAGCAGCATTCTTTCCGTGAAAATGGTCGATGGCATCCGTGGCGCAATGAAACATATTGCCGAACACGGTTCCGGTCACACTGACGGAATAATCACCTCTTCCGATGCGCTGGCGGCGGAATTTGTAACCAATGTCGATTCAGCCTCCGTTCTGGTGAACGCTTCCACCCGCCTTTCCGGGGGAGGGGATTACGGCATGGGGGCGGTCGTCGGTATCAGCACTGATCGTCTGCATGCCCGTGGCCCGGTCGGTCCGGCTGAACTCTGCACCTACAAATGGGTTGCAGTTGGCACGGGCCAACTCCGCGATTGAGTCCGGCGGCAATCTCGCTTGCTCCCGCGGACCTTGCGGCGTTCGCCGCTCGGGTCGAGTACAGTCGTACACTCCCCTCGCTTCTCACTTGCAAAATCCCCGGATAGCGGCGCGATATTGCCGCCGCCTAGAGGAGCGGAGTTGTCTGGCGTATGTGTCGCCTTGCGGCGACCAATGCGGTGGTGATGGGCGCCGCCTGACGGCGGCTTATGCAACGCCTTGCGGCGTTTGGTTGACTGGTGCGGCGTTGGGGTTAACGCTGGTTGTTGCCGTTGGGCGGGTAATACTGCTGCTGCGGCTGCTGGTAATACTGTTGCGGCGGCTGCTGGTAATACGGTTGCTGCGGCTGCTGGCAATACGGTTGTCCCTGCGCCATGGCAACGACTCTCTGGGCGTGCTGCATTTTTACCGCCGCGGCGATTTCACTGGAAACAATTCTTTTGCCCAGCGGCGCAAACGAAACTATCGCCAGTTTGAAATGTGCAAGTCCGAAGGGGATGCCGATGATACTCGTAAAACAGGTAATACCCGCAATAATATTGAACAGCGAAAGCCAGAATCCGGAGATGATGCACCACAAAATATTCATTATCGTAGTTCCGGGGATGATTTTTTCTCCCAGCATATCTGCCGGAACCAGCTCTTTCCCAAAAGGGAAGAAGGCAAAATTGGAAATCCGGAAACAGGCGACACCAATGGGAATACCGATGACAGTTATGCACCACAGGCATCCTGAAAGCAGCCACAACAATCCCAGAAGCCAGCCTCCTCCGAAAACAAACCACAAAATATTACCGATAAGAGCCATTTTCCTTGTTTTCCTTTTTATTGTTTTTGAAATCCCACACGTCCCTTTTGAACGCTCCACCCATTAAAATAACACATCTTGTCAACTATTGCAAGTACCAAATAAGAATTTTTACTCTTGTTGCATAATATCGTTTGAATTTAAAGCTCAAATGTGATATATTTCTCAGCGAAACATTATTTACTATCAGGTAATGTCTTGAATTTTGTGAAACGCGCATGACAGGACTTGCTGCACTGAATATTATGGTGCAAAAGCCAGAGTAAAACGGCTTACCCGCGAGGCGCCGCAGGTTGTATTTTTACAAAACAGACATGATTACTTTAAGGAGTGTTTATGAGTTTGATTCTCGGTTTGGAAAGCAGTTGCGATGAGACTGCGGCAGCTGTTGTTCAGGATGGAAATACGGTTCTCGGCAGTGAAGTTGCATCCCAAATCGCGCGGCATGCTCCGCATGGCGGCGTGGTTCCGGAACTGGCGGCGCGCGAGCATTTGAAAGCACTGCTTCCGGTCACAGAAAGTGCATTGAAAAACGCCGGTGTCACCATGGCTGATATCGATGCCGTGGCGGTAACTCAGGGACCCGGTCTGATCCCGGCACTTCTGGTCGGATTGAACTATGCCAAAGGTTTGGCGCAGGCTAACCATTTGCCGCTGATCGGAGTGAACCATTTCCTTGCGCACATTTACGGAGCATTTCTTGATGGCGGTGCAGAGATGCTGAAAAATCCGGATACTTACCCGCTTCTGGCTCTGGTCGTTTCCGGCGGTCATACCTCTTTGCTGCTGGTTGACCGTGACGGTTCCGCCCGTCAGCTCGGCTGTACCATCGACGATGCCGCAGGTGAAGCCCTCGATAAAGGAGCCAAACTGCTCGGACTTGGTTATCCCGGCGGCCCGATCATGCAGAAAACTGCGGAAAATGGTGACAAAGAACGCTTTGTATTTCCCCGTCCTTTGACCGGCGGTGCCGGAAAACCGGTTGCTCCGGAGAACCGTTACAACTTCAGTTTCAGCGGTATCAAGACGGCTTTGCTTTACCACGTCCGCAATGCTGCTGAAAGTGATGTTGCTTCCCCCGGCTGGCTGGCGGATACGGTTGCTTCTTATCAGGAAGCGGTGGTGGATGTCCTCGTCCGGAAGACTCTTTCGGCGGTTAAAGATTTCCCGGTTCGCACCGTGGTCGTTGCCGGTGGTGTCGCCTGTAATGCCGAACTGCGCCGCCAGATGAGTGAACGTCTGCCCCGCAAGGTCACTTTGAAGTTGGCTCCTCCGAAATATTGTACGGATAATGCGGCGATGGTGGGCGGCTTGGCGTACCATGCTTTCAAGCGCGGGGAGTTTTCCGGTTTGTCGATAGACTCTTTTGCCCGTCTGCCCCGGATCGTTTCCGTACCTTTTGTAGAAAAATAAACAACATCTTTTGAGGTTTTATATGGCAAAGCTTTTGGTTTTTGATTTGGATGGAACTTTGATCGATTCCCGGCAAGATTTGGCTGCCGCTGTAAATTTTATGCGTCAGAGCATGGGGCTTGAGCCTTTGGATCGTGCGCGTGTCGTCTCCATGATCGGCAACGGAGTCAACAGTCTGGTTCGCCGTGCGGTTGCGGATGCTGATGTCGATTTTGAAACGGCTTTGAAACGCATGAAACGTTTCTATGCTGATAACCTTCTGGCATCGACGGTGCTCTATCCCGGCGTTGAAGAGGGGTTGAACGTTTTGAAAAACATGTCGCTGAAACTGGCTGTCGTTACCAATAAACCGGCGGCGGCGACATTGAAGATTCTGGAAGCTCTCGGTGTGGCTAAATATTTTTCCGACATCATCGGCGGAGATGGCGAGTATCCGTTGAAGCCGGCTCCGGATGCATTGATTGCGCTTCAGAAAAAGTATAATCTTTCTGCCAGCGACTGCTGGATGATAGGCGATCATTACACCGATCTGGAGGCCGGACGTCACGCCGGTTTCCGCCGGATTCAGGTGACCTACGGCTTCGGCGAAGCCCGGGAGGAAACGCCGGATTATACGGTCGATAGCTTCAGTGAAATCGCTGATTTGATCCGGGGATTCTGACCGTTATGGCGGAACTCCATTCCGCCGCACCGGGATTTTACGCGGCATCCGGTATCGCGGATAAGTTGATTGCCGCCGGTTTTCAAACTGCGCTGGTCGGAGGTTCAGTCCGGGACTTGCTGTTGTCGCGTACCCCCTCGGACTTTGATCTGGTAACGGTTGCACGTCCGGAAGAGATAACCAAAGTTTTTCCGGATGCCAAACTGGTCGGCGCAAGTTTCGGAGTGGTCATCATCCGCTATGACGGTATTGATGTGGAAGTTGCTTCTGCCCGCAGTGAGCGCTCTTATATGGACGGACGCCATCCGGAAGAGGTCAGTTACACCCGCGATCTGGCGCAGGATGCTTTGCGCCGGGATTTTACGGTCAACGCTTTGATGTATGACTTTGCTCAGAAGAAGGTGTTGGATTTTACCGGCGGAGTGGCTGATTTGAAACGCGGCATACTGCGGACGGTCGGTGATCCGGGAGAACGGTTCCGGGAAGATTATTTGCGCATCCTCCGGGCGGTACGCTTTGCTGCCAAACTGGGTTTTGTTCTGGATGATGATTTGGCAGAGGCGTTGAGATCGCATGCGCCGCAGGTGGCTGAACTCTCCTGTGAACGGATTTTTTCCGAGCTGGATTCCATGTTGACCGGGCGAGATCCGGAGCGTGCCATCCGTCTGTTGGAGGAGCTTGGCATTTTGAAACACCTGCTTCCGGAAATCGCTATCCTCCGGACGATGACCCAGCCGCCCCAATTTCATCCGGAAGGTGATGTTTTGGAGCACACATTGCTGATGCTCCGCCACATGGTTCTGCCCACGCGCTGTTTGGCGTGGAGTGTGCTTTTGCACGATGTCGGCAAGTCGGTCACGCGCAGTGTCGATTCTGACGGCAGAATACGTTTTTTCGGTCATGAAGATGCCGGAAGTAAAATTGCGGAAAATATCTGCCGCCGGTTGCGTTTTTCCAATTCGGATATGGAATTGTGTCTTCACGCGGTACGCAACCACATGCGTTTTGCCTCGGTGCAGGGGATGAAAGTTGCCAAACTGCGCCGTTTGATCGGAGATCCCGGCTTCGCTATGGAGCTGGAGCTTCACCGCCTTGATTGCTTGTGCAGCAACGGTCTGATGGATGGATTTAATTTTCTCATTGACCGCGTGGCTGAGCTTCCCGGGGCATCGGTCGAGCTTCCTGAACCGTGGGTGAGGGGACGGGATTTGATAAAAAACGGTATCAAGCCGCAAGTGAAATTCAAGCGCGTACTTGATACCGTTTATGAGCGCCAGCTCGCCGGAGAGTTCCCCGATGTGGAAACTGCATTATCGGCGGCGCTGGAAATGTTTTAAAATTTTTTAAGGGGCTGTTGCAAAACCTCGTCTTGGAATAGTGATGCGAGGCGGTTGTTGCTGATTCGGCTTCATTGCATGACGCTGCGACAACGGAGAAAACAAAATACCTCGCTTTTCTTGAAAAGGGATGAGGGTTCGGGAGAAGGGAAAAACTTCTTTTCACGTGAAAAGAAGTTTTTCCCTTCTCCCGAGATATCTATCCTTTTTACAAGAGAGAGATCAACGGCCGAGAGCAGAACTTTTTTCTTTGCTTTTGATGTCGCTGAAATCAGCAGGTTTCCCCTTTTGCTGCTTCAACAGCCACTGGATGCCGATACCGGGCATGATGCTGTGTCCGGCATGTAAGATGTTGATGCGGACATTGCCGGAGACCCTGCGGACATAGATTTTGGCAGAACCGAATTTTTCCTTGATTTCCGGAAATCCGGCGGGAGTTTTTTTGGTTTTGATGATGTTTTTGATCGCTTTGATTTCAGCGTCAGTGAAGCGGTCCTTGGGGGCGGCAACTTTGTTGAACGCCCAGATCGCATGTTCGACCGGAACGATATTGTCAAAGACACCATGGGAAATATCCAACGGATAGGCGGCGCCTTCAAGCGTATTCACCGGACTGCGGTGAGCGGCTTCAGTTTTGGCTTTCGCATCAAGTTTCGGGTTGCCGATATTCTTTTCGATATGCGTACCGTAACCCTTTTTTCCGGCAGGCTTGGTATCATAGTAAGCGTGCCACGCCACCAGGTCGGAGATCGGACACCAGGAGGATACCGCCGCCCAGATATCGCGGCTGCGGGAGCTGGTCAGAAGCGACATGAAGCCGCCGCCGGAACCGCCGATAAGATAAATTTTGCTGGAGTCGACGTTATAATTTTTCTGCATGTATTTTACCGCATCAATGATGTCGGATACTGCCGCGTCACTGCCCATTGAGAGCTTGTTGCCAACAGTGTTTTTACCGCGGAAATTGGGCGCGATAAGATGGACATCCATCTTCGCCAGCCGCCGGGCGTAAGATTGGCACTGTTTGTATTCTGCACTCCAGGTGTGCAGTGTGACGAATAAGGGACGCGGTTCTTTAGATTTCGCGACCAGCAGCAGTGCGGGCTGCTGCGTGTTGTCAAAACTGCACAAATAGGTGATCTCTTTGGCAACTTTGGGAGCTGCTTTCTTTTTGGCTTTGGCTTTTTTAGCGGGCGCGGCATACAGCGCGAAGACGGTCAACAAAGCCAGCAGAATGGAAATTTTTTTCATTTTCCTGTTCCTTTTTTCAAGTAAATATTATCAGCGGATACGGTTATCCAGCACCCGTTTGGCTTTACCTTCGCTTCGGGTGATGCTGTTGAACGGAACCACGGTGACTTTGATCCGCAAACCGGTGATGGATTCCACGGATGCGGTGACCATGCGGCGGATCTGTTCGATGATCGCTTCGCCCTGCGCGTACACATCCTGCGCAAGTTCGATATCCAGCGCGATATTGTCCATGTTTCCGGCGGTGCTGAGTTTGATCATATAGTTGGGGGTCGTACCCTGAACCATCAGCAATGCGGACTCGATCTGAGAGGGGAAGACATTCACGCCGCGGATGATGAACATATCATCACTGCGGGCGGAGATGCGGTCGATACGGCGCAGCGTTCTGCCGCAGGCACATTTTTCGGTGATGATGCGGGTGATGTCGCGCGTGCGGTAACGGATCATCGGCATTGCGTATTTGCTCAACGTGGTCAGCACCAGTTCACCGGTTTCGCCGTCGGGCAGAACTTCACAGGTGTCCGGATCGATGATTTCGGGGTAGAAGTGATCTTCAAAGATGTGCATACCTTTGTGCTGATTACATTCGATAGCCACACCGGGGCCGATGATTTCGGAGAGTCCGTAGATGTCAAACGCTTCGATTCCGGCGCCGCGTTCCAATCTTTCCCGCATACCCTGCGTCCACGGTTCAGCACCGAAGACACCGGCGCGGATGGGCAGTTCGCGTAGATCGATACCCAGCTCTTTTGCCTGTTCGATCAGGTGGAGGAAGTAGCTGGGGGTACAACAGATCGCATTGACGCCGAAGTCGCGGATCAGCATGACCTGACGTTTGGTATTGCCGCCGGAAGCGGGAACCACCGTGGCACCGAGAGCTTCCGCTCCGCCGTGTGCGCCGAGTCCGCCGGTGAAGAGTCCGTAACCGTAAGAGACCTGGATCACGTCGTTTTTGGACAAACCGCAGCAGCAGAGGGCGCGGCGCATAACATCACCCCAAACCTGAAGGTCTTTCTGAGTGTAGGCGACGACGATAGGTTTGCCGGTGGTACCGCTGGAGGCGTGCAGACGGACGATCTCGCTCATGGGGACGGCGCACAGACCAAACGGATAGGTGTCGCGCAAATCGGTTTTCTTGCAGAAGGGGAGCAAGCTGATATCTTTGAGTGTTTTGATATCTTCCGGTTTTACTTTGAGTTCATCCATGCGGGTGCGGAAGAGTTCCACATTGTCATAGCTGTGTTTGACCATTTTTTGCAATCTGGCCAACTGCAGTTCCCGGAGGAACTCTGTTGAAATATAGTCGTTTCCGCTGAAGTTGTCGTTGATTCTGAGATCCATTTTTCTGTTTTAACCTTCCATATTGTCAGTTTTTAAAATTGCTATACGCGAACCGCATTTTACCGCTGTTTCCATTCCATTGGCGGATGCGGTTATGAGGTCATTGTCAAAAGTTACTTTTCCTGCTTTGAACACCAGGATGACGGTGGAACCGCCGAATTTAAAAAAGCCTTTTTCATCCATTTTAGAGAAATGTTTCCCTTCGGCACTGCGGATGATGGAGCCGACTCCGAAAGCGGCAACTTCGATCATCCGGAAACTTCCGCAAAGCGGATTTTCAAATTCGGTGACGTGGCGGGTGTTTTCCACAAACAAATCCGGATGCCGGAGCAGGGCAACGGGATTTACAGAGTGGTATTTCCCGGCAATTACTTGTGTTTCTCCCTTTTGCGTGCAGTCGCAGGGAAAGTGGTAACGGTGGTAATCCACCGGTGCCAGCCGGATAACCGCGACGGTGACAGGCTCGTCGGGAAGTTTTTTTCCGCACAAATCGTTGATGGAACGCTTGGCGCCTTTTACCGGGATCGGTTCTGCCGGGGAGAGTTCCGGGTGTACCAGAAGTTTGCCGTCGGCAGGGGAAACCACCGCCGTCGGCTCGTTTGCAACCGGACGGGCACCGGGTTTCAACTTCCGGGAAAAGTAGTCGTTGAACGATGTGTAATGGTCCGCGGGAAACTCCGCTTCCTCCGGATGGCATCCGGGAATGGCAATAAGTTTGGCGATCACTTTGTGTGAACGCGGCGAGTCGTAGTATCTGCCCATCAATGCTGATACAAATTTGCCGCCGAAAAGCATCGGCCACAAAGTGCGCCCCAGCAATGTTTCATAGGCAAAGCGCAAAGCTTTGTCGCCCATCACCGATTCTGTTATGATGTTGCCGGTCTGCCGGTCGATGTATTTGATTTCCCCGTTATTCATACAGCTGAGACCTATTTCATCAAAAGCAGGGCATCTTTGCCGGACATGCCGATGGTGACACCGAATTCCGCTGCGCGGGCAGAGAGTTTCACCACCGGTTGAGTCAGCATGTCATCATAACACTTGACTCCGGTGACGATCGCCATGGCGGAGTTGAGTTTATCGGCCGTTTCCACGTTGAAATACCCGCATCCGAGCATTCCGTTTTCACCTTGTATCAGCAGCAATTTCCCTTGCAGCATTTCAATGGTATTTCCGGTAAATTCCATACCATCAACATTGATTTTGTCCATCTCTGGCGGTTCCTTTGTTTTTGGCGATTTTGCTCCGGGCGACGGCGCCGGTTTCCTGATCGCTCATATAAATCCGTATGCGGCGGATGTTTTCTTTGCACTCCGGAATCTTTACTTTTTCAAAAAGATTGACCCGCTGGGTGGTTGTCACCAGTTCTGCCAGCAAGAGTGCATACTGTTTTTCCAATATTTTTCCTGCGGCACGGAGGGAGATCATCTCCTTGAGTGCCGAAATACATTCATCCGCGTGCCACGGCGTGGAAAGCAAATCCCACTGCCGCGGCGTAAAATCGACTTTCTCAAAGACCGGAATGGTGATACCGGCGATGTTGGCTGAACCGGCAATCACCTCTTTTATCTCAACTTGCGAAGCAAAAAATTCCGCCTCCTGCGGGTCGCCGAAGAAGGTGAACAAATGAGAGAGCTTCTCCATCAGGATACGCATTTCGTTCTGATTGGCGGAAAGACGTTCCAGACTCAAGCGGACTTCGAGCTGCAGTTGTTGTTTTTTCAACTGTAACGTCGGCAGGAAGCGTTGAAACTGCTTTAACGCATCCTGCTGATGTTTCTGTTCGGTTTTGGTGAATTTGATCTTTGCCATGCTGCCGTTCAACTCTTTTTCGGCCAATACTTTTCAATAAGGTCGGTTTTGATGCTGACTTCTGCCGGATCAAAACAATCTGCCAATATCTCCCAACCCAGATCCAGCGCCCGTTCCAGCGGGATATTGACGGAAAGATCCATCATCTCCTGCTCGAAACGTTTTCCGTATTTGAGCAGTTTGTTATCCCATGCGGACATGCGGAAACCCATGGATTGTTTTTCCTGCGTACTGCGGAAGTCGGAGAAAAGTCTTATCATCGCATCCATGATGGCGCGGTGGTCACTGCGGGTGCGGCTGTTGACGTTCTGTTTGAGTCGGGAGAGCGAACCGAAAGGTTCGATACGGCCGTTTTTCAGATAGAACTGTCCTTCGGTGATGTAACCGGTGTTGTCGGGAACCGGGTGGGTGACATCGTCACCGGGCATCGTGGTCACTGCCAGGATGGTGATACTTCCGGCGCTGTCGAAGTCCACTGCTTTTTCGTAACGGCTGGCAAGCTGACTGTACAAGTCGCCGGGATAACCGCGGGTAGCCGGGATCTGTTCCATGGTGATGGCGATCTCTTTCAGCGCATCGGCGAAGTTGGTCATATCGGTCAACAGCACCAGCACGCGTTTGCCTTTGAGCGCATAGGCTTCAGCAACGGCAAGCGACATATCCGGAACCATCAGACATTCCACCACCGGGTCGGCGGCGGTATGGACGAACATTACTGTCCGCGACAGTGCGCCGTGTTCATCGAGCGTGCGTTTGAAGGTGAGATAGTCGTCATATTTCAACCCCATACCGCCGAGAACGATGACATCGACTTCCGCCTGCAGTGCAATGCGGGACAGCAGCTGGTTGTAAGGTTCACCGGCAACGGAGAAAATCGGCAGTTTCTGCGATTCCACCAGCGTGTTGAAGACGTCGATCATCGGGATATTGGTGCGGATCATGTTGCGGGGAATGATACGTTTCGCCGGATTGACCGACGGTGTGCCGATGGGGATAAGTTCATCGGTGATGTCCGGACGGTTGTCCCGCGCGGAACCACGACCGTTGAATACTCTGCCCAGAAGCGCATCTGAACTGGAAACAGTCATCTCTCTGCCGAGAAAACGCACCTGATCACCGGTTCCGATACCCCGGCTTCCGGCAAAGACCTGAAGTGAAACTTTTCTGCCGTCGAGCCGGATCACCTGGGCAAGTGAAGTTCCTCTGGCGCTGGTAACTTCGGCAAGTTCGTTGTAGGCAACGTTATCGGCTTCGACGGTGATGACGTTGCCGGAAATACGGATTATCTGATGATATACCTTACGCATTGGCTTTTTTTCCTTCCGCTATTTTGGCTTTGATCCGGTCACTCAAATTCCGGTAATCATCGCTGTCGGGCTTTTCGTAGTTGCGGTCAAGGAAGAGCTGGCGCAGTTCGAGGAAGTAGGTGCGGGCACTCTCCTTGTCTTCAAACTGGAAGCTGTCCTTCAAAACTGCCGTCACATCGGCAAACATTATCCGCTGGCGTTCGGCACTGGTGGCTCCGTCCACGGCATCAAAGGTGTTCTGCTGCAAGTAGACGTAGTCGAGGAATTCACTCTTCAAGTAGATGATGAAATCATCCAGACTGGTTCCTTCTTCACCGATGACCTTCATCATCTGGTTGACATCCGCACCCCGGCGGAGGATGTTGCGGGCATAGTTGAGATCACCGGCGTCGACGACACTCGGGTATTTGCTCCATGAATCCAGCGGATGGATCGCCGGATAACGGCGGGCGTCGGAACGTTCACGGGAAAGACCGAGGAAGGCGCCGACGACCTTGAGCGTTGCCTGAGTCACCGGTTCTTCAAAGTTGCCGCCGGCAGGCGAGAGTGAGCCGCCGATGGTGATGGAACCGGTCTCTCCGGTGCGGAGCTGAACCAGACCGGCGCGCTCATAGAAACTGGCGATCAGCGATTCCAGATAAGCCGGGAACGCTTCTTCGCCGGGAATTTCTTCCAATCGGCCGGACATTTCGCGCAACGCCTGCGCCCAGCGGCTGGTGGAGTCTGCCAGGAGCAGTGTATTCAATCCCATTTGCCGGTAATATTCCGCCAGGGTCACTGCCGTGTAAACACTCGCTTCCCGGGCGGAGACCGGCATGCTGCTGGTGTTGCAGATGATGATGGAACGGTCCATCAAACTTCTGCCGGTACGCGGGTCTTTCAAATCGGGATATTCCCGGAGGATTTCAACCACTTCACCGGCGCGCTCACCGCAGGCGGCAATGATGACCACGTCCGCTTCGGCATACTGACTGATAGCGTGCTGGAGAACCGTTTTTCCGGCACCGAAGGGGCCGGGAGTACAGAATGTTCCGCCGGTTGCTACCGGGAAAAAGGTGTCAATGGTACGCTGGCAGGTGATAAGCGGCTTTTCCGGAAGGATCTTATCGACATAATCGGAAATCGGTATCTTGACCGGCCAGAACTGGGTCATGGTGACGTTGCGCTTCTCTCCGGAAGCACTGATTGCGACCGCCATGGTGTCATCAATGGTATAATCGCCTTCTGCGGCGACGGATTCAACAGTCCATTCCCCTTTCCACGCCAGCGGCAGCATGATGTAATGCTTCACATTCGCTTCCGGAACTGAGCCGATGCGGTCACCGGCGCGGAGGACGACACCCGGCTGGACAGAGGGGGTGAAGTGCCATTTGGTTTCCCGGTTGAGGGCGCGCAGGTAAATTCCGCGTTGAAGGAAAAAGCCGGAGTGTTCTGCCAGAAGTTTCAACGGATTCTGCAGACCGTCGTAAACCTGAGCAAGCAGACCGGGGCCGAGTTCAACACTGAGCAGTTCGCCGGTGAACTCCACCTTATCGCCGACTTTGAGACCGTTGGTACTTTCGAAAGCTTGCAAGTCCGCGTATTTTCCCCGGACCCGGATGACTTCGCATTTGATTTTGGAGTCACCGACGATCGCAAATGCAACTTCGTTCTGGATCACCTGGCGCGAATATTCAACGGTTATCATGTTGCCGTTGACGCCAACGATCCTTTCAAAGATTTTTTCCTGATCCATATTTGTTAAACCTCCATGTAAAATTACATTTTGTCAATGGGAGATGCCAGACGGCTGACGGTTTCTTCAAACACGGTATTGCCGTCACTGCTGCTGCGTTTGCGGTATTTCTCCAGCATCTGCAGACGCATCCGATAGGCGCATAATGTGGTGAAATCCTGATTGTGGCAGCTCTCAAGGTCATCTATTTTCATCCAGCGGATCTTATCCACCAGACGTTCCCGCTCCCGGGGATCATCGGCGCTTGCGGCACCGGGCAGGGCGAAGTCGACATCGGTGTGGTACTCTTCCGGCAACGGAAGTTCGGTCACCCGTCCCAGTTTTTCCGCCCGTTTTTCGGCAATGCGCAGTTGGAGAAAACGGTCAAACTTCCGCATTTCCCGATATATTTCCGGAAGCTCCTGTTCATCGTCGCTGCCATCCATTGAGCACAGCATGGCAAAGCGTTTGGGAGAAAGCTCATCTTTTGCCAGAGTGTCGAACTCTTCAAGAGAAAGTTCCGGAGGCACTCCGCAGACAAGTTCCGGTAGTGTTGCACAAAAGAAGCCGTAAAACATGGTGTATCACGCCTTGAAAATCTCTGCCATTTGGGTTCCGGCATAGCTGGTGAGCAGTTCAGCTACAGCTTCCCCGGTGAAATCGAAGCAGGCGTTGTCATCCTTGAACTCGATTTGCATTCCGGATGCGATGTGTGCCGCAGCAAAAAGCTCCGGATCTTTTTTGAAGCTCGCCGCAAGAGCGTTTTTCAACGCTGCATCCAATGCTGCGCGATCCTTAACTGCGCACTGGACGGTCAATTCAGTATCGGGGGAGGCGGCAAAGGCAACGGTCAACTCTTTTATCAATTCTGCCATGAATTCCGGAGAGAGAGCTTGGGCGGTCGCGGTACCGATGGCGGCGGCGAGGCGCGAATTCAGTTCGGCACGCAGCTGGAGCATTATATCACGGGCGGACTGCCGGGCGGCAGAGATTGCGCGCTGCCGGAAATTTTCGGCATTTTCCTGCGCCTGAGCGTTCAACTTTTCGCTTTCGGCTTTTGCGGCGGCGATGATGGCGGCAGCTTCTTTTTCTGCTTCGGCAATGATACGGTCGCGTTCTGCTTCAGCTTTCCGGACACCGTCGGCATTGATTTTGTCCAACAGGCTTTGTAATTCCTCGCTCATCGAAAAAACTTCCTTTATATTATGTAAGAATTCCTAATAATTGTTTTACTCTTAATATAAAATACTTCTTAATCGTTTAAATTTCAAGCCTTGAATAGAGATAAATTCAGTGCTATATTGAAAAAAAAGCATCACTGTTGTGTTTTATAAGAGGATTTGGTTATGATTTGTGACAGTATGAGGGCGTTTCACCGGTATGCCGCATTGGCTCCGGAGGTCTGGAAAAAGCTTGCTGATTTTTTTGCCGCACTTACGGAAGATACTGCTGCGGGCAGTTATGAACTGGATGGCCCTGAACTCCGGGTGAATCTGGTCGATGCCAAACTTGCACCTGTGGACACGGGAAAATATGAAGCGCACCGGCAGTTTATCGACATTCATATCCCGCTGGATGGGGAGGAGTCCATTTTATGCCGTCCGGACAGTTGTGATTTGAAGCAGCTGGGTTCTTACAGTGAGGAAAATGATTGTGTTTTTTATGAAACGGCTGCCGGAATCAATTTTGCACTTGATGTGGGATATTTTTTGCTCATCTACCCCGGAGAACCGCATCAGCCGCAAATCGGAAATGCCGGTTCGATCCGGAAAAAGTTGATTGTGAAAATCGATAAGAATTTGATGAAGTGACGGTATATTATGTTGAAAAAATTGCTCGAAAATTTCCGTTCGCCCGGACATGAGCTGCGCGGCGCGCCGTTCTGGGCATGGAACGCTGTTCTTGAACCGGAAAAACTCCGGGAACAGATACGGACGATGAAAAAGATGGGCTTCGGCGGATTCTACATGCACTCCCGGACCGGTTTGGATACACCTTATCTCTCGGAGCGGTGGTTTGAGTGTATTTCCAGCTGCATCGACGAGGCGGAAAAGCTGGATATGGAAGCATGGCTTTACGATGAAGACCGCTGGCCCTCCGGTGCCGCAGGCGGTATCGTTACCGAAGATGACCGCTTCAAGATGCGGAAGTTGAAGTATTGTCAGGGCGATGCTCCGGAATCCGGAACGGTGCTGGCGCGGTTTGAGCTTGAAGCTGAGGGCAACCGTCTGCTCCGCTCCCGCAGAATAGCTGAAAATGAGACGCCCGCCGGGGATTATTATACCTTTTACTGGGAGTACATGGAACGTTCAAGCTGGTACAATGGAGAAACTTACCTCGACACCCTCGATCCGGAGGCGGTTCAGGAGTTTGTCAACGTCACCCACGAAGAATATTTCAAGCGTTATGCTGATAAATTCGGCAAGTCGGTTCCGGGAATATTTTCCGACGAACCCTGTTACATCCATGGAGATGTTTTATTAAGTATGCCGTGGACCACGGCAATTCCGGCGGAGTTTGAAAAATCTTACGGTTACGATCTGCTTGCTGAGCTTCCGGAACTGTTTTTCTTCCGGGAACATGAAGTTTCCCGTGTCCGTCACGACTATTACGACTTGATAACGCGGCTCTTTACTGAAAGTTTCACCGGTGTCATCGGGCGCTGGTGTGGAAAACACAATTTGCCCATGACCGGGCATACGCTGGCGGAGGATTATCTTTCCGGACAGGTGCTTTACTGCGGCAGTGCCATGCGTTTTTATGAACACATGCAGATCCCCGGTATCGACGTTCTGACCGAACACTGGAACGTGTTCAATACCGTAAAACAGTGTACCTCCGCCGCCCGGCAGTTCGGGCGGGAACGGGTGATGACTGAAAGTTACGCCTGTACCGGATGGGATTTCCCGCTTTTCGGGCATAAGGCGCTGTGTGACTGGCAGTTTGCACTCGGGGTGAATCAGCGTTGTCTGCACCTGGCGTGGTACTCGATGGAAGCTGAAGCCAAACGGGATTATCCGGCAAGCATATCCAAACACTCTCCGTGGTACGAAAAATACTCCATTGTGGAAGATTACTTCGGGCGGTTGAGTGCGGTGCTTGTTCCCGGCGATGAGATCAGAGACATTCTGGTCATCCATCCGGTGGAATCGGTGTGGTCGGTGCTGGTGAAGGATATTCCCGCAACCGATGCGGAACGGGAACGCCGCCAGATCAAGCCCGGAACCAAGGCTATGGATGGATTTTATTCCGAACAGGTGGCTCCCCTTGACCGCGCGCACAGCGATCTTACCAATGCGCTGCTGCGGGAACATCTGGATTTTGATTTCGGTGACGAAGAGCATATTTCCCGCTTCGGGGCGGTGGAAAAAGATAAATTTATTCTGGGAAAAGCTGCCTATTCCATGGTGCTGGTTCCGGCGTTGCGGACGATACGTTCAACGACACTGGAGTTGCTGAACAAATTTACAGGAAAAGTGTTCTATCTCGGAACTCCTCCGGAATTTGTGGATGCAGTTCCTTCGGAGCGGGCAAAAGAGGTTTTCAAAAAGTTTGTGCCCGTTTCGATGGAAGAGTTGGGCAGAGTGATACCGCGCCGGGTCTCCATCGTATCCAAAGGAGAAGAGGCGCATGCGGTGCTCTACCGTCTTGCTGAGATCGAGCAGGGGTACACTTTTATGCTGTGCAACACCTCCATGAACTTTACCACGGCGATAAAAGATGCGCCAATGGTGCGGGATCGCAACATCGTTTATCCGGAAGTCGATGTGAAATTGACCCTCGCTGACCGGGGAGCGCTTTATGAACTTGATCCGGTTTCCGGAGCGATATTTGCCGTCGGTTACAAGTATGAAAACGGCGAATACTGCTTTGCTGTTTCGCTGGATGAACTTCAGAGCCGGGTGTTTGTTATTTGTCAGGAGAATATAGCCGATGCTCAAGCGCCGGAGGCAGAAACGCCGGCAGACGCATCTCCGGTTCCAAAGTGTCCGATGAGTTACTCTCTTTCCGAAGAAAACAAACTTGTTCTCGACCATGCTGCATGGAGAATTGACGGCGGAGAGTGGCATGAGAGCAATTACATCCTTCTGGTCGATGATGAGTTGCGTTCTCTTCTCGGTTCAGCTCCGCGCGGCGGATTGATGGCTCAGCCGTGGCGGTGGGACAAAAATAAAAAGTGGAAGAGCGCGGCACTGGAATTGAATTACTCCTTCTTCTGCGAAACGGTTCCGGAACAGGATTGCACACTTTTCCTCGAACACCCGGAGCTTTACACGTTTGAACTCAACGGAACTCCGCTGCCGCCGGTAAAGAACGGCTTCTGGATGGAAGAGGTTCTGCAGGGCATTCTTGTTCCAGTGTCCATGTTGAAAACGGGAGAGAATGTGTTGAAACTTTTCAGCACCTACCATTGCGGTCAGCGCGGCTTGGAGACGATCTATCTTTCCGGAAACTTCGGAGTCCGGGGGACCGATACGATAACTGCTCTGCCGGAAACATTGTTCTGCGGCGATGTGTGTGAACAGTTTCTTCCCAATTTTGCCGGAAATATCACCTATTATCTGGATGTGGAAAATCCGTCACCTGTCATTTGTAAAATCGGCAGGTGGCGCGGAGCGCTGCTGGGGGTCAAAGTCAACGGTGAAGCTGAACAGCTTTTGCCGTGGCCGCCGTATCAGGTTAAAGTTCCGGCAGGCAGGAGCCGCATGGAGATAACGGTTTACGGTCACCGGCGCAACGCGCTCGGACCATTTTATCTCAACGAAAAGTGGCCCGTCCGCACCGGACCGCATCAGCACAAGGTTTACGAACACCCGGAGCGGCAGTTGGTTCCATTCGGACTGCTTGCCATGCCGGAAATTTTTATGTTAAAGGAGTTTTAAGATGAAAAAATCACATTGGGCGATCCTGATTCTGTCATTGCTGATGTTGAGTTATGCCGGAGCAGAAGATAATACATTCACGGTGGCAAGTTATAACATCCGCTCATTCAGTACCATCAACCGGCAGAAAGATGTCGGCGGAACCATCCGGGCGCTCGGCAGATTGCAAAGCGATATCTGCGGAGTGCAGGAGGTACGGAAATACGATAACGAAAATCCTTCACCGCTGGAAGTTGCCGGACGGCAGCTGGCAATGGATGTCCGCTTCTGCCGCACGTTGCGCCGGAGCAATTTTGAATACGGCATCGGAACGCTTTCCAAATTCAAGACCGAACCGGTCGCGGAACTTAAACTTCCCAACGCGGCAAAACAGGAACCCCGCAAGGCAATGGTGCTGAAAGTAAACTCTCCTTACGGAATTTTTTATTTTGTCAATACTCATCTTGCCCCCATAAGAACCCCGAACGCCGACATCCGGGAAATCCAGTTGAAGTACATTCTTGACTATCTGGAAAAAAACAAGCTGTATCCGGCAATTTTGACCGGAGACCTCAACGCCACACCCGATTCCGATGCAATAAAACTGCTGGGACAGAAGTGGCGTATCACCGGAGACAACACTCCGACCTTCCCGGCATCGAAGCCGAAAAAGAGGATCGACTTTATAGCCTTTTCTCCCAAAGATGCCTTTGAAGCAGTCGCGTATGAGGTCGGCAACGAACCGGTTGCCTCCGACCACCGCCCGATAAAAGTAAAACTGCGTTTCACCAAATCAAAATAAGGATATTTGTATTATGAAAACTTACCGTCTCAATCTTATTCCCGGTGATGGAATCGGGGTCGATGTCATCAATGAAGGTGTTCGCGTTCTCAACGCTCTTGCTGAAAAGCACGGCGGCATCAAATTTGAATACAACACCCTTCCGTGGAGTTGTGCCTATTATCTGGAACACGGCCGGATGATGCCGGTGGACGGCATGGAGATCTTGCGGGATTGTGACTCCATTCTGCTTGGTGCGGTCGGATTCCCCGGAGTGCCGGATCACGTCTCTTTGCGCGATTTGCTGCTTCCCATCCGTACCGGGTTCGACCAATATGTCAATATGCGCCCGATCAAACTGCTGCCGGGCTTGAATTCCCCCTTGAAGAATGATAACATCGACTTTGTCGTCATCCGCGAAAACTCCGAAGGTGAATATTGCGGACAGGGCGAAACCACTGAAGATAAAGCCATCCAGAATGCCATCTTTACCCGCAAAGGTACTGACCGGATCATCCGTTACGCCTTTGAGTATGCCAAGGCCAACAATATGACTAAAGTATTGAGTGCGACCAAATCCAACGCGCTCAATCACTCCATGGTCTTCTGGGACAAGATTTTTGACGAAGTGCGGGCGCAGTATCCGCAGATGGAATCCTCTCAGATGCACATTGATGCGCTTGCCGGATATTTCATCATGCATCCGGAACGGCTGGAAGTGGTCGTTGCCAGCAATCTGTTCGGGGATATTCTGACCGACCTCGGTTCTGCGATGCTGGGCAGCATCGGCATCTCCCCCTCCGGCAACATCAATCCGGAAGGAAAGTATCCCAGCATGTTTGAACCCATCCACGGTTCAGCTCCGGACATTGCCGGAAAAGGTATTGCCAATCCGGTCGGTACTTTCTGGGCGATCGCCATGATGCTGGAACAGCTCAAAGAGAACGCTTCAGCAGATGTGCTGATGGATGCGGTGTGTGAAGTTCTCAAGGAAGGTAAGTTTGTTACGCCCGATATCGGCGGCAAGGCAACGACGACTGAGATGACTGATGCGATCATTGCGCGTATCATAAAATGAGCGGTAAAATATCCATGGCGGCACTCTGGAAAAGGATATATTTCCGGATACCGGTGTATATCATCACCGGATGCATGGTTTTGTATGCATCCGGGGTGCTTGCCATGGATAAGATACTGTTTCCCAACGGAAACAGTGAAACTTACCGCTATCCCAAAAGCGGCAATATCACACTCTCTTCCGGAAGTGAAAAGCTGGATGCATTTTTTCACCGGGGACGCGCCGGTATGCCGGTGATATTATACAGTCACGGCAACGGCGAAATACTCGCCTGGGTGAAGCCGCTGCTGGAGCGTTTTATCGCCCGGGGGTATGGGGTGATGGCGTACGATTATGCCGGATACGGCAACTCTACCGGTGTGCCGGGGGAGGTGCAGGCGTACAAAGATATTGATGCGGCGTATCGTTATCTGGTCGATAAAGAGAATATCCAGCCCGGGGATATCGTGGTCATGGGCTTTTCTGTCGGCAGTGGTCCATCGTGTTACCTTGCGGCCAGGGAGAAGGTGAAAGCGCTGGTCATTGTTTCCGGATTTGCCTCTGCTGCGCAGGTCGTGCTTCCGTTTTCCGTGCCGTTTGACAAATTTCCCAATGCAGAACGGTTGAAAAAGTGCCGTGTCCCGCTGTTGATATTTCACGGAAAAAATGATAAAGTTGTCCCCATTCGCAACGGTGAAAAGTTGTTTGAATCATCGGCAGCTCCCGTCAGGAAATTTTACCGGGAAGATGCCGGACATAATGATATTTTTCAGCGGACAACAAACTTTTTCCGCAAGTTCGAGGATTTTCTCAACGAGACGGTGAAAAGAAATCCGTGATTTTTATTTGTGCAATATTTGCATGACCGGCAATGTTGTGCTATTTTTTATATCAGGGAGCAGGAATAAACAGCCAGAGAGCTGTTTTGTCAGACACAAAAACGGCTTGCCAGAAAGAAGCCGCCGCAGGTGTATTTTAAGAAAAACAGGATATAACAAAAATGAGTTACGCCGCGTACAGCAGCATGATGCTGGATTATACCGTTGACAACATCCGGAAACTTAATGTTGACCGAGACCTTAAACTTGCCGCATTGAAAACCAAAGCTGATGCCGAAGCTTACGTCCGCGGCGTCCGGGAAAAAATCGCCGCAGTATTCAATATTCCGCAGAACCGTTCCGTCCCGGCAAGCCGGTGTTGCGGCGTGGTCACCAAAACTGATTTCAAAGTTGAAAAAATCATCTATTACAGCCGGGAGAATTTTCCCGTTACCTCAAATTTATATTTGCCGCTTACTCCGGGAAAACATCCGGCAGTAATTCTTGTGTGCGGTCACAGCGGAGAAGGAAAAGCTGCTGCAGCATATCAGCTTGCCGCTTCCAACCTTGCCCGCAAGGGGTATGCCGTGTTGGTCATCGACCCCATCGGACAGGGGGAGCGCTGGCAATTCATCGGTGTTGACGGCGCGGAACGTATTTCCGGAAGTTGTACCAAAGAGCATACCATTCTCGGAAAAAAGCTGCGGTTGTGCGGTGAATTTTTCGGTTCGTGGCGGGCGTATGATGCCATTTGCGGATTGGATTATCTGCTTTCCCGCCCGGAAGTCGATGCCGCAAGAGTCGGCATCACCGGTAACTCCGGCGGCGGAACCATGACCACTGTGGTGCAGGCGCTGGACAGCCGTTTCACGATGGCGGCTCCCAGTTGTTATGTGACCAGCTGGCAGCGGAACTTTGAAAATGAGGTGATCGTCGACTCCGAACAGATGTTCCCCGGTATTCTGGCAGCCGGATGTGAAATGGGGGATTTGATTTTGGCATACGCGCCGCGCCCGGTGATATTGCTTGGACAGAAACAGGACTTCTTTGATGAGCGCGGTTTGCGTGAAACTTATGAACGCGCGAAGAAAGTTTATGAGCTTCTGGGGGCAGGGGAGAATCTGCAATTCTTCATCGGTCCCACATATCACGGTTACTCCATTGAAAACCGCGAGGCGATGTATGAGTTTTTCAACCGCCACGCCGGAGTGGATGCTGACGGCAAAGAGTCTCCGGATAAGGTGGTTTTAACTGCTGAAGAGACATATTGTGTTGAAAGCGGTCAGGTGATGACTTCGCTTCCGGAATGTTTCACGGTACACGATATCATATTGAAACAGGTGGAAAAATTGAAACTTGAACGTGCCGCGCTTTCTCCTGCGGCGCTGAAGGCTGAACTTAAAAACATGCTGCATATCCCCGACTGTTTTGCTGAACCGTATGTCCGGATGCTCCGGACACTCTATTTCAAGCAGGAGGACGGATTCCTTATCCACAGCCGCTTCGGTATCGAAACCGAGCCCGGTATCATGACCACACTTAAATTCATCGGTGATACGGCATACTCCTCGTTCCCGGCATTGGATGAATTGACCATATACCTTCCGCACCTCGATGCCGGAAAAGAGATGGTGGAAAAAGAACTTCCATCCGGGACCATTGTCGCCGGGTACGATTGCCGCAATGTCGGAGAATCCCGGGCGATAACCTGTTATGCTGTCGAAGAATACAATCACTTCCAGACCGAACACGGTCAGGATTACCACTATGACGGCATTGGTGACATGTACAACCGTTCCACTGTGGCGCAGCGGGTCTTTGATTTGCTGAGCGCGATAGAATATGTCAAACGTTGCGGCGTGAAGAAGATCAAACTTGCCGGTCGCGGTCTGGGCTGTGTGCCGGCGGCGATCGGAGCATTGTTGTGCGCCGATGTGAAAGGGCTTACTTTGTACGATGCACCGGAATCATGGCAGAGCATGGTGACAAAACCTGCGACATATTGGCCGCAATCCTGTATGATACCGGGGATTTTGAAGTACACCGATCTGCCGGAGATTTATGCTGCGGTCAACGCTGATATCGTTAATTTTGCCGATGAACCGGAGTTTGAGTAAGCATCAGGATAAAACTCATTGATTTTATGCGAAAGTGATTTGACTTTTGTGCTATGGCAGATTATATTCTACTTTGGCAAAAGTATTAACAAACCGATAATGGTGATAGATGGCACGTTTTCAGCAAATCTCCGGAAAACGGAGGGTTTTTGTCAAGTTGCGTCACTCCGGGGTGATTTCCCGGGCGGAACTGGCGCGGCAGTGTGCATTGACCCGTCCGGCGGTTTCTGCCATCATTGATGAGCTTATCAGTGAAGGCATGGTGCGCGAACTCGGCCCCGGACACTCCACGGGGGGAAAACCGCCGATAATGTTGGAATTTCTGCCGGAATCCCGTTATGCCATCGGTATTGATCTTGGAGGTGACTTCCGGATCGAAGGGGTGCTGTGCGACCTCGGTTGCAGAGTCGTTGCCGGAGATTCCATCGCCTACGAAAACAACATTGACAGTATCCTCACTGCCGTTACCCGTCTGGTGAAACGTTTGTCGCTGGCGGCGGCAGGGAAAGTTCCCTCCGGTGTTGGTATCGCTGTTTCAGCCGTGGTGGATGAGGCAAATGAGATCATTGGATCAAGTACGCTCGACCTTTCCAAAAAGAACTTTGCCCGGAAACTGGAATCTCTCATCGGTATGCCGGTGAAACTTGACCGCCGTCCCAATGCCGCCGCGCTGGCGGAAGCGCTGTTCGGAGCGGGCAGGGAGTGCAGTCAGCTGCTTTATATCACCAGCGGTCGCGGTGTCGGAGCCGGAATCGTCATTGACGGAAAGATTTTCCGGGGGCGCAACGGTTGTGCCGGGGAAATCGGACGGCTGCTGCTGCCCGGAGGCAGAGAACTTGAAGAGGCGGCGCGGCCGTCAGTGCTGCCGGCGCGTTACGCTGAACTTACCGGAAAAGAGTGCACGTTTGAAGATTTTATGCGATACTATTTGCAAAAAGATAAAGTTGCAACCGCGTTGGTAATGGAAAATGCCGGACAGTTGGCGTATGCCGCCCGTGCCGCAGCCAATATGTTCGATCCCGGCGCGATCGTTCTCGGCGGCGATGTATTGGAGTTCGGCGATGCCCACTTCAACTGCTTCAAAGAGGAGTGCGCCCGGAGTTCCGAAGCCCGGAAGCTGGGCAAAAATCCTCTGATTTTGCGTTCCAATTTCGGTCGCCGCGGAGTGGCGGTCGGCGGAGCGCAGCTGATATTGGATGAATTGGTTTTTTAGCCAAATGAGTTGTTTTTCATACCCTAAAACAGGAGAAAAAGAAAATGGATGTAAAAATCTACAACGACAAGTATGAGCTTGGTAAGAACGCTGCCAAGCTCGGCGCAGAAAAGATCCGCGCCGCTATCGCCGCCAAGGGTTACGCCAACGTTATCCTTGCCACCGGAGCCAGCCAGTTTGAAATGCTCGCTGCCCTCCTCGAAGAAAAGAACATCGACTGGAGCGTTGTCAAGTTCTTCCACCTCGACGAATACGTCGGTCTGGACATCAACCATCCCGCCAGCTTCCGCAAATATCTGTGGGAACGCTTCATCGCCAAACTTCCGGTTCCCCCCGCCGCCTTCTTCCCGGTGAACGGTACTGCCAAAGATCTGCCCGCAGCTCTGGCTGAACTGGAAAAGAACATCACTGAAAACCCCATCGACGTTGCTTTCGTCGGTATCGGTGAAAACGGTCACCTCGCTTTCAACGATCCCCCGGCTGACTTTGAAACCGAACGCGCTTATATCGTTATCGATCTGGAACTGCGCTGCCGTCAGCAGCAGCTCGGTGAAGGCTGGTTCCCCACCATCGACGATGTGCCCAAGCAGGCGGTTTCCATGACCGTCAAGCAGTGCATGAAGGCTGCGTGCATCATCAACTCCGTGCCCGATCTGCGCAAGGCGGAAGCGGTCAAGGCTGCTCTCGAAGGCCCGATCACCAATATGTGTGCCGCGTCCATGCTCCAGAAGCATCCGGACTGCACCACCTTCCTCGACAAGGATTCTGCCAGCTTGCTTTCCAAGTAAGAGACAGATAATACAGTCAAAAAAAGAGGCTATTGCCCCCCATGGGGCAATAGCCTCTTGCACTTAGTATGCGCGGCATGCGCATTGACTCGCCGGTGGAAGTCCGGTACAGGCCTTGTCAGTAGGAACTGTTAGCGAAAGCCAAGGGTGTCCATCGTGAGGTGGAATCTGAAAGAAGGCAATAGCAAAACCCCGGTCTGACGA
>JAFTRX010000027.1 GCA_017462015.1 Lentisphaeria bacterium
GGGAAGATAAAATGGAAGTCGTACTGCGGACAGAAAACATAAAATCGATGATGGAGACAATTGTAAATGACCAAGATTGAAATCCTTGAAAATGGCAATGTCAAGTTGACCATTCCAATGTCGTTCCGGCATTGTGCAGGCCGAAAACGGATTATTGTGCCGGATGATTCTGAAAAGTTGGTAGATCCGCTTGTTTTAAATCTCGCAAGAGCCTTCCGCTGGCAGGAACTCATTGACTCCGGAACATACAGTAACGCCATAGAACTGGCTCGTGCGGTTGGGAAAGACACTGCCTATGTAGCTCGAACAATCAGATTGACATTACTTGCCCCGAAAATCGTTCACGCCATTTTACACGGGACTTTGAAAAAAAGCATTTCAATGGAAACGCTGCGAAAAAGCTGGCCTGAAAATTGGGAGGAACAAAAGAAATACTTTGGTCTTATCTGAAACTCTTTCATCTTGCGGTTTGGAGTCAAATTCCAGACCGCTTTTTCTTTGTCCGAAAAGCCGAAGTCGTGTTTTATTGATGTTTCAGTTTGAAGCAAAATGTCGGAGAAAAATTCAAGGTTCAAGTATGGTCATTTTTAGTGTATTTGACTCGAACCCCCGACTATTGTTTTTGAGGATTTTACACTCAAAAGTATGATTTTTGAGAATTTTTCCACAGTTTTTTATAAAGGTCTTTGTAAAGGTCGGCTGGGAAATTCTCTGTTTTTTATGGCACAAAACGGAGAATTTGGCTCTATTGCACCGTGTGTTTCTGTAACTCTCTAATCTCTAAAATCTTACATAAAAAGCAATACATAAAGGTCGCCGACCTTTGCATAGCAGAGAATTTCCGGAGATTTCTATTCAAACACACGCTTTTGAGAGTCTATGTGGTTCTCTATGGAGAGAACTGCTACGGAATGAATTTGCTGTAATCCATTGCGGTACAGCCACAAATCACTATAAAAACAAAGAGTTCAATCATAAACGACTGAACTCTTGAGAATTTGTAAATGGTGGGCGATAGGGGACTCGAACCCATGACCTCTGCCGTGTGAAAGCAGCGCTCTAACCAGCTGAGCTAATCGCCCGAAATGGCATCTCCAACGGGAGTCGAACCCGTGTTGCCGGGATGAAAACCCGGTGTCCTAGGCCTCTAGACGATGGAGACACACTTGATACAACAGTTCTATAATATAGACTGCTTTTGCTCTTTTTGCAAGCCCTGTTTAAAAAATATTTCTATTTTTTCACAACATTCACGCAACTGACGCACTGCAAAGCACCACTTGCAAGCGGGAGCGGTTGAAGAGAACGGCGACTTGAACTGGCGACAACCAAGCGAGATTGCCGCCGAACTTAACATCTTGAGCGCGAGCGGTGGTAATATCACTTGCGCAGCATATCGGCGACAGGAAGCAACATTCCGCCGAGGCTGTTGCCAAGTGTCATAATAAGGATGACCAGCAGATTGTCAAAATTCCAAATTCCCGCCGCGGAAAAGTAATACATATTGGCGATACAGTGTTCAAAACCGCTGATAATAAACACCATCACGCAAAGAAACACCGTCATCATCCGGATTACCGGCGCCAACTTTTCACGCTTGAACGTATCCACGGCAAGATACATTAATATTCCGCAGAAAAAAGCCAATATCAACAAACTTCCCCAGCTGTCATTGATTTTGCTCAGACATATCGCATTTACTTTGTTGAAAAACGCCGCATTGATACGGCTGTTGCGCACGGCTTCGCCGACAGCGAAGCAACCGACCAGATTTCCACCCCAGATCAGCAGCAGAGAAACCAGATATTCCGGAGCCTTTTTTCCCTGAACCGCCAAATATCCGACGGCTCCGGTGAAGAGTTTGAAGTTGTTGCACACGATCGTCAGCAATCCGAAACCGAACAAAAATGCCCCCAAGACACCAAACGGACACATCAGATATACCGTTCCGGCGATACCGATGAACAATCCGGCAAGCACTGCGTTGAAAAATGTTTTCCAATACTCTCTCATGTTTAAATTCTCCATGTTTCAATTATTTTCAATAACCCGCATCTGAGTCCATTTTCCCTGAAGGTAGCGCCATGAATAGATTATGCACAAAAGCAAAATCTCCCAGCACAGCAACCCCCACAACACCCACCACGGCGCGCCCAGCCGGTACGCGACAAAACACGGTATACCGAAACAGCCGATGCCGACGGCCGCCAGCACCCACATGGTAAACTTGGTATCCCCTGCCCCGCGCAGTACATTGCTGAAAACGATATTGGTTCCGTCAAAGAGCAAATATGCACTCAGGAAATGAAGCATTATCCGGGATATCCGCATCGTTTCCACCTGACCGGCATCGCCGGCGCGTTCAAACGGAGCAAGGACAATATCCTGCAATCCACTGAACAAAATTATCATAAGTGCGGAGTAGATAAGCACCAGTATGTAGGCATTTTTCACCGATTTTTTTGCAAGCGGAGCATCATTTGCCCCCAGTGACTGACCGACCAGAATGGCGGCAGTCTGTCCGATGCCCATGATGGGACAAAAGGCGATATTGTTGATGCCGAAAGTGATACTCGATGCCTCATGGACAGCCACGCCGTAACATCCGAGCAGAATACTGAAGGCATTGAACGCCACCAGATCCAGTGCCAACTGGACTCCGTTAGGCAAACCGAAGCGGATCATCCGGCGGATAAGATTCCAGTCAATGCGGATGCTCAACGTCCGGTAACGCTGCCTTGCCCGTTTGGAGAAAAACATGGCAAAACAAATCACCAACCCGGCAATTTCCGCAAGAACAGTTCCCAATGCGGCACCGGCAACACCAAGTTCCGGAGCGCCACATTTGCCGAAAATGAACACATAATTCAACGGGAGATTAAACAGCGTGACCAGTGCTGAAATAATCAAGACCACTTTGGTCTTCCCCCTGCCCGACCAGAAACTTACTATTGCGGCAGTGGTCAAAAAGATAAACAATCCGCCGGACAAAACCTGAAAGTAAATAATTTCCAATCGGGTAACTTCCGGGTCATGGTTGAACAAGCCGAACAGCCACGGCGACCAGAAAATTCCGGTTGCCAACAGCAAACCGCCAGCCAGAGCCAGAAAAATTCCCTGCCAGACGGTGATGCCGATACGGTGCGGTTTGTTGGCACCGGCGTACTGAGCGACAAAGGTTCCGGTGTAACCGACAGTACCGAAAAAAAGACAAGCCAAAGTGAAATTGGTCAAGCCGCCGGTAAAACCTGCCGCCGCAGCCGCCTGAGAATAATGGGTCAGCATCAAACGGTCAACAAACATATTGGTCGCATGGCACGAGCTGGAAAGAATCAGCGGCAGAGCCACAGTCAGCACTTCCCGGAAAGAACCGGTACGGTTCAACTCTTTAGAGCTGTCAAAAGTCATAAATAATCTCCCTGAAAATGTATTCCGCATAATATAACGCAACTTTCCCGGATGTCAAGAAAAGATTGTTTATATATCACTGCTTGCGACTTGAAAAGCAAATTGTCCAATGCTATATTAACCGATGCGGTCGAAGATCAGCAACGTTATTCAGGGGTATGAATATAAACGATAACAGTGGGGAGAAAAAATGAAAAATTCTGTTACTTCAAACAATACTCAAAATAATGTACAACAAATCATATATCTGGACTTTGATGGGGAAATCACCTCTTACAACGGAAAAATTTTGACCGTTGATGATGTTGTCGTGAATAATACCGGGCTGTCCAGGGAACGTATCGAACGCATCGCGGCAGAGCTGAATAAGGAGTTTTATGGACAAAACATACTTTTTGTAACATCTCCACCGGAAGACACCTGCGCTTATTCCACCATCTATGTCGGAAAACCTGATTCATTTCCTGTTGCAGAAGAGTTTTCCGGTCTGGCTGAAACAGTCGATATCGGAAATAAAAATCTCTCCGACAATGCCTTTGTATTCCTCGACGCCACGTCATCCGACCGGGAAATTATTGACACGATAACCCATGAAGTCGGACATTTGACAGGTACTCTCGACCATGGAGGCGATGGAATTTCCCGCTATGCACACATTCCTGCTACATTCAGCGGCACAATTGAAGGTAAAAACTATATTGTCATCGATGGGAGCAACGAGTGTTCCTGCGACCAAAGAACATACTTTAACAAGGCAAAAGATGTCTCGTTGTGCGCCGGGGGATACCTCCGGCTTAACACCGGAGCATTGTATATAGGTGAACTTCTTGCTTTAGGCGGCGGTTTTGATAATTATTCCGACACATCGATCACCATCGGTGATAATGCAGTTTTTTATGGAACAGATGACGATAATGACGGCATCAGCAACAACGGCAAGATAGATATTGCCGATAATGTTTTGTTTCAAGGTTGTACCTCATCTTATACCGGAGGAGCCATCAATAATGCAGGAACAATAAATATCGGCGACAAGGCAAAATTCATAGAGAATTGCGGCGAACGCGGCGGCGCCATTTACAATACAGGAAAGTTGACCATCGGTTCTGAAGCCCTGTTCAGCCACAACAGCAACTGGTATCTGCCGGGAGACGGAGGTCTCATCATCAACCATGGAACAATAAACATCGGCAAGGATGCGGTATTTACAAACAACACCGCCACCGGAAGTTTTATCATTTCCAACAACGGAACCATCACTATTGATGACAACGCACTTTTTCAGAATCACAAAGTTAATCCGGAATGGGAATATTCCGATGCCGGAGTCATCGCCAACCTTGGAACCGATGCCTCTCTGACCATGGGCAACGATATAACTTTTGAAAACAACTCCGCGGCAGCCGTATTCAATGAAAAAGGCAATGTCACTATCGGTGACCGGATATCTTTTACCGGCAACAAACATTATACCCGATTTGGTGCAGGAGCAATATATAACGGCGGCAAAATGACCATCGGAAAAGATATCACGTTTTCCGGCAATGCCGCCGCGGTCAATGGCGGTGCAGTAAACAACCTCAATACCATCACCTTCGGAGACAACATCATATTCTCCGCCAACAGAGCAGCTTACGGCGGAGCAATATATAATTGCAGCGCTGGACAGATTTACTTCAATGATACCGTCGTTTTCAGCGGGAATCGAGCAACCCAAACCGGCGGTGCATTGTACAACGATGGATATACCACCCGGTATATCAATAACCAATACGTCACAGTATACAGCACGGTATATTTTCAAAACGCAGTTTTTGCAACAGTCACGGATACTGTTTACAATGACGCGAAAATAGTAGTTAATGGAAACGTTTCTTTTGCCGGAAGTATCTATATGGATTATGATGGCATCCTGGAAAACAACGGCAGTGTGGAGTTCAACATTGCCGAAAGAAGTACAACCGACAATTTCCTTATTAATAATTGGGATGGCATTTCCGGAGATGGGACATTCTATATAAACGTGGCAGAAAACCAGCTGACCGGCGATTACAAACTGGTAAGCAGCAGTTATCTGTTTGACGCCGAGTTCACAATACGATGCAGTGGGAAAGAGTTTGGAACAATTTCTGTGGACGGTGTTTCCGCATATCATAACAATTTGCAGTATAATATGTTCAAAGCGAATAATGCCATCTACATAAGCGTGCGCAAAGTTACCGGTCCTATTGTCCCGGAATATGCCAATGTAAAAATTTATAATAATGATACCATTATAAAGAAAGATAAAGCTTTTAGCGATCTCGAGCTGGACAGCGGTGAAACCATGCTTATTTCAGCCGGAGGTATCGCAACCAGAACAGCCATATGCGGTGGCAAGATGATTGTTTCTTCAGCCGGTGAAGCGCGAGATACAATCATAGATGATTATGGCAGCGCCACTGTTTCTTCCGGAGGTATCGCGTATAACACCATTGTGGATGATGATGGAAAAATGTTCGTTTCATCCGGAGGTCTTGTAAAAGGTACATCTGTAAAATACGGAGGCACGCTTTATTTGCGACAGGGAACCGCCAGAGATACAAATGTCCGCGGTTACACATACATAAGCTCCGGAGGTGCGGCATACGACACGACCGTAAAAGGTGATTGTGACGTCTGCAGTGGCGGTCTTGCTTCCGGACTTACGATTTCTTCCGGCGGTGTCGCCGCTGTTTATTCAGGCGGCATAGCAAGCAATGTCGATATAAAAGCAGACGGTTCAGCAGAGTTGTACGGAGGTACAATAAGCAACGTGTCCATCGAAAACGGTGGCAGGATGAAACTGGATGAAGGTACGTTGAGCGGCGAAATCAACATTGCGGAAGAAGGCATTTTAAAAGCCGGCAACAGAAGTTTCATAAATTTTGCAGTTGCCGGACGCAGCAGTAAATCCGGTTATCTCATCAACGATATATCGCTAATCCAAGGTACCCCGAACTATTCGATAACAGTCGCTCCGCAGCAGAATAGCGGCATTTACAAGCTAGCTGCCAATGCTCTTGATTTCAACCATTCCATAACCATCACCGACGGTCAAATCAATTATGGCAGATTGACGATTAACGGAGGTGCACTGGAATTCAATAATGCACTCTACTATTTGACCAATAAAAACGGCAATCTTCTTCTTACCGTCCGTTCGGAAAAAGAGCTTCTTGAAAATGAAGATAACTGGACCGACGTTAAAATCTCCGGTGCCTCCGGATGCCTGAATGATGCCGGTACGTTCTCGCCGACCTCCACTCCCGAACCGGTATCCGGTTGGGTCGGCGATATTGATCTGGTGGATTATTACCGATTCAACGTAACGGATAACGCCAAAATCCATTTCACCATCTCGGCAAGTGCTTCAGCGAAGTTCACCATTTATGAGCTGATTGAAAACAAAGATGGAACATTCAAACTTAAATCGCGTCAAAGTACCACTTTGAAAAAAGATAAATCTACCGGAAAATATTATGCCGATACCAAAGGGCTGCTGCTTTCTTCCGGAGAATATTACTATGCCGTTGATGCGGGAAGCAAAGCACTGGATTTCTCCTGTGACTACACCGTTTCTGCCAACGACAACACTGCATTCTATACCAAAGGCAATAACGATGACGACTGGAAGAACATGAAAAGTTCCGGTTCAGACGATCTGGATAAAGAGTTGCTGCACCTTTGTCCGGGGGACTTTGTCGCAGAAGACTGGGTCGGTTTCGGCGATGCCAATGATTATTGCCGTTTTTCGATAGATGAATACAGCCGTCTCATTTTCAATCTTTCTTCGTCTGATGCCGCAAAATTCACAGTGTATGAATTAATTGAAAGCAAAAAAGGAACATTCAAGCTGAAATCACTTCAAAGCACCACTTTGAAAAAAGATAAATCCACCGGAAAATATTATGCCGATACCAAAGGGTTATTACTCGCAAGCGGCGAATATTACTACTGCATGACCAGTACCAATGCGGCAAAGGGCGGCGATGCCGATTACACCATAGAGCTGGATGAGCAGAGCAAAGTTTTTGACAAGGTGGATGACGGCAGTGACAACTGGCTTTACGACAAGAAAACCAAAACTGTCAATGAAGATATTCAGAACGCCGGTTCGGATTGGAATTTTCAATTCCAGAACTGGGTCGGTTTCGGCGATGATACCGATTTCAGAAAACTGGAGCTGACCGATCCCGCCAAGGTGAATTTTGAAATTCAGGCAACTGATGCAATACAATTCACTGTATGGCAGCTGGTTAAAAAAATCGATAGCAAAGGTAATATATCCTATTCGCTTAAAAGTTTGCAAAAAACTTCAATCAAAAATGGACTTGAAGCAACCACAAAAGACTTACTGCTTGATGACGGCGTTTACTTTGTATCAATGACCAGTACCAATGCGGCAAAGGGCGGCGATGCCGATTTCAGAGTCAGCTTGGATGCACAAAGTAAATTTTTTCACCGGGCAGATGACGGCAGTAACAACTTGCTCTATGACAAGAAGATCCAAACAGTTAATGAAAATATTGCTTTCGTTGGCAACGATGCCAACATCTATCACGCCGGATGGGTCGGTTTCGGCGATGAATCAGATTTCTTCAAATTTGAGCTGACATCGTCAGCTAAATTAAGTTTTGATTTGTATGCAGACAGTCCGGCTAAATTCAATATAATACAATTGGTGGAAAAAACCGATAAAAAAGGTAATGTATCCTACTCTCTTAAAACTTTGCAAAGCACAAAGTTAAAAGGAAACCAAGATGCGGCCAGCAAAGAACTGTTTTTGACCGGCGGAACTTATTACATCTCCATGGTCAGCACCGGAGCAAAAAAAGGTGACGACGTTGATTACTCGTTTGCTGTAAATGAAAACAGCATATTTTATCCGGCTTGCAACAATCAGGATGACTCCTGGAAACTGGCTGAAACACAAGACAGCTGGAACTTCGCGGATGAAATAAAAGATTGGGTCGGATATGGAGATACTGCGGACTTCATCAAGTTTGAAGTCGATGACCCCGGTCAACTCTCCATTGAACTTGATGATGAAACCGCCGCCGCAGTCAACGCTAAAACGCTGAAACTCTCCTGCGTCGATGCCAAGGGAAAAACGGTGGCATTAGGTGCATTGACCGGAACAGAGGTCACCTCCAAAAAAGGACTTGCAAGCGGAGTTTATTATATCGGAGTCTCCTGTACCAAGCCCAAGAAAACCGATGTGAGTTACGGCTTTTCTCTTGGAATAGCCTGATTGTACCCACAAGCAGGGAACGCTCTTTCCGGGCGTTCCCTTTTTTATTCTGCAGTCAATGCACAATACAGCGGGCAATCTTGATTGATCGGTTGTCCGGCACGGTATTTCTGCAAGATTTTCCGGGACTCCACGGCAAGCTCACGGCGCACGGAACGCCGTTCTCCTTTGATCCGGGCAATGTACATGTGATCGTATGCGGTCGTCTGGTGGCGCATCCAGGCGATGACCGCCGCTTCCGCCCGCTGTTCAAGCGGTATCCGCTCCGTGCGCGCAACGGTTCCACTGCCCACGGGAACGGCGTGCAGCGTTACCTTTTCCGCCATTATCTGTTCCAAAAACTTATATTCCGGAGCAAAATTCAAAAACGCACAAACGGCATCAAAAAACTCGCCTTCGTATATCTGCTGTTTTTTCTCCCGGAACCGCCGCGAGGACTCAAGTTTTTTCTGATATTCCGGAGTTTCACGTTCAGCATCCAGTTCCGCTTTTACAGCTTCAGCGGTCTCTTTGTCGATGAACAACCCGATTTTTTCAATGCGGTTCTTCCGTTTATGCACCAACGTCCAGAACGGTGCGCCGCAGCTTTTCAGCCGCCGGGTCAACCCCGGATCACCGGATTTCACCAGCACCCAGTTATCCGGAAGCGGCACACACTTTCCTTCGTATCTCACCTCCCGGGGACGGGCGGTGCGCCAGACGATGAATTCATCATTTTCGCTCATAGCGGAAAAATATCAAAGTTCAGTCAATTCATAATCCCGTGTACCGATACCGATCTTTTCGGCATAATGCAACTGCTCTTTGCCCCGGAACCGCTTGCCGCTCTGCGCCACGGCATCGTAGCACGCCTGATCGACTGCGACCGGGTCAAGAGAGGCAAAAACCCCGATATCGGAAACACATTTCCGCATGGGATGGGGTTCACAATCACATCCGGCAGTAACGTTGACTGCAAAATTGATGTAGATGTTCCGCTTATTATGATGGGCGGCACCGGCATACTCCACCAGTTTTTCCCGGAACACCCGCCCGCCGGTCAACGCGTTCCACAAGCCGCCGATGCTCAATATCGACACGGCATGATGCGGACAAATGGAGTAACACGCTCCGCATCCGATGCACTTTTCCCGGTCGATGATAAAACTGCGTTTTCCCCGGCTGATGGCGTGTTCATTGCACCGTTTTTCGCAAAGTCCGCACTTTTTGCAGAAGAGCGACATGATACGCGGCTTCACTCCGAGATGCATCGCCATCTTGCCGCCTTTGGAGGCAAAACCCATGGAAAGCTGTTTTATTGCGCCGCCGAACCCGGCAAGCATGTGCCCTTTGAAGTGGGACAACACTACCACCTGTTCTGCATCCGCCAGATATTTGGCGATCGATGCTTTTTCAAAGTGGTGACCGTTGGGAACATCGACCATGACTGCCGCTTCTCCGGAATTTCCGTCAGCGATGACCACGGGAAGTTTGTCAAAGCCGTGATCTGCCGCCAGTTTCAAATGTTTTTCACCGTCGGCGCGGCTGCCGCCGTAAAGCACTGTGGTTTCGGCATAAGAGAGTTGGCAATCATGTGCTTGCAGAATTTCGATCACCTTATCATAGTACGTTTGCGGCAAATAAGTCCGGTTGCCGCGTTCACCAAAGTGGAGTTTCAGCGGCACGGCGGCGGCCAAAGCAACTCCTGATTTTTCCAACAAAGTTTGCAGACACTTTCCGGCGGCGGCGGATATCTCTCCGGCATCTCCGGCATTTTTCACCCGGACAAAATAAACTTCGGAACTCATGCGATATATTTTCCTGATTTTCAATAAACGTACAAACGCGGCAACAGACAATTTGACAAAATATACACCTTACACAGCTTTTTTTCAAGTACAATGCATCTCAGCGGATACCAGTCAACGCCCGGATTTGAGCGCAAATATAAAAAAGTTCATACCGGGAACGGATAAATTCCAACCGGGCTTCGGTTCCGCGTACGATCATCTCTGCCAACAGATTTTGATTGCCAGCGTGTTCTTTTTTCAACATTTCCACCACCATCAGATGGTAATGGCGGCAAAGTTCAAAATGGTGCAAATACCGGGTGTACAATCCCCGGAGTTTGGCGATCATCTCCAATCCGGACGGTGCAACATCCAGCTTTTCCAGTTGAAGAGCCATCATTTTTTCCATCTCCTCCAGCCCGGGCAGTTCCGCCTCCGGCAGTGTTTCCGGCAGTGAAAACGCCGCCTTGAAAATCTCGCCCGGCATAAATCCCATATCGCAATACAGCTTGAGGACAAGGCTCTGCCGCCGTGCCGTCAGGTCGATCAACCGCTTTCTTAAATCATAATGCCGGATAAATCCGGAAGGAAGTTTCAGCTTTTGCACATCGGCAAAACCTTCTTGCGCCGCCTCGAACTGCTGCTGAACTTCTGCCAGAGCAAAGTAATTTTTCCTGAACACGGCGATCCGCTTTTCGTTGCGGAGATGTTTCAAACACTCTTCAAGAGAAATCGCTTCACCGGGTGCAAACGGCGCAGCTTCCCCCATCTCACAGCCGCCATCTCTCCACAGCGCACACCCGCCGAGCAAAACCGCTGTGGTAAAAAGCAACACTGCTTCTCTCAAAATCTTCATACATTGCAACTCCATTTGAATCATCACACTTCTCCGGTTAATATATATCATCAATGTATAATTTTCAATAAAGTCAAAGAAAAATTTGCTATCATGCAGTTAATGATTTATATTATATAAATGACACCAGAATATTAAACTTTATGGAGAGAGCATGTCCGAACTTTATATCATTTCCGGCGACGACGATTTCGCCAGAAAACGGCACGCACGGGATACTGCGGCACAGCTTTGCAACAATCCGGAACCGGAAAACGATGAGTGCGTGGAGATCATCCCCGGCGATTCTGCGGCATTGAAAGTTGATGACCTTGCCGCTCTCTTTGTGGAAGCTTTGCGGACACCTCCTTTTCTCTGTGAACGCAAAATCATCTGGATGCGCCACCACCCTGATTTGGAAAAACTTACCGCAGACAAACCCAGTGCCGCTTATGCGGAACTCTTTTCTCTGCTCAGTGCCCCCCTCCCCCCGGAAATCGACGTGCTGATCGACGGTCCCGGTCTTGACCGGCGCCGAGCCCGCGCCAAAGAGTTGAAAAATGCCGGGGCAAAGATGGAGATCTGCACCGCCGTCCGCGCCAGTGACAAAGCCGCTGTGGAAAACCGCCGCGAAGTGATTGAAAACTTTGTCCGTTCCACCGGCAAACGCCTCGCCCCGGATGCCCGGCAGTATCTGCTGGAAGTTATCGGCGGCGACTCAGGAACCCTCGCCAACGAACTCGAAAAACTCAACTGTTACACCGGCAATGCTCCGGAAATAACCCTCGATGATTGTCTGGCGATCATCAGCCGCACTACCGAAGCGCTCTCCTGGGAGTTTACCTCCGCTGTTGTGGAAAATAACCGCGCCAAGGCGCTGCTCACTCTGGCAAAACTCATGTCTCAGAAGGAAAATGGAATGGAGATACGGATGCTGTCCGGATTATCCTCTGAATATCAGAAACTTATCCAAACCCGTCTGGCAATGAAACAGTTGAAAGTTTCCCGCGCCAACCCGAACTCTTTCAGCGCCCTGCCCCCGGAAATAAAAGAGCAGTTCCCCGATAACCCGCTGCTGAAAATGCATCCGTTCCGGGCATTCAAAACCTGTGAAGCAGCTATGCGTTTTTCCGGAAATGAACTTGCGGAAAAGCTGACCTTTATCCGCGATGCCTACCGTGCGCTCGTTTCCGGCGGCGGTGACAGCCGCATACTCCTTGAACAGCTTATCACCAAACTCTGCTAAAGGGGGGCTGGCGCACTGCAAAGTGCCAAGAGGAAACAGCCTTTAGTACGGATGGGTACGGATAAGTACGGATAGGTACGGAGGGGGGCGGCTGGTGTGAGGGGCGGTGTATTCTGGTGCTGCAAGAAAAACCCGTCTATGGACAAGCAACTCTACACTCTCCGTACACATCCGTACACATCCGTACACATCCGTACAGACCGGTTGGTGTGCAAGAGGCTGTCCGCACTGGCGTTTTTGTCATATTGTCAACAGACCGGCAACCAGAAGCAGAAGTTCAGCAAGGGTTCCTGCGAAACTGATATTTGATGCAGAAAATCCGTCACGTTTAAGCCGCTTCACCGCCACATTATACCCGGCAAAAACCACCGCCAGCGCTGCCAGCGTTCCCAAACGGCACCACAGAAAGCAAAGCACTCCGAGAATTATCACCGTGATCCGGAAATTTCTGACCGCCTTCTCCCCGCGTTCAACAAACGCCGCCGGACACTCTTCACTCAACACAATGGCGACCTGAAACGCAAACGCCGCAGTCAACAGTACTGCAATGTAAAAATACTTTCCGGAAAGTCCCAGCAGCAGCAGAATAACAAATTTTATCATTCCCGGCAGCAGCATCAAAATGTTGCTTCCCCCCTCTCCGGCATCGTAATTTTTCATGCAGGAAGAAAGGAATTTTCCGAATTTACTGTCGCCGCGACCGGAATCACGGAAACTCAACACCGCCCATCCGGCAAGAGCGAACACCAGTGCCGCCGCAAAATTGCCGATGACAGAATCGGCCAGCAAAGCCAGAAGAACAATAACTACTCCGATAATAAATCCCAGCAGCGCAAACGCCGCCGCCGTCAACTCGTTCAATTTGCCATTATCGTTGTAACGGCGGACGAACTCCGGCAGAGGGAAATCGATCAGCTCGTCCCACGCCGAATTCAAAGCGGACAAAATTTTTTCAACGTGCATTTTCAATCTTCCAATATTCAGTTTCCATTATATCGTGGACCCGCGCCGCCAGAGCCTTGCGGTCCTCATTCTCCTGAACCTGACACAGCGGCAGACAGTAAATGTCAATGTCTGTTCCGGCATCCCCCAGAACGTTCCAGACATGAACGCCGAAAGGAGTGTCATCATGCCACGCCGCCCGGGAAACTCCGCCGGAACGGGAGCGGTAAAAAAGCAAAGTCGGCAAAATATTGCACCGGCACTTCAGCGCCGCCGCAAAAGGGGTGCTTTTGAAAGGCAGAATTCCGTGAAGTCCATCGGTACTGGTGCCTTCCGGATAGACCAGCATGGAGATGCCGTGTTCCATGGTATCTTTGAATGCTTCGGCGTAAACAGCCGACATCCGGGGATTTTTCCGGTCGATCCAAACGGGAGTACCCAGAGCGGTGAGCCAGCCGAAAAACGGCCATTTTTTGATTTCAGCTTTGGGAGCAAAGCGCAAACGGAAAGCTCCGGCATGAGCTAAAATATCCAGATACCCGAGATGATTGGAAACGACAAGGCAGCCGCGTTCACAATTTTTACTGCCGTGAAGAGTAACTCTGAGCCCGATGATATACCCGGCACCGCGCGCCCAGAACTGCGCCCATGCCGAACCCAACCTGATCCGGCGCCAGCGATTCCAGACAAAGAGGAAACTTATACTGGCCAGCAGCATCAGAGAAAGGCACCACCACAGCAGCAGAATGATCCGGAACATCCGGCGCAATGAACTCATAATCCAACTCTCCATAAGAACATTCTTGCGGAATTTCAAACCGCATCTTTCTAAATTTAACCTGCTTTCACTGTAAAATCAAGTTCTGCACACAAAAAAATTACAGCTATCCAGTGAAAAAACGTGTCACCAGTGGATTGGTTCATGAACCTGGCCTACCGTTTCTTCACGGAGGAACGGCAGGCGGATGCTTCTTCCGGATGCTCCGGCCACTCATGTTTGGGATAACGACTGCGCAGCTCTGCCCTAACCAAACTCCAGCTGCCCTTCCAGAATCCGGGCAGATCACAGCTTATCTGTACCGGTCGCCGTGCCGGAGAGAGCAGTTCCAGCCGCAACGGGATGCGGTTCTTCCCCACGCAGGGATGAACCGTTTCTCCGAACAACTGCGGAATGGGAACGCTTAAAGTAGGTTGTTCACCTGAATAATCTATGGTGATCTCCTGTCCGGCAGGAGTCCGGTATTTATCCGGACAAATGCGGTTCAGTGTTTCCAGAAGAGAAAATCCGAGAATGTTTTTCAATATATTCAGCCAATCCTGCATCTGCAAGGTGTTGAAATCCTTGACTCCGCTGAAAAATGCCAAAGCCTGATCGGACAAAATATTCTTCAATTCCTCTTCAGCCCACTCCGGAAAATCTTCATCCCCTGCCCTCCGGGCAAAACGCACCCGTTCCAACAACCGCTTTGCCGCACTGCTCTTGGCAAAAATATCCAAACGGCGCCGGAATGCGGCTTGCAATACCGCCGAAGCAAGCTGATTTTTATCCGGAACCACCGGGTGCGATTCCAGTACGATGGAGCCTAATTTGATTTGCATCACGCCGGATATTTTACCGGAACTTTCATCAAAGTGCAGTTCTTCCTCTTCGGTAAAATGTTCCGGAAAATGTTCTTTTATCTCCTCAAAAGTCAACGGCGCAGCCAGATAGACCGCCGCATCCCCTCCGGGCAATACCGTCAAATCTGCAATCGCCAGAAACTCCTCCTGCCGCAACGGATCATTTTCGTCGATTTTCGCACTGCGCCCGCCGGCAAGCTGATAATAAATGGAGTGCCGCTTCTTCGCTTTGCCAATAAACTCAGGATATGACCGGGCAATCAGAACTCCCAGCATCCTCTCATCTCCGGCTCCGGTCGCGGCGGCGGGGAGCTTAAAGTAACTTTTCAATTTTTGACAACTGTGCTTTATCTGCGGAAATTTCCCCGGATTGCGCCGGAACTCTGCCAGATGTCCGGCAAGGTCGCACCCCAAAGGATGCCTGGTTCCGCCGCTTCGCCCATCTTCAATGAAAGCTGCCGCTTCACACGCCAGAGGCAATACTCCCGCCGTTTCCGCATAAATCAGCATCGCTCCCAACCGGGGATGCACCGGCAGCTGTGCCGCCCGTTTGCCAGCGGGAGTCAATCGTTTTTCTTTATCCAGCAAACCAAGCGACATCAGAGATTTTTCCGCACTGTCGATACCGCTGAACGGTGGTGGAGTCAACCATTCCAACTGCGAAACATCCGCGCCCCAGCGGGCAAGCTCCAAGACAGTACGGCTCAGATCACAACGGCTGATTTCCGGTTGCTGACGGGAAAGAAAACTCAACTCCTCCTGCTCGCTCCACAAGCGCAACGCCTTACCGGGCGCACACCGACCTGCCCGTCCGGAACGCTGACACGCCGAATCCAGAGCAATTCGCGCCGGAGACAACACCGGCATTCCCATTCCCGGAGAAAAGTGCATGCGTCTCTCCCATCCGCTGTCAACGACAACAGTAATACCTTCGATGGTCAAACTGCTCTCGGCGATATTGGTTGCCAAAACCACTTTGCGGCGGTTATCTTCCAGAGGGAAGAGTACCCGGCTCTGTTCGGCAAGAGGCATACTGCCATGAAGTTTCATCACTGCGCAGTTCAACAGAGAATTTTCCAACAGCTCGGCACAGCGGTCGATCTCATTTTTTCCCGGCAGAAAAACCAGCATGTCTCCGGATGTCGAATTATACATACTGACCACCGCTTTCGCCGTTTCCGCCGGGAGCTGGTAAAACTCCCGGGATATCTCCCGGTGTTCGATCTCCACAGGGAACTCTCTGCCGGGGACATCTATATCCGGAAAATCCGGCAGCCGTTCACATAGATTTTCCTCCAAAGTAGCAGACATTATCACAACTGCCAGCTCCGGGCGCAGACAACTGCGCACCTCATTGAGCAAAGCAAATATCAGCTCCTGTTCAGCTCCGCGCTCGTGGAATTCATCGAATATAACGGCATCGTAACCGCTTAACTCCGGATCATTCTGCAGCATATTCAACACCACACCGCACGTTGCGGCAACGATTCTGGTCGATGCCGACTGAACGCTTTCGCCGCGCACCGAATATCCGACTTCCCCGCCAAGTTTCCACTGCTGCATCGAAGCAATACCGGCGGCGGCGGCTTTCGCGGCAATCCGGCGAGGCTCCATCAGCAGCACGCGCTTGCTGAAAATCTCACTCAAAGCCACCGGAACCAGCATCGTTTTTCCCGCGCCCGGAGCCGCACGGAGAATACAGCCGCCATGAGCTGAAACCGCTTCTTTTATCTCCGGCAGCATCGGATATACCGGAAGTTGTTTGAAATCAAATTTTGCCATATCTTAAACTCTTTCGGGCAATATTACTGACAAAGCGCCCGTCTCTGTACAGACACCTCTCCCCTTCATTTCTTCCGCTTTGCCATTGGATGCGTCTCCTGATAAACCTGCTTCAAACGTTCCGCACTCACATGGGTATAAATCTGGGTCGTACTGAGATTTTCATGCCCCAGCATCTCCTGGACACTGCGCAAATCAGCACCGGCATCCAGCAAATGAGTGGCAAAACTGTGGCGCAATTTGTGCGGAGTAAAATCCGGAGGCAGACCGGCGCAAAGCAGATAATTTTTCAAATCCCGCTGAAATGAGCGGGCGGATATACGGGTTCCGGACTGGTTCAAAAAGAGCGGACTGTTGCGGTCACGCCCCCCCATACCGTTGGCTGAACGCAAGTCCAGATATTCCCACAAAGCATCCACCGCCGGACGTCCCAATGCGGCAAGGCGCTCCTTTTTCCCCTTTCCCCGCACCTTGACCACGCCGGAAGAAAGGTCGATGTCGCCGTAGTTTATCCCCACAGTCTCGCTGATACGCAAGCCGCCGGAGTAAATGACCTCCACCATTGCCTTGTCCCGGGCGCAGGAAAATTCCGCTCCGGCTTCAGTACGCACCCGTCCGGAGGAAATGGCATCTGCCCACACGGTGTTCACCGCGCTGATAAGCTGTTCAACCTGCGAGATGCTCATCACTTTGGGCAGAGGTTTATCCATCTTCATTCTGGGCAAACCGACAAACGGATTTATTTTTACGGCACCGATCTTGTTAAGGTAGCGGTAAAAACTGCGCAATCCGGATAATTTGCGGGAAATGGAGCGCTTGCTGTTGCCATTATCCCCCAGCTCTGCGATAAACATTTTCGCCTGTTCGCGGTCGACACTCTGCCAGTCGTTAAAGTTTTCATCACCGCCGCACACCATCACAGCAAACTCCACACAACCGGAGTAATACGCCGCGACCGTATGCTCAGAGGCATTACGTTCCGCCCGCAAATAGGTGATAAATTGGTCTAAAAAACGACCGCTTGAAACTTTTTTTTCATTTTTCATTTGCACCACGACAAAAACAAGGCTATATTACATTTGTTAGAATGTAACGCACATTTCAAAAAATTCAAGGAGAAATATTATGAAAAAATTGTTTTTGCTCATGTCCGCCGCCGTCGTGTCCAACCTTTTCGCCGCCACCGCTCCGGCAACGGTAAAGGGCAAGGTCAACGTCACGGACTTTCTCAATGTCCGGCTCGGCCCCGGTCTCCGTCATCCGGTGACGGGACGTCTGCTGCCCGATCAGGAGGTGGAAATTCTCAAAGTTGCAGAAAACTGGCTGGAATTGAAAGCGCCGGAAACGTTGAAAATTTATATCTCCGAAGCCAACGTCAACCCGGACGGCAAACTCAACCGGGAACTCAATATGCGTTCCCGTATGGATGCCACGGCACCGAGTTACGGTATCCTTCCGGCAGGTACTGTCGTCAAGCGCCTCGATGAACGACGTAACGGCTGGGTTCGTATCGTTCCGCCGGAAACGATCAAAGTCTATGTGACTGCGCTTTGTGTCAACTTCGACCGCAACGAGTTCGATGCCAACGGTATCCCGCGCAAAAAAGACGTTCCGGCACCTGCCGCCAATGCCGCTGTTAAAAAAGATGCCCCCACGGTAACGCCGAATGCAGCTCCTGCCGCTGATGCTCCTGCCGAAAAGAAAGAGGTTCCGGCTGAAAAGAAGGATATTCCCGCAGAAAAAAAGGATGCAGATCCTGCCGCCGACACCTCACTCAAAACCCTTTCCGGCGTAGCGTACAAATGGAAATATGCCAAAAGCTCTGATACGGCAATCGCGTTCCTCGATGCGCCCAAGGGGCGCAATCAGGCGTTTATCGTCGGCAAGACCGATGAGATCCAGAACAAACTGATGCTCCTTGCGGATTCGCAAAAGAAATTTGACGTCAAGGGTGAATACAAAAGCAACACCCCCGTAGCAGTCTTTATCGTCTCTGCCATCGTGGAGAAATAATCAAGACTTTTTTGGCGGGAACAACCTGCGGCGGCAATCTCGCTTGTTCCTGCGAGCCTTTTCTGCGGACTCAGCTTCGGTCGAGTACAGTCGTACACTCCCTCAGCTTCGCCTTGAAAAAACTCACATTAACGTCGCGATATTACCGCCGGTCGAGTTCATGGCAGTTTTGAGAACATAAGCTCGTCTTGGAATAGTGATGCGAGGCGGTTGGAGCCTTCGCGCGCGCTCCTGGACGAGGTTTTGCAACAGCATTTGTGTCACTCAACGGCGAGGAATCCGGCGTTCCACGGCATGATCTCCGGGACGGTCACGATAACATCGTTTCCGTTGCGCGTAAGTTCCAGGGTTACTTCGTCTTCACTTGGCACACACCACTTCACCTGACACGCTTCCGGCACATTCCGCAGCGCCATACGGAATGGGCGGTGCTTGCCGATGGTGGTGTTGAGGACGGTGACCGTCCGCACGCTGCCATCTGCCGTTGTACGCGGCACGATCAGACACTGTGTCGCATCAAGTGCCAGCACCGGAAGTTTGTTTCCGGAAATACAGTCAACGATCCGGTTGAGCAGCTTCACCCAACTGGTAGAGACATACGTCGTATGGAATCCGGCGTATCCGACCAACGCGATACGGCTGCCGTCTTTCCGGTTCAACACCACGGTCGCCTCTCCCAAAGAACAGTCGCGCGCCTGATTCATATAGCGGGTCAGCACGCGCACATCACAACCATCGGGAATGACAAAATGCACCCGGTCTTCCGAAAACGGGAAGTGTTTGGCGCCTTCCAGATCCTGACACAGCGCATCTCCGGTGCAATAATCAAAAACCGTCTGCGTCAAACGCTGTGGCACGATACCTTCCAGCTCCGCGCCCAAGCCCCGTTCGACCAGAGCCAGCGCGGCGTTGCCGTCCAATATCGCGTTGCGCTTCAACTCCTGACGAATCTCATCGTCGGAAAGCTTGCCAATATGCTCTTCCGTCAGCATCACACACGAAGCCTGCGGTGAATATCCCGCCTGCGGTATACCGATCAACGGCAATCCCAACTGCTCAACAGCGCTAAACGGCATATCTTTATGCGGAAGTCCCATACCGCCCGGAAGCGTTCCGGCATTGCTCAAGATCAGCTTCCGGAAACACGGTGCATCCGCCGCCAGCGGAGCAAGCAGATTTTCGCCGTACCACTGCGGAGTTTCGCAGACTGGATCCATCATAAAATAGGTCATGCTGTCGGCACCGAGAGCCAGATAGAGCATGGTTTCAAAACGAATACCCTGCGCCGTTTTACAACAGAAGTTACGCGGGTAAGTTTCAATTTCCGGACAAATCTGATCAACAGTTTCATAGCCCCACTGGTTGAACTGCTGGCGCGCGCAAAGGAAGGCTTTGTCCACGATGCGGTAGGGAATATGGTCGCTGGACGCGCCGCCGCCGGGACGGGAACCTACCCGAGTTCCGGCAGCATCCGCCATGGCACGAATGATTTCAATGCGTTCCGATCCGCCGCCATGCTGCAAACCAAACCGGGTTTCAGGAGAGTATTTCTTAAAGTTTTCCACAATGACCTGCGCCACTTTGGTAAGCGTTCCAATGGCACGTTTGTGCCAGCGCTGCTGCAATTCCGGATCAGCATCGCAAGCCGCGACCAGCCCTGCCCGGTCGTATGCGGTTCCCTCTTGAGCATTGAATGCAGCAATGCAGTCATCGCAGTAACAACCGCATGTATTGAACGCCGGAGAGTGACCGCTCAAACGCAAATCATCATCGATCCACACGGAACCGGGATGCCACTGCGCATAAATACGGCTCATCTCCGCCATGTATTCCAGAAATCCCGGCTGTGCAGGACAGTTGCACGTCCGGGTCACAGCTCCGCTGCATCCGACAAAAGTTCCCCACTTGAGTCCGGCGATCGAATTATCCGCGATGGTGCGGTCGCCGTGACCGATGGTCGCCTGAATCTGCAATGAAGGGATGATTCCGGCTTTCCGCAACTCTGCGGCATACTCCGCCATCCATGCAGACTTTTGGCGGTGTTCCTCCAGTGTGGGAAAACCGATACCGGTGGCGAACCAGAGTTCATCACAGATCGCCCGGCTCTTTTTCAGTTCCTCAAATAACGGATTCCATACCTCCGGAACCTCATGTCCGGCACGGAGACGGACGATCAACAACGGCCGATCCGCATTGGGAGCAGCCCAGAAATCAACATTTTTCATATTAAAAACAAACCTTATTTCATTATTTGGATTCGTAGTAATCGTCGTGTTTGGCAATGATCGACGGCGACAATATCAGAAAGATATAGAAGAATACCGTCAGTACAAAACTGAACATGAACATAAAGTTGTAACAGCTCATCGTCTTGCCGAGGAACTCCCACTCCGGCGCCAGCACGCCAGCCGCCAGCACCAGTGTCGCACCAGTCCGTCCGATGGTGGTTCCGATATTGGAGAAGGTCTGGCAGAACGCCATCGCCATCACCTTATTTCCCGGCTTGGCACTCGCCATCATCTCCGTGGAATTCAAACACAGACAGAACGACTGCGCAAATCCCAGCACAAACATCACTCCACCCATGTGGACCGCTGCATACGCCGTATCCGGCAATATGAAACACAGCCAGCCGATGGCGGCAGTGTAAAGCGTGTGCATGATGATCTGGAAATATCTTGCGCCCAACTTGCGCATACTCACTCCGACCAGCGCAAAACCGGATATAAGCCCGACCAGAAAGACCGAAGTCAGGGTCATGATCGTTTCTGCTGAGAAGTTGAGGATAGTTTTCATATAGATGACCGCAAGCGGCATCGCACTGGCAACGGCGATGTTAAGAAAACAGGCATAGAACGAAAATCCCACCAGCGGCGTGTTGCGGATGGAGATATTCAACGCTTTGCGGATGTCGATCTTATTCTGCCGTACTTCCGGGTTGTCCGGCATCCGGTCCATACAGAATTTCCGTCCCAGCGCCAGCACACCCGCCACGGCAATGACAATCTGCATCACCAGAATCGAAGGATTGCTTCCCAAAAGTTTTCCGATACCGTAAATTATTACCGCATTTATCAGCATATAAGAAAACCGCATCGTCCCGAAAAAACTGCCGCGCTCTTCCGGCTTCAAAAACATATCCAGCATCGGATACCACGATACCGAATAGGGAAAACGCATCATGCAATAGAGCGCACACCCCAAAATCACCAGATATTTCGCATACCCGGCAGGAGCGATCCACGGTGCCGCCGCCATCGTCAGAAATGCCAGCATCGACACGATACAAGACATTCCATAGGATGCCCGCAATCCGATTTTACTGGCAAGCCCGGCACACGGTATAATCAAACACATACCGCAAATCGTACTCAACGCGGTGGAAAACATGGAAAATGATTCATTTCCGCCCAGCGCGATCAGGTAAATTATTATCAGTGAATTACTGTCCAAAAGCTGTTCAGCGACACAACCGAACCATGCCGAAGTTATTGCTGTCCAACGATATTTTCTCCGTTCTCTGTCCGACAGCGTATCCGCGAAACTCATACTTTTATTCCTCTTCCTTATCTTCAACGATCACAATCGCCAGATGGCAGCTCAAGCGGAAACACCACTTCAACGCTTCAAACAACAACAACACCGGGTCGTTATCCCCGAGCAGATCACCTTCCGCATCGTACCATTCCAGATAGTTTGCCGCGCAGGTAAAAGGGAACGGCGAACGCTTGAACTCTTCAGTGATCTTATCATCGGCATACACCGGGATCTTACCGTCCAGCATACCGGCAAGCTCAAACTTGTTCTCCTGATGATTGTACATGTTGGTGACAACTTCCGCCGCTTTGGCAAAGACAAAAGTAAAGAGCGAACTTACTTCATCCGGCTCCAGCGCCACTCCACTCTCCCCCTCTCCGGAACGGCGTTTCAACTCCGCCATCATCTTGATAATAAGCTCTTTTTCCGCTTCCGCCAGTTCCGGAGCTGTGGCGATGGGACCATCAAGCAGCTCGAGCTGGGATGCGGTGTCTATTATACACTTTGCCGCCGCCTGCGCGGCGAGCGACCGGCTGAATCCGGACATATCATACCCTCTTTTATTATTCGACAAATCAGCTCAAAAAATCATGTAAAACGTTCCAATCAGCAAAAACATCCCGAGCACCAGGATGTACAACACCTTCCAGCACAAAAAATAACGCTGCGGTTTCCAGCTGCCCGGGGCACTGGGATGCCCCGCCAGCCGGGAAAAGCCGCCGGTGTGTTCATAATTGCTGATCTTTGACCGTGCCATTTTCAGCGAACCGGAATGAAACTTTCGTCACCCTTGAAGTTGGCGATGGTTTCGGTCAGCAACTCAACTGCCGCTTCCGCATCGCGCAAGTCGCACATTTCGACCTGGGAGTGCATATACCGGTTCGGCACGCTCAACAAAGCAGTGGCAACTCCGGCACGGGTCATCTGGATCGCCGCCGTGTCAGTTCCGCCGGTGGCGCGGTGTCCGACTGATTCCTGATACGCGATATTGTTGTTTTTCGCCGTATCGCGGAGAATTTCGCCGAGTACAACGTTGTTATCGCAGCTCTTGCAGAGGATGATACCCTTGCCCAGAGTGATATCGCCATAACGCTTCTTGGGGATATCCGGCAAATCAGTGGCAAAACCGACATCAATGGCAAATCCGACGGCCGGATCGATTCCGAAACAGCCGACAGTAGCGCCCCGCAAACCGACCTCTTCCTGCACTGAACCGACACCGAAAACCGCAACATTGAGCTTTCTTTCCGCAAGGCGTTTCATCGTTTCGGCAACAATAAATGCACCGATCTTGTCGTCACATCCTTTGGAGATAAAACGGTTGGCGTTGAGCATCCGGAAATTTTCCCGCATCACCACCGGATCACCGACAGCAACCAGCTCTTCGGCTTCACTGCGGCTGGCAGCGCCGATATCGATCCACATGTCATGCAGTTCGACCGCCCGACCGCGCTCATCTTCTTTGAGCAAATGGATGGGCTTCTTGCCGATAACGCCGGGAACCCGGCCTTTGGCAGTGATGATATCGACTTCACTGGAGGGAACATTGAGTTTGTCGATACCGCCGTTGGGACGGAAATAGAGCAAACCCTCTTCAGAAATATACACGATCTGAAAACCGATCTCATCGTAGTGACCGGACAACATCACCCGCATGGATGCTCCTTCATTGAGAGATGCAATCGTATTGCCCAGCACATCACAACGGACATTGCAGCTTCCCTTGAGGTAATCCCGGAAAGTTTTCGCCGCTTCCGCTTCGTATCCCGTGGGACTTGCAGTACGGTGCAGCGCTTCCAGAAATTTAAGACTTTCTGCAGAAAATGCCATTTTTATCTTCTCCTGAAAAAAACTTACTCTTCAATCACATCAAGGATGACCACATTTTCCACCGGCACATCCCGGTGCATACCACGGCTGCCGGTGGCAACTGCGGCTATGGCATCGACAACCTCCATGCCTTCAACGACCTTGCCGAAAACACAATATCCGTAAAACTGCGCCGTCGGAGCTTTGAAATCGAGGAAATCATTGTCAACCAGATTGATGAAGAACTGGCAAGTGGCGGAATCGACCACCTGCGTGCGCGCCATGGCGATGGTGCCGCGGCGGTTGGAAACCTGATTTGCCGCTTCATTTTTGATCGGTTTTTCCGTGGGTTTCTGGACAAAATTTTCCGTAAATCCACCGCCCTGAATCATAAATCCGGGGATCACCCGGTGAAAGATGGTTCCTTTGTAAAAACCGCTGTTGACATAGGACAGAAAGTTTTTGACAGTTACCGGAGATTCTTTTTCAAAAAGTTCCAGTTTGATGTCGCCTTTGCTGGTTTTGATGGTGATCATAGTTATATTCTCCTGAAAAAATTTTTATGTGTTTCTTTAAATATACATTCTCAACGGCGTTACCGCAAGAGATTCTGATTTAATATTGGTCAAAAACCTGCTGTATTTTTGCAAGAGGAAGTTTTTCCGCAAGCGCAAACATCAAAAGTATCCGCGCTTTCTGTGCCGACAGATTGCCGCCGCACACTGTTTTCATATCATCATCATCCTGCGAACCGTTGCGGTTGACAAAACCGTTGGTACGGGTACAGCGGACGATGGTCACTTTTCCGGCAAGCTCTTTCACCCGTTTCTGCCACGATGTACTCAAGTTGCCGTTGCCGACTCCGGCAATGACGATTCCGGCGGCGTTTTTTTCCACGCACATATCGAACCAGTCATCCGGCGCTCCGGCATACGCGTACAACACCCGCACCTCCGGAAGTGTGTCATACTTCATGCAGTCAAATTCACTATTTACCGTATGCCGCCGCGCGGAACGGTAATAAAGTTCAACTGTTCCATCGGTAACACATCCCAATGCTCCCATCTCCACCGGCGTGAACGCATCCGGGCGGGTCGGATGGATTTTTCTGGCATCTCTTGCGGAAATCAACATCCCGTTCATGCATATCACAGTTCCGCAATCCTCCAGTTTTCCGGAAGCTGCGGCGACGATGGAGTTGTAAATATTCAACGCCCCGTCCGCACTGATTGCCGATGCCGGGCGCATGGCTCCGGTAATGACGACCGGCTTGGAACTTTTCACACACAAATTGAGAAAGTATGCCGTCTCCTCCATCGTGTCAGTCCCATGCGTGATAACAACGCCGTCACACTCTTTCAAAACCTCCGTCACCCGGCGCGCCAGGGTCAGCCAGTGTTCAACGGTCAGAGATGCACTGTCCAGTTTGATGATATCCTCCACGGTAACGTCAGCGATGCCGGAAACTTTTTCTCTTCCCAGCGTTGCCAGAACCTCTTCGCCGCAGAGAACCGTCCGGTAATTGGTACAGGACAACGGATCATCACTTACGCTGGCGACTGTGCCGCCGATAGCGAGGATATGGATTTTTTTCATCGCTTACTTCGTCCGTTTTTTAAAGTTTCGCTGCCGTGCCGCTTCATAAAGCAAAATGGTCGCGGCACTGGCAACATTGAGTGAATCGATCTCGCCCAGCATGGGAATGTTCACCTTCAAATCCGCCTGCTCCATCCAGAAATCGGTCAAACCGGTCTGCTCCGCTCCGACCACCACCGCTACCGGCTGGGTCAAATCGACGTCAGTGTATTTGAAATCAGTATGCGGCGTGGCGGCAAGAATTTTGACATTGCGTTCACGCAGATATTTCAACGCGGACTCATTGTCGCAGACTGCTGTCGGCACCGAAAACAATGCTCCGGTACTGGCCCGGATGACGTTGGGGTTGTACAAATCGGTCATCCGTTCACACACGATCAGCGCATCGGTTCCGGAAGCATCGGCACTGCGGAGCATCGAACCGAGGTTACCCGGTTTTTCGATCGTTTCCGCCACCAGATAGAGCATGTTTTCATATTCAGGCAGGTCTTCCAGCTCATGTTTGCCCATTCTGGCAACTGCCAGCAATCCTTCAGGACGCTCCCGGTAGGTGACCTTTTCCAGAAGATGCGGTGCCAGCCGGACAACTTTGATTCCTTTGGCAGCGATGCTTTCCAACAGCGGATACTCGTTGCTGCCCAAAAAGTGTTCAGGTGAAAAATAGACCTCCGTCAACTCCATTCCGTATTCGATGGAGCGGGTCAGCTCCCGGTAACCTTCAAGCAGGGTCAACTGCTCTTTCTCCCGGGTGCGGCGGTCACGGAGTTTGACCAGATGTTTCAGCGACGGATTTTGAGCGCTGGTTATTTCCAAAAACTGCATAATGTCGTTCTTCTTTCCTTGCCAAATTGAAGTGTGCATTTTTTACACACATTGCGTGTCATAAATATACATTATACGTCACACTTTTTCAAGTACTTCCCCTTGAAATTTATTCCGGCACGCTTTATGCTGTATCCATTGCAGAATGTGACACAAATAAACTCAACCACGGAGGATTTTATCATGAATCTGGAAAAACTTACCAACAAGAGCCGCGAAGCTCTGCTCAGCTCCCGGCAAATCGCCGTTTCCCGTCATCACAACGAACTGCGCGTACTGCATGTACTTGCGGCACTGCTCGCGGATGACAACGGTCTTGTGCGCTCCATTTTTGATAAATGCGGCGTCAACTGCTCCATCTTTGAAAACACTCTCAACGGCGCCTTATCTGAATTGCCGCGTATCTCCGGCGACGGGGCAAGTGACATTTACAACTCCAGAGAGTTCAGCGAACTTCTCTCCGATGCCTCCCGCCACGCGGAAAATATGAAAGATGAGTACATCAGCGTTGAACATCTGCTCCTTGCCATCTTCAACTCCAAAAGCCGCGCCCGGGAATTGCTGGAAAATTCCGGCATCACCCAAGACCGCATCCTGCAGGCGCTGCAATCCATCCGGGGCAATCAGCGCGTTACCAGTGCCGATCCGGAAGCTACTTTTGAAGCTCTGGAAAAATATTCCCGCGACCTGACCAAAATGGCTCTTCAGGATAAACTCGATCCAGTCATCGGCAGAGATGATGAGATCCGCCGCATGATTCAAATCCTCTCCCGCCGCACCAAAAACAATCCGGTTCTCATCGGAGAACCCGGTGTCGGCAAAACCGCCATCGTCGAAGGGCTTGCCCGACGCATAGTCCGGGGCGATGTTCCGGAAAACCTCAAGGGACGGCGCGTAGTGGCTCTGGACATGGGCGCGCTTATCGCCGGAGCAAAGTACCGGGGTGAATTTGAAGAACGCCTGAAAGCTGTACTCAAAGAGGTAACTTCCGCCGAAGGAAAAATCGTCCTCTTTATTGACGAACTCCATACCGTTGTCGGCGCCGGCGCTTCCGAAGGTTCCATGGATGCCGGAAATCTGCTCAAACCCATGCTCGCCCGGGGCGAACTCCACTGCATCGGCGCCACCACTTTGGATGAATACCGCAAGTATATCGAAAAAGATGCCGCATTGGAACGCCGTTTTCAATCCGTTCTGGTCAATCCCCCTTCGGTGGAGGACACCATCAGTATCCTGCGCGGATTGAAAGAGCGTTATGAACTTCATCACGGAGTGAAACTCCGGGACAGCGCCCTGGTCGCCGCCGCCGTCCTCTCCGATAAATATGTTTCCGACCGCTTCCTGCCCGACAAGGCGATCGACCTGGTGGACGAAGCCGCCGCCGCTTTGCGCACGGAAATCGACAGCAGCCCGGTGGAGCTGGATGAAAACAACCGAAAACTCATGCAGCTGGAAATCGAACTTACCAGTTTGAAAAACGAAAAAGATCCAGCCAGCATCCGCCGCCGGGAGATGCTTTCCGAAGAGGCCGCCAACTTGAAAGAACTCCAGAAAGAGCTGCAATCCCGTTACGACAACGAGAAAAAATCCATCTCCGATCTGCGTGAATACCGCGAAGCTCTTGACCTCGCCAAAGGTCAGCTGGAACGCGCCGAACGGGAGTACGATCTGGAAAAGGCCGCTGAACTCCGCCACGGCATCATCCCCGGATTGCAGCAGAAACTTGCCGACGCCGAAGATGCTATCAAAAAACAGAGCGCCGACCGGATGCTCAAAGAGGAGGTCGATGAAGAGGATATTGCCGCCATCATCAGCCGCTGGACTCACATCCCGGTGACTAAACTGGTTCAGAGCGAAAAGGAGAAACTTCTCCATCTGGATGAACACCTCCACCGCCGTCTGGTCGGTCAGGATGAAGCCGTCACCGCCGTTGCCGATGCGGTCTTGCGCGCCCGTGCCGGGTTGAAAGACCCCAAACGGCCGATCGCCAGTTTCATCTTCCTCGGCCCTACCGGCGTGGGTAAAACTGAACTTGCCCGGACTCTGGCTCAGGAACTCTTTGACGATGAACGTGCAATGGTGCGTATCGACATGTCGGAGTATATGGAAAAATTCAGCGTTTCCCGGCTCATCGGCGCGCCTCCGGGATATGTCGGTTATGAAGAAGGCGGTCAGCTTTCTGAAGCCGTCCGACGCCGCCCCTACTCGGTCGTACTCTTTGACGAGATCGAAAAGGCGCATCCGGATGTGTTCAATATCCTGCTGCAAATTCTTGAAGACGGCATCGTCACCGATTCTCAGGGACGGACGGTCAGTTTCAAAAACACCATCATCATTATGACCAGCAACATCGGCAGTTCGCTGATTCTCGAAAAAACAGATCATGCTGAACTGAAGGATATGATGATGCAGGAACTGCGCCGCCACTTCCGTCCGGAATTCCTCAACCGCATCGACGAAACGCTCATCTTCCGCACTCTGACCAGAGCTGACCTCCGCAAGATCGTCTCTTTGCAAATGGAACTGCTCGGTCAGCGCCTGAACGATCAGGAGATCACTCTGCACGTCACCGATGCGGCGCTCGATCTTATCGCTGAATGTGGTTACGACCCGGATTTCGGAGCGCGCCCCGTCAAACGGGCGATCATCAATCTGGTGGAAACTCCGCTTTCCCGCCGGATGATCTCCGGCGAACTTCCCCCCGGAGCAACGCTGACCATTGATGCTGAGCATGAAGAGTTGCACTTCAACATCAGTTGAACCGATCCCGGTTTGATTTTTCCAAAACAAAGTGATATATTAAACACTCAGGTTCCGGAGCTGTTTTACGGCAGTTCCGGGACTTGTTCTGTTGTCTGCTCACAATATCAATTACTGACCGGGATCGCCATCATGAAAAAAGCTGTTTTTATCTTCGCTGCTTTGTGTTTAGCCTTATTCAACCTCCACGCCGCCCCCTGGCAGATTTACGTTGCCTCCAAACTCTCTCCGGAGGATGCCAGAAAAATATCCGTTTCAGGAGTGATGCCGCCGCAAAGCAAAAAGGTGGAGATCAAACCGGGAGCAATTTTCCATTTGTCTAAAATCTCCGGCAAAATAAAGCGGGGTACTCCCCTCCGTTCCATCGCTTACACCACGATCACATCGGCAAAAGATGAAGAAAAGTTCATCGGCATCGGCGCGGATTGGTATTTCACCTGCTTCGTAAACGGGAAAAAGGTTCTTTCCACCGAACCCGGCGGCAATGAGTTTTTCCAGATTTCCTGTTACAATCATATCGGTAAAGTGAAGCTGAAAAAAGGTGTCAATCATGTCACACTCTTTATCCGTCCTCAGGTTTACCAGTGGAAGTTCGCCTTTAAAATCATGCCCGACTTGAAAATGCTTCCCCTCCGGCGTTCCGACCGCGACCGGATGATTTCTCAGATGTTCCCGCCGGCAAATCCCGGTCTGCTCCGCAAAGAACTGCTTCACCAGCTCTCCACCGACAGCGCGGCAATCAGCTGTGAATTCGGAGTCCCCACCATCTGCGGCATCCGTTTCCGTTCCGCCTCAACTCCGGAAAAACTGCTCTGGAACACGGTCAGCGGCAAGCGAACTGTAAGAAAAATCCACCGCTTTATCCTCTCTGACTTAAAACCGGCAACCGCCTACTCTTACGAAATCGTAAAACTCGACACCAATACCGCCGGAATCATTCCGGTATCCTCTGGAAAATTCACCACCGCGCCGGAAACCGGAGTCCGTCACCGCTTCATCGCCATCGGAGATACTCAGGTTTCACCGGATGATCGCAAAAAAGCCATAAGTTCCATGCTGAAACTCCCGGAAGGAAAAAATGCCGACTTTTTCGTCTCTCTCGGTGATGTTGCGGAAACTTTCGTCACCTTTGCACCGCACTATTTCGACTCATTTCTGAATATCCTGCACAAGAACAAATTTTTCAAACCGGTAATGCTGGTCAAAGGCAACCACGAATACCGCGGCAATGAAACGGAAGTTTATAACGACCACTTCGGCAGAAGTTACTATACCTTCCGTTACGGGGAAGTCTTCTATATCGTGCTGGATACCGGCGAAGGCGCTGACACGCTCTGGCTTCCCGGCAACCACCTGCTGTGGACCGATACCACACAGCTCTTTGAGGAACAGGTGAAATTTCTGGAACGGGTCATATCTTCACCCGCATGCCAAAATGCCAAATACCGCATCGTAATCGCCCACGCCTCCCCCTTCAAATATCACGCGCCATTCTATGCTCAAAGTATCCGCAAGCTGACGGAAAAGTTCTTCTTCGGTACTGATCCCCGCTGCAAAATCGACCTCTGGCTCTGCGGCCACGTCCACTACGTTTCCCGCTTCGACCCGGTAACCGATACCGCATACTTCAGCGGCATAACCAAACTCAAGGCAAAACATTTCCGGAAAGAAGATTTTTCCGAAATAAACTTCTCCGTCATCACCAACGATGGCCCCGGACAGGGACAGAAACGGCTCTCCGTAACCGCAGTAGAGGTCACGCCTGAAGGTCTGGCGGTCAAAATCATGACTCCGGACGGCAAAGTCATCGACGAATCATTCATCCGCAAAGGAAAACCCCACGAAGTCAAAAGCAGTAAGCTCTACAAACTTGAACGCAAACATTTCAAGTAAGCGCCCGAAAGAAGCCGCCGCAAATGCAGAACACGATTTTGCTCCGCGCGGCGGATGCCTAACGTTTCTGACTGGACACTGCAGTATATTTTTCAAATTTTTTCAAAAAAACACTTGCAAAAGATACCATTGTGTGATATATTTTATCAACATCACGTTGATGAGCGCGTCTCCATCGTCTAGAGGCCTAGGACACCGGGTTTTCATCCCGGCAACACGGGTTCGACTCCCGTTGGAGATGCCATTTTTTTGCCCGGATTCCGGAATATGAAACTTTTTATCTCTGCTTTTGTCGTTTTTTGCACACACTTGCTGGAAGCCATTACCGGCTTCGGCAGTTCCGTTCTCGCCCTGCCCTTTTTGAATGTCACCCTCGGATTGCGCATGGCAGTGCAGATGCTTTGTGTTCTGAGCTGGGTGATGGCACTCTACATCGTCATACGTTCCTGGAAAGATCTCGTCTGGAAAGAATTTATTTTTATCGTCTGCTACGTTGCCCTGGGATTGCCGGTCGGCATGTGGATTTTTGACAAACTCCCGGCTCCGATACTCTGTCTGATACTCGGAACTTTCATGGTCGCAGTCGGAATCCGAGGAGAGATTACCACTGCAAAAAAAGATTCTCCAACTCCGGTGACACCGGCAAAACGCTCTTTTCTGATGAAACTTCTGCTTTTCGGCGGCGGTATCATCCAGGGAGCATTCGGTTCAGGTGGGCCATTTATCGTCATCTACTCCGCCAAAGCTCTTCCCGAAAAGCGGGTGTTCCGGGGAACTCTCAGCATGCTCTGGCTCTCGATGAACACCATCCGGCTCGTCAGCTGGGGAATCACCGGAGAACTGTGGAACATGGAACTGGCAAAGTGTCTGATGTGGAGCTTTCCGGTTGTCATTGCCGGAATCCTGATTGGAGATCATCTGCACAACAAAGTCAGCGAACACCACTTCAAAATCGGTGTCTATGCCGTCCTTATCATATCCGGAATATTTATGGTTGTTGCCAATGCAATGAAACTTTGATTTGCGGCGGCAATCTCGCTTGCTCCTGCGAGCCTTTTCTGCGGACTCAGCTTCGGTCGAGTACAGTCGTACACTCCCTCAGCTTCGCCTTGAAAAAACTCACATTAGCGGCGCGATATTGCCGCCGGTCGAGTTCATGACTGCTTTGACCTGCGGCGGCTTTTCTCCAAAAAATCTCCCTGCGGCGGCGGGTGAGCCGCCTCGCCGCTCGTGCTTCGCACTCGGCGGTTGCAGTCGATTTTCCGGAGACCTCGCTCTGCGGCATTCCGCAGCTTGCGCTTTGCTCATGCCTTGAGA
>JAFTRX010000028.1 GCA_017462015.1 Lentisphaeria bacterium
CCGGCTGCCGACCGGACTCAATGGGAGCGCCTCGGTTCATTTAACCGGGGCATTGCGATGAAAGCAAACATTATCGGCAGGGCGGAAAAACTGCTCTCTCAACCCGTTCCGCAACTTTCGGCACAACTCTTTATGCGCTTTTTCCGGCAGGGCAACCGGTCCGATTACGAAAAAGTGTATTTTGAACGGCGCCGCAATTTTCAGCAGCTTGTTCTTGCCGAAGCGATGGAGTACAAAGGACGGTTTCTGGATAAGATCATCGACTATATCTGGGAAATAACTTCCGAACACACCTGGTGTTTACCCGCTCACATCCCGACCCGGAATATTGATCCTCTGCCGTATTTGAAGCATGAAGAACTTGATTTGTTTGCGACTTCCACCGGCTCCGATCTTGCTATGACTCTCAATCTGCTGGAAAAAGAGTTAGCAGGAATTTCCCCCAATCTGGTCAATCTGGTCAAACGGGAATTGATGAACCGGGTCATTGAACCGCTGGAACTTCGTCCATTCCCATTTAAGTTTTTGAAAATGAGCAATAACTGGCGGCCGTGGTGCTGCCGGAATTCCCTCGTTGTCGTACTGTCCATGCTTAAAGATCAGCCCGCCCGCCGGGAAAAAATCATTAAATTTTATAAAGATGCAATGCATGGATATATGAAAAATTATGCCGATGACGGCTGTTGCAACGAAGGTCCATCCTACTGGGCGGTCAATCCGGGGACGATCATCGGATTTTATGAGCTTTTGCAGGAGCTTCCCGAAGATACCGGCAAATATGCCCGGATGGCAGAATATATTCTGTATGCCCGGATGACCACAAAATATTTCGCCAGTTTTACTGATGCGGTTGCCACGACGGATTCCATCCCGACCGGAATATGTTACCGTTTCGGAGAGCGCACCGGAAATCCGGCACTTAAGGCTCTGGCATTGGTTTATGCAGATGATTTTGAAAATAATTTATTCAAATCCAGTAGTTGTTTGTTTGACCTGTTGACCAATATTTTCTGGATGCCGATGGAGGAGGTCAAAGTGGATAAAAGTTTGGCAGAACTCCCATTCAAATATTATGAAAACCTGCAATATCTTTATCTCAAAGACAAAGGTATGGCAATGGCGGCCAAACGGGGACATAAAGGCAGTCATTATCACATGGATGTTGGTCAATTCATGATTTTCTGCAATGAAAAACCAGTCATCATCGACCTCGGTTCTGCGGTCTACACCCGGGACACTTTCTCCGGACGCCGTTATAAAAACTGGGTGATCAATTCAGAAGGACACAATCCTCCCATATTCAACGGTATAGGGCAGTTGACTTCTCCATTGCCCGATCCCGGAGCGGCAAAAGTTGAACGCGATGCCAATAAATGCGTATTTACCATGGATTTGACTTCCGCGTACCCCAAAGAAGCAAAACTGGTCAAGTGTGAACGTATTTTTACTTACAATTACACCGATGGTTCGGTGGAAATCGAAGACCGCTGGGAGCTGACCCGCGACAACAATACCATCCGGGTTCCGTTGTATACGGTTGGCGATGTCGTCCTCGCCAGAACGCACATGATCGGCAATATGAAAATGAGTGTTACAGGAGATGGAACAGTCATCTCGTGTACACCGCTTGATATTACCGATAAGAAAATCCTTGCCGCTTGGGGCAATAATATCAAGCGCATTGATGTTGTCACCAAAAGCGGCAAAAAAGGTTCCCGCAAACTGCGTTTTGAAAAGTGATTTTCCGGAATACTGATATTCAGGCAGCGTTTTTTTAAGTTGTTAATGTCCCAAATTCAGTTTCACAAAATTTGGGACATTAACAATAAATCTCTTTGAGGAATATGATACCGCACAAAAAATGGGGCTGTTGCAAAACCTCGTCTTGGAATAGTGATGCGAGGCGGTTGGAGCCTTCGCGCGCGCTCCTGGACGAAGCGAACCGCCGGTCAACAGCCGGCGGACGCGCTGAAGAAATTCAGCGCGGGCGGAGGAAGCCGAGCAGTAAGCCGCGAGGTCAGACGATGCAATCGGCTGACCGCAGGCGCTGTAATCGAAGGAAAATACCA
>JAFTRX010000029.1 GCA_017462015.1 Lentisphaeria bacterium
CGACACTCACTTCCGCTCCAAGTGGCGCTCCCGCAGTGCGTCAGCCACTGGCAGCTTACGCCAAGGCGAGAGTGTAACTGGTGGATTCTGAACTATCCAGTTCCAGTTTGAGCGTGTAGGTTCCGGCGGCGGAGATGATGTCAACTTCGTTGCCTTTTTTGTCGAAAAGCGTGAAGTTTTCAACTCCGCTGACACAAAGCTCTTTGTCGACATCTTTTTTGCCGATGGTGAACTTGATGAAATCCACGTTGTCAGAACCGCTTTGCCAACTGCCGAGCCAGCCGGTGTAATCTCCCGCTTTCAAATCCCACTTGACCGCTTTCTTGATGGTGTCGTCACTGTTTTCATGCTTGGTGGTGCGGAAACCTTCGGCAGTCGCGCCCAAATCAAGAACGCCATTTTTATTTTCCAGCGTTTCATAAACATCGCTTGCGGCAACGATTTCACCTTTGCCGGAGATGAAACTCCGGTCAAAGTCGCCAGTCAGGACGAGAGTTCCGTTGTTGACGAACTTGTCTTTCGCCTCCGCTCCCATGTCGAGTGAACCCAAACTCAGAACCGCATTTTTATTGATGGTCAAGGTGTCGTTTCCGTCGCTTCCAGTGTAGCTTTCAAGGGTGTTGAATCCCTTGGCAGCGGTGACTTTGTTCATGCCGACGATACTGCCAACTGTCGCATTTTCGAGGGTGACGGTTCCGGCGGCTTTGAAAGTTTTAACACCTTTTTTCAGCGTGTAAGAGTCACCGAGAGCGATTTCATCAACGGTACTTGCACTCAACTTCACTGTCTTAAATCCGCTGATGCTTTCCACATAAGAACCGTTTTTCAATGTGGCGGTTCCGCTTGCGGAATAAGTCGTGGTATGAGTAATGGTATCATCTTTACCGCCGACAGTTTTATCGCTCTTGCTGATTTTGACGTTGGAGTTGACCAACTCACCGGCGACACCGTTATCGAGGGTGACGGCCGAGTAACCGGAAATGTTTCCGGCAGTTGCATCCGTCACCGTGACTTTGCCCGAAGCGGTAACGGTTTGCTTGTAAGTGACCGTTTTCGTGGCAATACCGTTTTTGAGGGTACTTTTCACCGTTTCAGAAATATTTTCCTTACCACCGGCAATATCGCCGACCACAGCACCGTCAGTGACATTGACCGTGGCAAAGCGGCTAAATTCAACATCTCCAGCGTCGATGCTGTTGAGGTTCAACGTTCCGGCGGCAGAGAAGTTTGCTTTGTAATCCGTCTTATTGATGGTCAATATTTCCGCTTTCCCGGCAATGGTCTCAATGCCATCCGGAATGGCGGTGAGGGTGTTTTTGGAATCAAGCAGCACAGCGATCATCCCCTCTGGGACATCATCCAGAGAGTTGACCGCATTTGTCTGCCACTTGAGCCGGATGCCGTCCTGTTTTTTGCCGGTGATTTTGTTATTATAGCTCTTTTTGACAAAGCAATATTCGCTCTGTTCCGGAACTTCCGGAAGATTTTTATTGATGTTGCTGACTACAATGTAATTGGTGCTTTCGTTTCCTGCGGCATCTTGGGCGCGGAAATAAACTGTACCGTTATTACTTACTTCAAAAGCTCCGTTGTAATTTATCCATGATATGTTATCAAAACTGTACTGTTTTACTTCAGAATCATCACTGTAAGTTACTGAGACATTAACTGTTTGAGTAAGTGAAATGGTGCTGAGTTTTGCGATCGGTTTTTCCGGAGGAACGGTATCTGGGTTGTTGTCAATGATCGACAAGGTAAGGTTTCCATCCGCTTGATCGAGCGAATAACTCCGTTCATTATAAATTATTTCCGTACCGTTGACCGCGAGCGTTCCGTAATCAACAGTACCATCTCCGATGGTGATACTGCCGGAGAAACCGCTTGCGCCCTGAGCAAGTTTGTAAGTTCCAAACGCCTGATCGTTGGAAATGGTAATGGTATAAGCCGGAGTGCCGGAAATCCGGGAAAGGTCATTAACGAGATAACCGTCATTGACACTTCTTTCATTGACGGAGAAATCAATAATACCACCTTGATACACGTCTACCCAAGCGTCTTCATCTATATACAAACTGCCGCGATGTACGCCGCCGGAGGAGATCAACATAGAGCCGCCGGAAGAGACGGTGGTATTGTTCGCTACGCCGCCGCTGGACATGTACATATCGCCGCCGGAAGAGACGGTGGTATTGTTCGCTACGCCGCCGGACATAACATACATTGATCCGGATACAAGCATTCCGGTCATTGAGGCGGTATGAGAGAGTAACTGGTTTTTTGAACCGAAATAAACTCCGGAATAGTGACTGGCATAAGTTATATAAGCTCCATCTTCAGCATCCACCCATCCCACACACGGTGTCCAAACCACATTTATCGCGCTACCGCCGGAGGAGATGTACATCAAGCCACCGGAAGAGACGGTGGTATCATTCGCTATGCCGCCGGAGGAGATGCGCATCCAGCCGCCGGAAGAGATGGTGGTATTGTTCGCCACGCCGCCGGACCTGATGAACATATCGCCCCAGAAATTGACGGTGGTATGACTCGCTACGCCGCCGGACCTGATGAACATGTCGCCGCCGGAAGAGACGGTGGTATTACTTGCTACGCCGCCATTTTTGATGTACATAGAGCCGCGGGAAGAGACGGTGGTATCATTCGCCACGCCGCCACTCCAGATGACCATATCGCCGCCGGATTTGACGGTGGTATCATTCGCTACGCCGCCGGAGGAGATGCGCATATAGCCGCCGGAAGAGACGGTGGTATTGTTCGCCACGCCGCCGGAGGAGATGAACATATCGCCCCAGAAATTGACGGTGGTATGACTCGCTACGCCGCCATTTTTGATGTGCATATCGCCGCCGGAAGAGACGGTGGTATTACTTGCTACGCCGCCATTTTTGATGTACATAGAGCCGCGGGAAGAGACGGTGGTATCATTCGCCACGCCGCCACTCCAGATGACCATATCGCCGCCGGAAGAGACGGTGGTACTGTTCGCCACGCCGCCGGAATAGATGCACATATATCCGCTGGAATTGACGGTGGTATTGCTTGCCACGCCGCCGGACCAGATGATCATACCGCCGTTGGAATTGACGGTGGTATTGCTTGCTACGCCGCCGGAGGAAATGTTCATACTGCCGTTGCTAAATATTATTCCGGAACTGATTTGACCTTTTTCGATGTTAAAATCCATTGTTACACCCCACACTTGATAATGAATTAAAATCATTGTTCAAAGAAAAAATATATCACGGCAGTTGGCAAATTGCAAGCGGAAGATGGATTTTTTACAAGGATGGCGGCTGGCGTACTGCGGAGCGACTGTTGGAGCGGCGGAGGGGATGGCGGGCAGGAGGGTGTGTCGCCTGTCGGCGTTTTTTCGGCGCGCCAGCCCAATCCGCTACTCACTCCAAACGCTATTGTCGGACGAGTCCGACCTGTCCGACTCGTCCGACACTCACTTCCGCTCCAAGTGGCGCTCCCGCAGTGCGTCAGCCACTGGCAGTCAGCGCCCCCCCCGGCTTATGCCGGGGCGAGGGCGTAACTGGTGGATCCAGTGCTGTCCGGTAAATCAGGCGTTATCCTTATCCCGCAGAGCGACACGGCGGATTTTACCGTTGACGGTCTTGGGAAGTTCAGTCATAAATTCCACGATGCGGGGATATTTGTACGGAGCAGTATGAGTTTTTACATACTCCTGGATCTCTTTTTTCAATTCCTCGCTGCCGGATTGACCTTTGACCAGCACGATGCTCGCCTTGATAACCTTGCCGCGGGTCGCATCCGGAACGCCGGTCACAGCACACTCCAGCACATAGGGCAGCTCCATGATGACACTTTCGACTTCAAAGGGACCGACCCGGTAACCGGAAGTTTTGATGATGTCGTCCGCTCTGCCGACATACCAGAAATAACCGTCTTCATCCATCCACGCCTGATCTCCGGTGTGATAATAACCGTCATGCCAGACTTTGCGGGTATCTTCTTCGTTATCCACATACTGATCGAAAAGTCCCATGGGATGATCGTGCTGTTCTGCCTTTATGCAGATTTCCCCGGTATCGCCAACGGCGACAGGTTTGCCATCCGGATCAAGCAAAACGACTTCATACTGCGGATTGGCTTTTCCCATACTTCCGGTTTTGGGCGCAACATTTGCCAGAGTTCCGATGGAAAGCGCAGTTTCGGTCTGTCCGAAGCCTTCGTGCGGCAGCAAACCGGAAACCCGGGCGAAGGATTCGCTCACTTCCGGCGGCATGGCTTCTCCGGCAGTCGTGACATGCTGCAAGGTGGAGAAATCGTACTGCGTCAAATCCTCTTTCACCAGAAAACGGAAGATCGTCGGTGGAGCGCAGAATGTCGTGATACCGTACTGTTTGAACATCGGCAGCATATCTGTGGCGTGGAAACGGTCAAAGTCATAGGTGAATACTGCGGCTTCGCAGAGCCACTGTCCGTAGATTTTGCCCCAGAGTGCTTTTCCCCAACCGGTATCGGCAACGGTGAAGTGGATGCCGTTGGGATCGACTTTGTGCCAATGGCGGGCGGTCATGATATGACCGAGGGGATAGGTGTGGTCGTGTTCCACCATTTTGGGATAACCGGTCGTACCGGAACTGAAAAATATCAACAGCGGGTCAGTGGATCTCAGGTTTTCCGGGCGGGCAAATTTTGCCGGGAAATTACCGTACATGGCATCGTAATTCATCCAGCCGTCACGCTCACCGTTGACCACGAGTTTCCACTTGAGAGAAGGAGTTTTATCTGCAACAGAATCAACCGCATCGCAAACGCCGTCTCCGGCGGTGCAGACCACGCACTTCACATGGGCTTTGTTTATGCGGTATTCGATGTCGTGCCCCAGCAGCTGAACCGGAGCGGGGATGACGACTGCACCAAGTTTATGCAGCGCATTCAAAAGATACCAGAATTGGTAGTGACGGCGGACGATAAGCATGACCCGGTCGCCTTTGCGGATACCCAGAGAGTAGAACAAATTGGCAGTACGGGAGGAGTTTTCCGAGATTTCACCGAAGGTCAAATCTTTGCACTCTTTTGTACTGGAAACCCAGCGCATGGCAAGTTTGTCCGGATTTTTTTCTGCGAGGCAGTCCAAAACATCAAACGCAAAATTGAAGTTCTCAGGGACATTGAAATCAACTTTGCAGAGATTTCCTTCTTCGTCCCAGGTTTCTTTCATATATTTCTGATAAAGCAAAGTGCCGTTTTCAGAGGCGGAAAGTTCACTGCGGGAACGTTTGGCGGCAAAAGTTTTCGGTTCGTCTTCCACATCGGTGTGCATCACGATCGAAAGAAATTTGCAGTTCTTACCGTCAAGAGCAGTCAGGGCATGGGCGGAACGACCGTCAAAGTAGATAGTGTCGCCGACATTAAGCACCTCTTCTCTGTCTTTGAGGACGATCAGCAGAGAACCTTCCAGAATCAGGATAAACTCCTGTCCGGAGTGGGTGGAATACTTCAAATCCGGATTTTCGCCCTCATACGGGGCAGTTATTACAAAAGGTTCACCGACGCGGTTCTTCATGTGGATAGCCTGATGCAGATAGGAAAAACCGGGACGCCGGGCAAGAGAAAAGCCTTCGCCGCTGCGGGTGATGGTGTAGGAGTTGAGATTGGAAGCTTCACCGCTGAGAACGGAGGAAATCTCAATATTGAAAAATTCGGCAAGTTTATAAAAGAATGAAAAGGGAGCTTCAGCACTTCCGTTTTCATAGGAAATATATTCAGCCGGAGTAATACCGAGGGCAGCTGCCATCTGTTCGACTGAATAGTTCGCTTCTGTACGGATCCCGTGAACCCGCGTTCCGATTTGTTTGAGATTTTCCATTTTTTCGCCTTTTCGTTTATTTTTTTCTACACGAACAGGCGGAGAGGAACTTCAGGATGTCGTTTTGACATCCTGTTAAGACCACCCGCAAGCCGTGTAATTTTGGTTGCGTGTGGTCTTAAATAATAATGTTGCTAATTCGGCAAATGTTATTAATTCGGGCAAAAGCAAAGCTGTCCGCAATAATGATTGCAGACTTGAAAGAAGCGATCGTTTTGCCTTGTTTCATTACCAAATCCTGTAATATTTTACATCGAACAGGTCTCTAATATAATTCCATTTGGCGTTGTTGTCAAGGGTATCTTTAAAAAAAGTCACAGTTATCTCATAAAATACAACCTGCGGTGGCTTTTCTCCAAAAAATCTCCCTGCGGCGGCGGGAGAGCCGCCTCGCCGCTCGTGCTTCGCACTCGGCGGTTGCAGTCGATTTTCCGGAGACCTCGCTCTGCGGCATTCCGCAGGCTTGCGCCTTGCTCATGCCTTGAGA
>JAFTRX010000030.1 GCA_017462015.1 Lentisphaeria bacterium
CTGGACGAAGCGAACCGCCGGTCAACAGCCGGCGGACGCGCTGAAGAAATTCAGCGCGGGCGGAGGAAGCCGAGCAGTAAGCCGCGAGGTCAGACGATGCAATCGGCTGACCGCAGGCGCTGTAATCGAAGGAAAATACCAACGGGCGTTGCGCGCGACGGGGAACTGGAAAAGAGGGGAGTCCGGCGGGGAGAAAGCCGGAACGGCTGTCTCCCTCCGGCTGGCAAGTTTGTGCGCGGTGAAAGGCACTGCATTGCCTATCGGGTACACCAGCGATTCTGCATGTCCAAAGACACACTTTATGCCAGTAGTATCGCATTTCCATAAAGATATCAGTTGGGAATGCGAACGCTCCGTAAGATTGCCGCCGCAGTCTGTTTTTTATGGGACAGCTGTGATTTTTTTATGTGATAGCGGTGATTCGCACTTGAAAAAATTGAAAAATGGAGTATATTAGTGGTAAATGCTGTGATAAGCTTTATACAAAGGACAAGGTAGATGGGATATAATAGTTCCAATCAGACATTGACGGTGGATTGTGTACTTCCGGGCATGGAAGCGCCTTATATCACCGGTACACTGCAGGGTTTTCCGTTGACGGAAAATGCTGTGGTTTGTTCTGTCCTGCCTTGTTCATCCAGCGCGCGCAAAGCGGTTTCCTTCGGCTTTAAGTATGAAGTCGGAGCCGGCAGCAAAGTCTTTACCATCAACGCAGTTGCAAACAGCATCTACCAAATTATCACAGAAAAAGCTCTCCATTTTGCAACCGTGGTAACAGCTGTCATGAGCCGGGGATTTTTCCGGAGAAGCCAGCGGAACGGGATCGTGCGCCAAATTCCTGAACAACGGAAAATTCACAGCAGAGTATTGTTAAGCTGCGCCGGAGGGTTGCGACTATGAGGGCAAATCAATGAGTCGGTATTATAAAATCAAAGAAACAACACAAGGACTTCCGTTGAAAAAAGTACGGCAGGGTTTGTGTTGTTTTTTTGTTTTTAATACTAAATAGTGCCAAAATATGAATTGAAAGGAAAGAGTTATGGCTACTTTGTATGTTGGCTCAGGTAAAGATTACACAACGATTCAGTCGGCAATCAATGCTGCCGATCCCGGTGACAGCATTGTCATCAGTGCCGGTGATTACAGTTCGGAAGGCGGAATCAAAATCGACAAAGCGTTGACTGTGCAAGCTGCCGATGGAGCCGAAGTTATTGTTGACCACGTTGAGCTTGGCTTGAACTACAACGATGCTGCTGTTGAATATATGACTGTGCAGGGACTTACCATCAAACCGCAGACCTTTAACGGCGGTGACTGGCAGATCTCCGGTGTCTGGCAGAACAGCCGCGCAATCGGTGCTGTTACGGTGAAGGATTGTATCTTTGACTTTTCCACCACTCCTGACTCCCCGGTGAATGTCGGTATCAAGATGTCCAGAAGTAATGGCGGCGACAGTATCGAGAGCGTCACCATCACCGGTTGTACTTTTAACTGCAGTGAAAAGACTGCAAATGCCGTCACCATGGGCGATAAAGGTGCGATCAGCAATATCAACATTTCTGGTAACACCGTTACCGGCGGCTGCACCAGCAGTGCTATCCACATGGACCTGGGTTTCCAGAATTCCGATCCGGTTGCAATCAATGTTGATGACAATGAAATCAACGATGTCAGCAGACGAGGCATCATGATCGCCAATGTCCAGAATGACGAAGCTGACATTACCATTACCGGCAATACCGTTGACGGAGCAAGTGTCGGTGTCGAATTCTACAACACCTGCACCCATGCAAACTCTGTGAAAATTGAAGGCAATGCTATCAGCAATGTTACGACTGGTATGAATTTGACCTCCATTGCCACTGAAGACACCGGTGATATCAGTGTGAAAGATAACGATATGATCGTTACCGGCAGTTCTGAAGATGTTTTTGTCGGTTACACCCCGGCAGCTGATGCCAATGAGGTTACTGTTGTTGAAAGCGCTACCAGTATTATTGTTGATGCTTCTATTACCGGTAATGCGGGCGACATCGTTGCGATCAATGGCAAAAATTACATTATCGGCACCAACGCATTTACTACCATTGAAGCGGCAATCACGGCTGCCGGAGATGATGCAACCGTGCTGATCTCTGCCGGTGACTACGACGAAGTGATCAATTTGGCTGCTAAAGGCAATAAAAAGAATGTTACAATTATTGGCGAAACTGATGCGGAAGGTAAATCGCTGGTCAACTGGGCAGGCAGCTTGAGCCTGCCTAAAGATGGCTATACCTGGAACGATATAAATATTGAAAGTATCAATTTTATTAACAAAACCGGTTCCGGTTCTGTTATTTCACTTAAAGAGTGCTATCGTTGGACTTTTGACAACTGTTCGTTCTCTTCCGAAGCTCATCAGGGTGGTTTCGGCTGGAACCCGATCCAGTTCCCCGCCGGAGCCAACGGCAATAATGGTCATACGATCAAAGATTGTACTCTGGTCGGCGGTTCAGTATCCGTTCGCGTTGGCAATGATGCAGATAAAGGATACGGCTTGAAAGTGGTCGGTTGTACCATTTTGAATACAAACTTCAATATTCAAGCTGGCGGCGATTATGCTGTGATCTTTGAAGATAATGATATAACCGTTGAATACGATGAAGATACTTTTGCTAACCGCAATGGCAAGGATAATGCCTTTATTGTCACCAAGTCCGATGTGACCAATGCAAATATTGTTATCTCTGGCGGTTCTTTGTCTATGGTTGGCAACAAGGTTCCTGAAGGAGAAGATAAGGGCTGGGCCGCTGTTGGCTTGTTCAAAAACTTTTCCGGTTCTGTTACAATCAACGATGTAGAGGTTAAAAACGAAACTGACAATCCGCTTGTCAGTAATTTTACCGATACTGCCGATACAGTGACTGCCAAGATCGATCTTACAGGAAATACTTTTGTGGATTCTGAAGGCAATGTGATCACCGATCCTGTTGAAATTGCCGATGAATTGCTTAATTTGAAGATCGGTAATATGGCTGTTGATTACTCCAATTATAAAGATGCCGAAGGCAATCCCTCCGGTGAAAAGAGTTTTTTCATCACCGAAAGCGGCAAAAACACTGTAGTTTACACGGAGGATGGAGTTTGCAAATCTATTGTTGACGGCGTGGAAAGTGAGTTTGTTATTTCCACACTTTATGTCAATAAAGATTTTACCGATGTCAATGTCGGCGAAAACAAATTTATGGGCATCAACGCATTCGGCAGTTTTGAAGCTGCTCTTGAGGCGGCAACCTCCCTCGTTTCCACGATCAAACTGGAAAGCGATGTTACCGTCGGAAGTGAAATCGGTTACTACACCTTGCCGGCAAACCTGAATATCGTTGCCGATAAAGAGGTCACGATCGACATGGCAGGTACTTTTTTCTCTCCCATGGGCAGAAAAGAAATCGTCTTCGGCGAAAATGTAACTGTCGCCAATATGGGACAGATGATCGCTTATGAAAGCCGGGTCACTCTCAACGGTGACTTCAACGGCGCACATCTCTGGACATTCGGCTTTAACGGCAATGCCGAAAATGGTGCTACCGGTCTGACCATCAATGCAACATCCAAGGTCAATGTCAGCGAGCAGCTTGAATTCCGCGGCGGAGATGTCAATATCAACGGTAATATTTCCGATACCGCAGAAGCTTTGGGTGATGCCGACCAGATCCAGCTGCGCGGAACCACTTACGGTGCGTGGGGCGGTCCCAGCGGTTATGCGACCAAGGTCAATCTCAATAACACCTATGTTAAACTTGCCCAGAACACCATCGGCGGTGCCAATACCAAGTTCAGTGACGGTTCAAGTTGTATTGTCACTATGAACAACTCCATCTATGAAATCGCTGCTGAAGGCGTTTTCAGCGTTGCTTCAACCGGTCTGGTCAATGCAAACAATGGTTCGATCATCTATATCAACGCTGGTTGCTCTGCTTCCAACGCCGGTACCATCAATTTGACTGACAGTACCTTTGAATCAAAGTCCGCCTTTACCAACAGCGGAACTTTCACCGTCTCGGGAGAAAGCACTTTGAATATCAGCAAAGTTGCCGCCGGAAGCAATGATATTGAACTGTCAGAAGGCGCCATCCTCAAAGATTCCACGATCATGGGCGATGTCGGCGTTACCGGCAATGTCATTTTCCGCGGCAAAAACGTGCTGAACAATATTTATGATTTTGGCGAATATGACGCTTACGGCAGCGGAAACTGGGCAAAATGGACCGTTGAAGCCGGTTCCCAGTTGTTCCTGGAGCAGACCGTTACTGACCTTGGAAACAATCTCTATGGTGTCGGATATGGCGATACGGTCGTGATCAACGGCAATTTGACCGATGCCGCAGCCGCACGCAAAGCCGGTCTTACGAAAGATGATGCCTCCTTCTACTCCAGAACCGGTGTCAGATTCTCCTCTGCCGCCGGATATGCGACCAGCAGTTTCACTGTCAACAATGCGTATGTCATTCTCGGTACTGACGGATCTTTCAGTAACTCTGCCAAGAATGGTGGTTCCCACAACATCACCTTCAATACTGCGGTCGTCGATGCTTCACAGTTCTTCTTCAGCGACAGCACTGCAACATTTGACCTGAAGATCAACGACAGTGATGTCAATGCGGCTATTTTCATGACCGGTGACAAGAATTCTGTTTACTCTCTGACCAACTCCAAAGTCGTTACAACCGGCAGCGGAAATAATCGTTACAACGGTAATGACGGTGCGTTGACCATCACCAATTCCGAAATCACGATCAAGCAGGGTTCTTACAAGAATACCGGTACCATCACCATTGACGAAAACAGTAAGCTGATTGTTCCCACGTTGGAAAACACCGGAACGATCACCGTTGATGTCAGCGACAACTGGAAAGGCGTTGCCACGGTCATCGATGCCGCCGACGGAACGGCTGATTTCGGAAAAATCGAACTGGCAGACGAAGGTCTGACCACCCGCATTGATGAAGCCAACGGCGATTTGATCGTGTACAATGTTGATACCGACAAGCTTTATGTCAACTCTGCGTGGAGCGATGGTGTCTGGGGTAAAGAGGTCGCTGACGGCAAATATTTCGGTATCAACGCTTTTGCTTCTCTTGATTCCGCTCTGAAAGCCGGTATCACCTATGGCGGGGCGGCGATCGAAATGCTCGATGAAACTGTTGCAACCGAAAATCTGCAGAAGATCGTTACCAAGATGACTGGTGCTTCCGGCATGGACTTCTCCATCACCGGAAACAGTGCCGGTAACGAATTCATCGCTATCGAAATGCGCAATGCCGGAGAATCAGAAGATTTCACCGAACTTGCCACGCTGACCATCAAGGATGCCAACTTGAACAGCTACAAGATCGCCGCGTATCAGAACTCCAAGATCACCATTGAGAACTCCACTATCGACTTCCACGGTGATCAGAGCGGTCCGCTTTATACTAAAGGTAATGGTGAAATCTATGTGAAAGACTCTGTTATCGACAATACCGTCCAGATTTCTGCGATGGGTGCGGTGATGGAGTTTGACAACTCTACTCTGAACAGCGGTTCTGCGGCGCAGATTTCCAGTGTGATGACCTTCAAAAACGGCAGTACCTACACGCTTTCTTCCGCCAAAATCTATGGTGGAAGCGGTTCTCTGACCCTCGACGGCTCCACCATGGTGCGTAAAGCCGCGCGAACGGCGCAGGACATTGCCAATTCTCTTGTTTACTTCGTCAACGGTGCGGCGAATATCCCGACTGCGTTGGCAAAGTACGCGTACAGCGTTTTTGTCGGTGGAAGTCAGTATTCCACTACCGCGCACACCGGTACCGGAACGATGACCGTTACCAACTCCACCTTTGACATCTCCAAGGCGTATGCGGATGCCAATTACGCTGACGTTGAAGGTTATGAAAACTCCGAAGGTCTGGTCGGTGTCGGTATCGGCAGTACGCTTACCATCTCCAACAGTATCTTCAATACCGACGTGTTGATGAACGAAGGAACCATCACCATTGATGCGACAAGTCTCCTGACCGCCGGAAGCATCAACAACGAAGGAACCATCACCATTGATGCCACCGGTTATACCGGAGATGCCGTCAAGATCATCGACCTTGATCAGGAAGGCAGACTTTACAATGTTGAACTCAAGGGCGGCGAAGGATATGTTCTGCGTTATGAGTCCGACGGTGACGTTGTTCTTACTCAAGCTCCGGAAACTGGTACGCTTTACGTCAACTCCGCCTGGGCGGGTTCCGAAAACGGTGACGGTGTCGGCGATGGTTTGATCTACGGATTGAACGCCGTCTCCACCCTCGGTGAAGTTGGCAATATGATCGCCACTGACGGCAGCGATACCACCATCAAGTTTGAAAGTGATATTACTTCCGGTTCCGTTTTGTTCAACTACGGCGCAGGAGATATCACCTTCACCGCTGATGAAAAAGTCACTATCAGTACCAGTACCCCCGGCAGAACCGATTGGGATTTTGTGGTCGGCGATGTTGCTCCCACCATTACCATCGGTGAAAATGTCACTTTTGATATTTCCAACAACGAAAGCGGCATTTACTTCTACTACGGTGCCAATCTCAATGTTGAAGGTGCGATCACCGGCGGTCAGAATTGGGGTTGCGCTTATCTCTTCTACGGCGACCACACTGTCGAGAGCACCGGAACCCTTTCTGTCGGACGCGTTCAGGTCGGCTTTGCCACCCTTACCGTCAACGGCGATGCTGATTCCGACCGTACCGCACCTCACATCGATACCAATTATCTGCTGATTGAAGGAGCGACCTTCACTGCAAACAACGCCATCATTGATGCCGGTGCGGTTCACGATAGCAACAACGGCGGTCAGCGGTACGGAGCTTCCGAGTTCTACATCAACAACTCTCAGCTTTCTGCCAATTCTGTCACTTTGAAGTACGCTGATTCCGTGTTCGTTGTCACCGGAAAAAGCGATCTTGCCATCAAAGCTCTCAGCGGTGAAGCCTGGGTTTACATGGACAACGTCACTCTCAGTGACAAGACCGATATCAAAGGCGGAAAAATCCGTTTCGCCGCCGGAGATAACGTCCTTGACGGGGCCGGCATCGATTCCACCTACTTCCAAGTCGGTATCGGCGCGTACATGGGCAGCGATGACAGAGTTGATACTGAAAACGGTGTCACTGTCACCGTGCAGAACAACTCTTATATCAGCGCGGATGACGTTACTTACGGCGGTTGGATCGGTTCCGGTTATTACGATACCGATGCGGAAAAAGCTGAAGTAATGACCGATGGTCGTTACACTCTCAACATCAATGATTCTGTTGCTGAATTCGGTTATCTGCACATCTCCAATGACGGTATTTTGAATGTCACCGGTGATGCGGATGTCAAAAATGTGTATGCCGGTTTCGATTATTCGTTCTACAGCGGAAGCTTGCTCATCAACGGAACGGCGACTTTCGACAATGTTGACGCGCTGGTTCTCAACACCAACGTTTCCTGCGACAACGGTACCGGCACTCCCGGACATCTGGTTATCCAAAATGGAGCCTATTATGAAATCGATCACGACGGCGGCGGTGCCAACGGCGGTACGCTCCAGATCAGCAAGACCGGTGTGGTCGATGTCCTTTCCGGCGCGGAACTTGACATCAAGGGAACGGTTACCATTGCCGCCGATGCCAAGTTGAACGTCAATGACGCGGTTTTCAATCAGGAAAACGGCGCGATCAACAACGATGGTACCATTACCGTCACTGATGCCAACTTGGTTGTCGAAACGCTGAACAACAACAATATTGTCGATCTTGATATCACCGGAACCATTACCGCCGGAGCGTTGAACTTCGGTGAAAACGGTGTCATCAACATCAATATCGATGAAAAGTTGACCGGTTCTGCATACGCATTGATCGACATTACCGGAAACGGTGCGCTTGATACTGCGAAGGTCAACATCACCATCGGCGAAACCACTGATACTCTCGCCAATCTGCTGGGCAATGAAACGGTCAAACAGATCGGCGAAGATTACTACCTCGTCCAGAGCGGCAACGACCTCGCCATCTTCAATACCTCCCCGGAAACGATCTACGTCAATTCCGCCTACGCCGGAAAAGAGCTGTATGACGTCGTCAACGGCAACGTCGTCGGTATCAACGCCTTCAGTTCTTTCCGCGAAGCGGTCGGAGCCGCTGTCAAGCTCGGCGGTGCAACCATTGATCTTACCGATGAAAAGTATGTTTATGCTGATGCTTTGAATAGTGACGCAAATATGCTGGTTATCGACAAAGCCGGAACTTACACGATCACCGGCGGTGAAGGCTTGCTTGTCAACTATGAACTGGAAATCAATCCTGAAAAAGAGGACGCTGATTACATCGTCAATTGGGATAAAGCCAATGTGACCATGTGCAAGCTCACTTTCCGCGACTCTGTTACTGCGGCAATCAAAGATTCTACCATGAATTTTAAAGGTTTCCTGGGTAACGGTACTATGAGCGGTCCTTCTTACCTTTCCGTTTATCGTGACAGCACTCTTTCAGTCGAAAATTCGACCGTCGGTCTGGATATTTCCCGTGACGACGGCAAATTTGACGACGACGCTATCTACCACAACTTCGGCGCGACATGGACAGTTTACGGTTCGTTGACTGTGACCGGTTCTACCATCTACGCCGGATGCGCGTGGGGCAATGACAGCTTTGTGATCCACACAGGTGCCGCTGCAACGATTACCGACTCCATTGCTCATGTCGTCCATTTGAATGTTGGTTATGCCGGTGATGAAGAGAAGAAACTGAATCCCAACAGAACTTCTGACGACGCCTCTCTGGTGTTGGATAACACCAAGGTTTACAATACCATGTATCAGGGGGACGGCGGTCTTGTGCATTCCGGGTTGCTTGTCGGTTCTTCTTCCAACTCCAATACCAACACTGTAACTGTCAAAAACAATTCAGTGATAGATATGACTGTCAACGGCAGTGTGGTCGGTTCTTCCAGTGACAAAGGTCTCTATGTCGGTAATTCCAACAGCAGTGTCCAGATTGAATCCGGTTCAACGGTGATCGTCAACACCGGCAGCAACAGCGGTTCGGTCACAGTCGACAACGCCAGTTTGATAGTGACCGGAACCTTTACCAACACCGGGGTTTTCTCCGCTGACGGTGCCACTTTGAATGTCGGCACTTTCGCCCAGAAGAGTTCCGAGAGTGCGGTCTTCAACAACGTCGACCTCACCGTCACCAACTTCCAAAACGGTGAAAATGGCGAACAGGCTTACGCCGAAATCGGCGGAAAGAGCAAACTTCAGATTGAAAATCTTTACGGTAATTACGCGTTGCGGTTGTCCGATGGAACCACCCTTCTTGATGGAACTTCCGTCGGCGGCAGTGTCGCCCTGCGCAGCAAAGGCGATTTGATCGTTGGCGAAACTGCTGACGATACGATCTACACTTCCAGCTATGACAACAGCGGCATTGAATGGGATTCCAGCACCTCCATCACGGTTAACGGTACCTGGAATGCTATCGGTGAAGGTTTGTACTTCAATTCCGGCAACAGGATGATCTTCAACGGCGGAAATCCCGGAACCGATGCGGTTACCACTCTTACCGGTGCCGGTACCATCAACGCCATGGGGACGGTCATCTTCCAGAGTGGTGCTGTTGTCATCGATGAAGATCTCACCATCAATGTCGGCGGTGCCACCCATGCCAACTTGCGTTTGTCTTACGATTCCAACGTGACCATCAAAGGTACTCTGGTCAAGGATGCAACTGAAGGCGACCATTTCAGTTCTCTGACGGACTCCACCGTCACCGTTACCGGTGAAAACGCTGTGCTGTCTGTCGGACATGATTTCAACATCGGTTATGAGTACCACGTCTGGGAAGTCTCTGAAACTTACAAGAGCTTCCTCAATGTCAACGATGGCGCCAGTTTCACCGTGGACGGTCTCCTGCGCATCAACAGCTCCAGTGAGCTTAACGTTGATAACGCCTCCGTCTCTATCGGCAGTGTGCAGAACAACGGCGGTATCATCACCATCGCCGGTAACAGCACCGTTGTCATCGGCGGTGAATTCGGCGGTACTCTCAAGTTCGCTGAATCCGGCGCTGCTCTCTCTGATGATTCTTCCATCAGCTTCTCCGGCGATGTTGCCGCAGAGGGCAACCTCTCCTTCTACTGGAACGACCTCTCAACTGCTGACGGCAAATACCTCATGGTCGATGGTGATCTTGCCATCAACGGCGTTGAAATGCCCTCCGGTGATGAAGTGGTCTTCGCTTACGCGGGCGGTGTTTCTGTCGTCGGCGATATCACCATCAACGGTTCGACAGTCGTTGACAATACCATCGTCATCGGCGGTGTCAAGTATGATGTCGTCAACGATTTCGACAACGGTATCTCCATCTCCGTCAGCGACGTTCAGGAAGTCATCCCCGTTTCCTTCACCGTCAACAGCATCACTCAGGGCGAAAGCGACTACTCCTTCACCTTCGATATCACTGCTGACGGCGGTAACGGCGATTACCTCTACAACGTTATCGCCAAGGATGCTTACGGCAATGTGATTTCCGGAACTTTCGCCGACGGTGTCTTCACCTTCGCCGATCCCGCGAAATCCACTCCGGCTTCCTTCACCGTCACCGTCTCCGATACTTACGGTGCTTCCACCGCAGTTTCCCAGACCATCGTCAAGGATGTCAACGATATCACCGCCCCGGTTTGGGTCGAAGAAGTCTCCGATACCGTCACCGGTGAAAACGGTCTCTACAACGTCGTCGATGTCCACTTTGAAGCGACTGACAACTTTGCAGTGGTCGGATTTATCGTCACGGTCAACGGTGAAGAGTTCGCCCTGCTCGGAACTGAACACGATTACTTCTACTCCACGGATGTCACCGGTACTTACACCTACACCGTGACCGCGTTCGATGCCGCCGGCAACACCGTCACTTCGGAAGAAAAGAGCGTCGATCTCTACGCTGGTATGAAGTACGACTTCTCCGGTATCACCCAGAGCGATGACAATCTCTACAACTTCACCGTCAATGCGGATGTCACCAACGGTTTCGGCGATTACACCTATGTTATCACCTCCGTCAAAAATGCCGCAGGGGAAGATGTCGCCGTCACCGCCAACGGTCTCAACTTCACCCTCGGTGAACTTCCGCCGGAACTCAAGGACGAAACCCTTACCGTTACCGTCAAGGTCACCGATGCCAAGCAGAACGAGATCACCTTCGAAGGTACTGCCACTGTCGTCGATAAGGATGCTCCTGTGATCACGGTCGATCCCATCGATGAAGCATTCACCAATAAGGATGTCGTGGTCAAGGCTTCCATCGCCGACAACTTCGGCGCTGAAAACGTCACCTTCCAGTACAAGATCGGCAATGGCGAATGGACTGCTTACAATGCCGAAACCGGTGTCGTGATGACCGCCAACGGCGAAATCACCTTCAAGGCGACCGATAAAGCCGGTAACGTCACCGAAGAGATCGTCAACATCAACACCATCGACAAAGACGCTCCCGTGGTCGAAATCACCGGTAACGCCGATGCCTGGACCAACGAAAACGTCACTCTCACCGTCGCCGTCGGCGAAGATGTCAGCACCATCACCGCTATCGAATATCAGATCGGCGAAGATGGCGAATGGCTCGCCGTCACCGATGGTCAGATCGTGGTCGAAGCCAACGCCACCGTCAACGTGAAAGTCACCGACGGCGCGGGCAACATCACCGAGCAGACCATCATCGTTGACAAGATCGACAAAGATGCTCCTGCGGTCGAAATTTCCGGTAACGCCGACGTTTGGACTAACGAAAACGTCACTCTCACCGTCGCCGTCGGCGAAGATGTCAGCGGAACCACCATCGAATACCAGATCGGTGAAGATGGCGAATGGCTCGTCAGCACCGATGGTCAGATCGTGGTCGAAGCCAACGCCACCGTCAACGTGAAAGTCACCGACGGCGCGGGCAACATCGTCACCGATACCATCATCGTTGACAAGATCGACAAAGATGATCCGGAGGTTGAAATTTCCGGCAACGCCGATGTCTGGACCAACGAAAACGTCACCCTCAGCGTGGCGGTTGCCGAAGATCCCAGCGGAACCACCATCGAATACCAGATCGGTGAAGATGGTGAATGGCTCGTCAGCACCGATGGTCAGATCGTGGTCGAAGCCAACGCCACCGTCAACGTGAAAGTCACCGACGGCGCGGGCAACAAAACCACCGATACCATCGTCGTTGACAAGATCGACAAAGATGACCCGGTGGTCGAAGTTTCCGGTAACGCCGATGCCTGGACCAACAAAAACGTCACTCTCACCGTCGCAGTCGGCGAAGATGTCAGCACCATCACCGCGATCGAATATCAGATCGGTGAAGATGGCGAATGGCTCGCCGTCACCGATGGTCAGATCGTGGTCGAAGCCAACGCCACCGTCAACGTGAAAGTCACCGACGGTGCCGGTAACGACACCATCCAGACCGTTGTCGTTGACAAGATCGACAAAGATGCTCCTGCGGTCGAAATTTCCGGTAACGCCGCCGACTGGACCAGCGAAAACGTCACCCTCAGCGTGGCAGTTGCCGAAGATCCCAGCGGAACCACCATTGAATACCAGATCGGTGAAAACGGCGAATGGCTCGTCAGCACCGATGGTCAGATCGTGGTCGAATCCAACGCCACCGTCAACGTGAAAGTCACCGACGGCGCGGGCAACAAAACCACCGATACCATTGTCGTTGACAAGATCGACAAAGCGGCTCCGGACATCACGGTCGAAGCTGATCCGTCCGAAGTCACCAACAGCGATGTTATCGTCACCATCGCCGCCAGCGATGATGTCAGCGGTATCGCCAGCACCAAATACAGCTTCAACGGTACTGACTGGTTCGATTACACTGACGCTATCGTGGTCAAAGAAAACACCGTCATCTACATCGAAGTCACCGATAACGCCGGTAAGGTCGCCGAAGAGATCGTCAACGTCAGCAATATCGACAAGGTCGCTCCGGATGCTCCGGTGGCTTCCGCCGATATCACTGAGCTGACCAATGAAACCGTCACCGTCACCGCCACTTTCGCGGATGATGTCGTGGTCAAAGAGTACAGCCTCAACGGTACCGACTGGTTCGCTTACACCGATGGCGTTGAAATGCGTGAAAACGGTACGGTTTACTTCCGCGGTTACGATGCTGCCGGAAACGTCTCCTCCACCAGCGAGTACACTGTTTCCAACATCGATACCACTTCCGATAACGCGGATACGGTCTATGTCTTCATCAACTCCGGTTACACCGCTGAAAATACTGTCGGCAAGAGTGTCAACGGCATCGAACTGGTTTACGGCGAAAACGCTTTCGCTTCCATCGACGATGCCAAGAATGAACTTACCGACCTCGACAGTGTCAAGTTCGTCCTGGTCGAAAACAAGACCTCGCTCTCCGGAGCTGACGATCTTACCGGTGTCGAAGCGATCACCAGTGTCACCTCCACGACCACCGTCAAGGAAGGTTCTTACAAGTCCAGCATCAACTCCAAGGGAACCATTGCGATCTCCGGCGCCGATGCTGCTGACACCGATATCCACAACTTCAAGAACGTCAGTGTCAATATGAACGCTGTTGTCGACTCCATCGACGGCGGCAAGGCGACCACCACGGAAACTGAAAAGAGCAAGGTCGCTGCCAACGGTACTGTCACCGTCAGCGGCTCTTACAAGTTCTCCGATGCGCCCACCGGCAAGATCACCATTGCCAACGCTACCGTCAATGAAGTTGTCAACTACAGCACCATCAATATCGACATGGATGCCAACGTCGGTCATGTCCGCAACGAGTCCATCACCATCGCTGACTCCTTCAAGAACAGCACCGCTACCGGTAAGGTCGAGCGTTCCGTGACCCTCTCCTCCACCAACAAGGCTGTCGGCACCATCAACGTCGCCGGTAAGTCCACCGTGGTCGATTCCGTTGAAGGTTTCGCTACTGTCAATGTGACCGACTCCAACGTCGGTGACATCGTCCGCAGCATCAACGGCGCCCCCTGCGGCAGCGCGAAGGAAGTGCTGAAGGTCACCACCGGCAAAGACGGTGTCGTCACTGCCACGCTGGAAGAGAGCTTCTCTGCCAGCCGCAGCGGCAAGCTGACCGTCAGAAGTGTTGACAACAAGGCAAGCGTCGGAGCTGTCTCCGGTTACAACACCGTCACTCTCGACGGCGGCAACGCTGACAGCATCGCCAACGATGCCCTCGCTAAACGCAGTGCCAAATATCAGCAGAGCTGGGAAAATGCTGACGCTTACGGCAGCTTCAGTGATTACGAACTCAACTTCGATATCGCCGCCGCCACGCTCATCAGCAGCCTCGATCAGTACTCCGCCAGCGGCAGTGTCACCCTCAAGAACGGTGCCAGTGCCGGTGATATTGCCAACTATTCCAAGGTCACTGCCACCGGCAGCGGTGTCATCGGTGACATCACTGCTCTGGATGTCGAAGGCATCGAAACCGTTGCCGGAGCCATCAAGAAACAGACAAATGTCGACCTCAAGAAGAACACCGTTACCGAAACTGAAACGATCTCCTCCGGAGCCTCCGTCAAACTCGACGGTTACACCGCAGGCAGCATCAGCGGTTACAAGAGTGTCACCTTGAAGAACGCGGCTGTCGAAAGCGTTGACTTCGGCGTTGCCGGCAGTGTCAAGACCGTTACCACTTACGATGCCGAAGGCAACGAGGTCGAAAGCACCGTTACCAAGAGCTTCACCCGTAACGGTTCTCTCACCGCTACCGATGCCACCGTCAACGGCAATATCAGCAACTACAACACCGTCAAGCTGATCGGAACCGCTGTCAGCGGCGATATCGTCAACAGTACCATCGCTAAAGAGCTGATCTCCACCGTCAACGGCGAAGAAACCATTGTCCCGACTGAAACGCTCTCCGGTACGGTCACCCTCAGTGATGCCAGTGTCGCCGGAACCATCAAAGACTACTCCGCTGTCACCTTCAAGGGCGGCGAAGTTGAAAGCGTCAGCAACGTTGCCAAGGTCACCGTTTCCAGCGGCGACAACACCATCGGCAGCTTCACCGGCAGCGCTGAAGCGGACAGCTTCACTGTTGCCAAGGGCGCGACGATGGTTCTCGGCAGTGCCGACTTCGGCAACGGTAAAGATAAGCTCACCGTTTCCGGAACGTTGATCCTCACCAGTGCCGCGATCTCCAATCTGGAAACCATCACCGGCAAGGGTGAAATCGCGGCGGCAGCTGACATCTTCGCGGATGTCGAAGCGTTGGTCGGAACCGACTTCAAGGGTACGCTGGTCAACCTCGGCGCCACGGCGGAAGGTTTCCGCGGTACTGCGTTCGAGCTGGCTGACAACGTTGAAAAGAAAGCGGTCGCCTGGGATGCTGCTGAAGCGTTCACCGGCTGGATCGGCAGCAGCGAAGGCTGCACTGACAACGTTGACTTCATCACCTTCACTGCGGATGAAGACGGCATGCTCAGCATCGGTGGTGAATTTGACAGCATCACTCTCAACGGTAATGCTATCGATCTCGCCACTGTTTCCGGCGGCATCGCTCTCGAAGCCGGTATGGAATACACCCTCAAGCTTGAGCGCAACAGCGACTCCATCAGCTACACTCTGGCGCTTGCCTGAGTGTAGCGGCGGGCGGCGATCTTGCTTGTTCCCGCGAGCCTTTCCGTCGGACGGAGCTTCGGTTGAGGACAGTAGTCCACGCCCTCAGCTCTGCCTCGGAAAAACTCCCGGATAACGGCGCGATATCGCCGCCTATGGATTCACTGGCTGAAGTGTCGCCTGATGGCGAACAACGCTGTGGTTATGTGCGCCGCTTGCGCGGCTTATAAGAACGCCTGTCGGCGTTCTTTTTTTGTTGTGCAAATGCAAGTGGGGTGTGGGGGACGTGATGCCCCCCGCCTGCGGGCGATGGAAAGGCTCGCGGGAGCAAGCAAGAGCGCCGGATACTTTTATTTTGGTATTGTCTCATTTTTTGTAAAAAATACAACCTGCGGCGGCGCATTGTGGGCAATCTCTTGGCAAATCAGCGGACTTCCGGCTTCGTTTTACTACGCCGCGACAACGGAGCGGCTACATACTTCTTTTAAAGCCTGCTTTTCCGAAGCCGCGACAACGGAGCGGCGACATACTCCGCTTTTCTTAAAAAGGGGTGGGGAACGGGGAGGGGGAAAACTTCTTTTCCCGGGAAAAGAAGTTTTCCCCCTCCCCGGAATGTGATATTAACACTCCTTCTTTTCTCCGGCAATGAAAAAGGTGAGTGCTGCGATCAGGGCGAAGCTGCTGAGTACGCTCCAGAGGATCACCGGAGTGGTACGGGCGTAAAGCTGGGCACCGATCCAGGGGCCGAGAGAGTAACCGATTCCGCGCATCAAAGAGGAAACGGACATCATACGTCCGGCGTTGGAAGAGTTGGTTTCGCTTGAAGTTGCCGTATAGAGCGCCGGTTGAACGATGATTTCTCCCAAGGTCACCACGGCAACCGCAATGGCAATGGCGATGGCGCCGCCTGCAAATCCGAGCTGGACGTAACCGGCAGTATAGAGCAATGTTCCCAGGATCAACTGCATCATGATCGGCATTTTCAACCGTTTGAGCATGGCGACCAGAGGAATTTGGAGCAGCAGAACCATGGTTCCGTTGAGCGAGTAGATCGAACCGAGAGCTTTGCGGGAGATGCCAACTGTGGAGGTGGAGTAGATGGAAAGCGTGGAGTAAAGCTGATAGGCAAGGAGCATCAGGAACAAGTTACCCAGCATAAGCAGTATGAAACGCTTGTTGCTGAGGATGTCTTTGATGACACCGGGGGCGGAGTTGGCAGTTTTTTCGGTGCGGATTCGGGAGGATATGAGTTTGCGGCCGCGGCAGCAGCTGAAATAGGTGTGAATTGTACCGATGAGACACAGTACTCCGGTCATGGTGAAAAAGACCCAGTAAGGAGTGTCGGAAAGGAACGCTCCAAGCATCGGACCCAACGCCCAGCCGACATTGTACCCCATGCGGATCTTGCTGTAATAACCGGGGCGCTCATCGGTGGTGGCAACGTCGACAAGATAGGCATCAGAACCCACCTGAAACGCTACTCCGACGGCAGTGTTGAACATCAAAGCCGCCGCAAATACCCAGAACGAAGCCTTGATATAAACGCAGAAAGCCAGTGCAAAGAAGATGAAGCCCCGCAATAACTGACCGGCAAGCAGCATCATGGAGTTGCCGAAGCGGTCGGTGAGCCAGCCGCAGGGGATGGGCGCGAGGATGACCGCCAGTCCGAGGAGGAGGAAGAGCAAGCTGACCTGCGTGTAGGGCAATCCGCGTTCCTGACTGAGATAGATGGGGATAAACGGGTAAATGATAGCGTAAGAGAGCTGATTGAAACTCCAGGCGATGGCAAGAGAGATGCTTTTGCTTTTCCAGAAAGAGAAAACGGGGGAGAGAAACATTATATAAAAATCCTTGTTGCAGTAAATAATATTCCGTTTAATATAGCACAATAATAATATGGTGTCAAGGAGAATGTTTTGCCGGAGCATCTTATGGTTGCCGCCGCCCGTTCAGGATTTGCAAATTTGCGGGATATCCGCACTGCTATCTCATAAAATCCGCGTAACGTTTATTTTCTCAATTTTTTTGAGCGGAAGAAAATTGGATTTAGAAAAAGTGATTTTGTCAGATTTTGTTTTGCGCGAGCAAAACGCGCGTGCGCCATGCGCCGCGCCACCAGTGGAGATGCGTTCAAAATGCTTTGTCGCGACCGGCGGATGGATCGTGGAGCAAGGTTGCGGGTAAATCAAGGCAACAACGAAGGAGTGGACTTGTGTCCATGACTGAGTTGGAGTCCGCCGATTTGCCCGTAAGATTGCCCGCGAGGCGCCGCCGCAGGTCATTTTTTTATGAGACAGTTGCTGGATATCCGTTTTTGGGGGACATATTACTTGCAATTAAAGTTTTTCTGTGATATATTTTACATGAAGACACTAATTTCTTATTGCGCAGAGGTTAACAATGAGTTATGATATCGAAAGCGGTCAGGTCAGTTCCGGAATTACATTAAACAACGACTATATGGATGTTTCCTCCGGCGGAGTTGCAAGCAACACCATCATTGATAAAAGGGGCGAAATGTGCGTTTTCAGTGGTGGCGTGGCGAATGATACCACGGTCAATTTCGGTTATATGTCCATTATCTTCGGCGGAGTTGCAAGCAACACCACCATTGATAGACGGGGCGTTATGTACGTTTCCAGTGGTGGCGTGGCAGAGGATATTAATATTCAGTCGGGTGGTTCGGTGTACGTTTATTCCGGCGGCAGTGCCACAAATGTGAACTGGCGACCATTTGATGGTGGTGACATTTACATCGCTCCGGGAGCTTATGTGACCTATGCCAATAATTGTACTGGAGTTTATCTGGGTTCCGGAAATCAACTTATCTCACAGACTGCAAGCATGAGTGACAAAGTTTGTTCCGGTTACGATGCCAAAATGTATGTTATGTCCGGCGGCGTGACAAGCAACACAACTATCCGGAATGGAGCTGCAATATTTGTTTGTTCTGGCGGTACGGCACTTGGCACCACGGTCATATCTTCCGGTTCAATGAGTGTCGCTTCCGGCGGTAGCGCTTCCGGAATCAATATGAATGGCGGTTTTTTGACTTTGATTACCGGTGCTGTTTTAACCGGAAAAAATTATCTCACCGGAAGTGTTGAGATTTCAAAAGAAGCCAATATTCGTAATGCTGAAATCTTTATAGATTTTGACAATCAATGCATCGCAGGTTGGCGCTATGATGAACCGTTGGCATTTATCGAAAATCTGGAATCTCTCAGAGATGCTTCGCTGACCGTTGTTGTTGACAATTGCGCGGCAGATTATTTTCTACTTAGTAGGAGTGACAGCTTTAGTGGTTACGTTACCGTCAGTGACGGCACTTCCACACTGGGGACTTTAAGTTACGGAGCCTCTTTTATCCGCGACGGTTTGGTCTATTCGCTTACCGGTGACAGCGAAAGAGACGGCGTCTATTTCTCTGTTAATTACGAAGGTTCTGAAGGTTTCTGTCCCTACGACTATTGGGAGTTTGAAGATTATGCAGATGCGCTTAATAACAGGACTGTCCAACGTCGCCAATTTTTTTCACTTACATTAAATTCTACAGAAGGATATGGAGCCGATTTAAAAAATCTCTTTGTCGCTGGTCAAGTCTCTTTGCAGCCTGGTTTTACCGTGACTGATTCTAAAATTTATGGTACGCTTACATTATACGATACGACAGCAACTCGTACAACGGTCAATTCCGGCGGACTTATTAATAATTACGGCGATGCAACTGATACTACCATCAATTCCGGAGGAATGATAGTTGTCGGATGTACTGAATATGTGAAATATATTGGAGAAGGTGGTGTTAAAAGCGAAGCTAACGGCATTGCCCGCAACACCACCGTCAATTCCGGGGGAGTTTGTCGTGTCGATTTCGGTGGTTCCGCAGATACCACCACCGTCAATTCCGGCGGTATTTTGAATGTCAACTCCGGAGGTTCGGCTGACGGAGTAACGCTCAATGGCGGCAAAATTGTCGTGCATGATGCGACGGCTGCCAATATCACCGCTGCCAACGGCGGTCTTGTCCATGTTCATGATGAGGGGCGCGTTGAGAATGTGGAAGCTTCCACCGGCGCTGTCATCCGTCTGGGGGAGATGACCTCTGCAGAAAATATTACCGTAGATGCCACGGCTTCACTCTTTGTCGGTTTCGGCAGTGAAGTTGAAGATGTCACGATCAACGGCGGAGCGGTGCATGTCACTGCCGGAGGGATGATTTCCGATGTGACCATTTCCAATGACGGCAAACTCTACCTCTACGGCGGCGCTATCCTTGAGGGCGTTATCAATATCAATGGTTGTGTCATTCTTGATGATATCGCGTTGAACAACAGCCACATCAACTTTGTTCTCGATGAGTCGCTTTCAACGCCGATGGTGAACGATATGGCTCTGCTTGCCGGAGAAAGTTTCAGCGTGGCAGTCGATGATGCGGAGTGCGGAAGTTACATCCTCGGCGGCAACGCGGCGGAGTTTGATTCCTCTGTCACCATCACCAGTGGAGACGCGGAACTTGGTTCACTCTCGCTCGGGGAAAGCATCACGGTCGGGGAAACTGAATATTCGCTTGAGCTTCAGCAGGATTCCATCATTCTCCGGTCGGTGGTGAAAATCGAACTCGCCGCCCCCGATGCCGCCGCTGATATCACTGCGGCGACCAACAAAAGTGTGACGGTCACTGCCACCTTTGATAATCGCGCTGTTTCCAATGAGTACCGTATCAATAACGGCGCATGGCAGGTTTATCAAAGTGGAGTGGTGCTGGCACAAAACGGTACAGTTTCTTTCCGCAGTGTCGCTCCCGATGGTACGCTGTCTGAAGTTACCACTGTTGTCGTCGATAATATCGACCTGATCGCGCCGGATAAACCGGTTGCTTATGCTGATATAACAGACGTGACTGGAAAAGATGTAACGGTCACTGCAACTTTTGCCGCAGACTCTGTTCTCAATGAATACTCGGTAAATGGCGGAGCGTGGCAGATTTATGATGGCGGAATCGTTTTCTCTGAAAACGGTGAAATCGCTTTCCGCAGCACCGATGAAGCCGGAAACGTTTCCCAAGAGCAGGTTTACAAAGTCAATAATATCAATAACAATCTTCCGGAAGTTCCGGAAAATAGCGAATATTGCTTTGTCAAAAAGAGCTACAGTAATAAAATCACCGGCAAAAAACAGGACGGCATCAAACTGCAGTGGGGAGGAAATGCGGTCAACTCTCTGGATGATGTCCCAGAGGGAATGATCGCCGTGCTGCTCGATTCCAAAAACACCCTCACCGCCATCCCGGACGGCATTGAGACCATTGCCGGAAAAGCAGAAATATTGACCATTAAGGGATCGGATTACAAAGCAAATTTCTCTGCCGCCGGAACGTTGAATCTCAACGGTATCGACACGGGAGAGGTTGAATTTCTCCGCTTTGCCACGGTCAATGTCACTGACGGTGCTGTGGTCGGCAATGTCGATGGCGGCAAGGAAACGATTTCCGAAACGGTGAAAACTTCGCTCAAAAACGGTATTGCCACGAAAACTGTCACATTCTCTCATTCGGTTACTGCTTCAGGCAAAGTCACTGTCACCAACGCAACTGCCGGAAACATTTCCGGTTACTCGACCGTTACTCTCGATAACGGTGTTGCCGGTGAACTGGTCAACTCCAACGTAAAAATCAGCAAGAGCGATAAAACGGTCGGTGGTAAAGATGATACCATCACTCATACCACGACTTATTCTGCAAGCGGAACTGCCACGTTGAAAAACAACTCCGAAGCAGACTCCATTACCGGCTTCAATACCGTAAAAATCACTACTCAAAGTCAAACCGGTGATATCGAGCGTGGAGATGCCTATACCGAGAAGTACTCTTTGAAAGACGGCGAAGAATCGGTCACCAAAACGTTCTCCCGTGCCGGAAGCCTGACTGCTTCCGAAGCTTACTGCGGAAACATTTCCGGCTTTGCCACAGTGAAGTTGACCGGCACAGATGCCGGTGACATTGAACTTGGCATCATAGCGAAAATTACTGACGATGAGGAGACTATCAAAGCAGCCGGAACGCTGACGGCAAAAAATTCTTACGCCGGAATGATTTCCGGAATTGCCAAAGTCACGCTTACCGACAGTAAAGTCATGGATATCATATCCTCGCCGGACAGCAAAGACAAACTTTCCGGCAGTGTCACCATGACCGGTTCTACTGCCGGAAATGTGGAAAATTATTCCACGCTGACCCTCTCCGGCAGTATCGTTTCCGATGTCAGCAACGTCAATAAAGTTACTGCAAAGAGTGGCTTCAACGCTATCGCCAGTTACACTGGAAGCGACGGAAACGACACCTTGACCATCAATAAAAATGCGGTGTTGGCTCTCGGAACAGTCGATATGGGAGCAGGCGCTAAAGACAAGTTCGTCAACAACGGTACGCTCGTTTTAACCGGCGACTTCGACCGGAGTTTCATCTCCGGAAAAGGTGAAATCGTTGCCGCAAGTGGTGTTTTTGATGATTGGAGTGAAATCACCGGCGTTCTCAACTTGGGAGCAACTGCCGAAGGCTTCCGTAGCACCAAACACGAAAACAGCGACGACACCCTTAAGAAAGCGGTCAAGTGGGATTTGAAAGCAGGAGATTACACCGGCTGGCTCGGCAGTTGGCAAAGCGGTTCTGACAACGTGGATTTCATCAAGTTCACCATCGGCAAAAACGATGTCGACAAAGAGCTTTGTGTCAGCGGAGTTGAAAACTTCACGCTTTTCGACAAAAAAGGCAACGAAGTTGACATCATCTCCGCCGCCGGA
>JAFTRX010000031.1 GCA_017462015.1 Lentisphaeria bacterium
GATCCATCCGCCGATTGCAAACGACTGTTTTTATTCTTGACAAATCACACTCTCTGTTATATATTTTTAAAGTTTTTAAAGTAATATAAATACAATTTTCTTTCAGAGAATATTCAGTTTCACAAAATTTGGGACATTAACCACGTTTTACTAAATAGACCACCGGAATATGAAAATTTCAAGTTTTTTCTTCAAATATTACTTGAGAAAAGCGTTTTTTCAGGCTATTTTATGGTAAAAATCATTATTGGGAGAAAAATATGTACGATCTTGTGATAAAAAATTGTCTGGTCAATGATGCCGTTACCGATATCGCCGTGGCAAACGGCAAAATCGCCGCTATCGGCAGCATAAGTGATGCCGCAACCGAAACATTTGACGCATCCGGCATGGCGGCTCTTCCGCCTTTTTACAACACCCACACCCACGCGGCGATGACTCTGCTGCGCAGCTGCGCCGAAGATATGGAACTCTTTGACTGGTTGAGCAACCATATCTGGCCCATCGAAGCCAAACTTACTGAAGAGGATATCTATATCGGGACCCGGATGGCGACCATCGAAATGATCCGTTCCGGAACCGTCTATTTCAACGACTCCTACTGGATGCCGCAAAGCGGTCTGCGTGCCGTCCGGGAATCGGGGATGCGGGCAACGCTGGGACTTCTTTACTTGTGCAACCCCTCCGGGGATGTGCCCGATGCCGCAAGAATCGCCAATGAAGCTCTTCTGGAAGCGCACAATGCTCAGGATGTTCTGATAAATGTTGCTCACGCGCCCCACGCGATCTACACCGTGTCGGAAGATATTTTGCGTAATATCGCTTCCATGATGGAACGTGACGGTTTCCAGTGCCACATCCACGCCGCCGAGACCGCCAAAGAGGTGGAAGATTGCCGCAAAGAACACAACGGTATGACTCCCATTGAATATCTGGACAGTGTCGGACTGGTCAATGAACGTACCATGCTCGCTCATTGTGTCCATCTGACTGACCATGACCGGGAGATCATCGCCAGACGCGGAGCCTTCATCGCCCATAATCCGGTGTCGAATTTGAAACTTTGCAGCGGAGTTTTTGATTTTGAACGCGCCAAGGCGGCGGGATGCCGGGTCACTCTGGGAACGGATGGCACTTCCAGTAACAACAGTTTGTCCATGCTGGATGAGATGAAGTTTGCCGCCTTGAGTGCCAAGTTGACGGCAAATTCTCCCCGGGCAGGACGGGTGACGGATGTCTTCCGCATCGCCACAGCTGGAGGATGTGCCTTTGCCGGAGCTGATGCCGGAAGCATCGAAGCGGGCAAGGCGGCAGATATCATGCTGATCGATCTGAAGCACCCGGTTCTGTGCGCCGGATACGATCTGATCTCCGATCTGGTCTACGCCGGAGAGCCGGATATGATAGATTCCCTTATCTGCGACGGAAAGTTCCTGATGAAAAACCGCATCATCCCCGGAGAAGCGGAAATCATCGCCGCCGCACGGAAAGTATGCGCCAAGCTGCGGACGTTGAGCTGATTTGTCACATGGAAAGATTTTGCCGCTGCCGTAATGCTCTAACCTTTTGAGTCAAGAGGAGTTTTGTCTTGCGGCAACTGTTGGAAGGCGGCAGCATCCTGCTTGCTCTTCCGCATGGTTCCGGGGGAACATTTGAAGTGCTGCTTAAACATGCGGTTCATGTGATTTGAGTCATAAAAACCGCACTCATAGGCAATTTCACTTAAGGAGAGATTGGTGGTTTTTAACAGCTCTTCTGCCAGAGAAAGCCTCCGGTTTTTGATATATTGCAGTGGCGAGTTCCCGGTGAGTTCCCGGAATTTCCGGAAAAAATTGCGGCGGGACATATTGGCTGTTTTTGCCAGTTGTCCAATTTCCAGAACCTGACGGAAATTGCGGTTGATGTACCAGAGGGCGGAGGTAAGTTTTTCGTCCGGGTGAAGAGATTCGTTGACTCCTCCGCCGGCCTGACAGATAAGAGTGAGCAGGTCGATGAATATTGCAAACGAACGCAAATTTTTTCCGGGAGCGTTGCCGGTCAATGCCTTTTCCAGTTCTCCAGCGAGATATTCTGCTTGAACCATTTGCGGTTCAGAAAGATGCAGTATCGGCTTTTCCACCTGCCGTTGATTGTCGGAGCCGCAGGAGGTGATTACAGTGGAAAACAAATTCATCGAATTACCGTCAAGCAGCGGCAGCGGCAGTTTGTCCGGTTCATAGAGGATATTAAATAGTTCAAGCTGTCCGGCGTGTTCATAAGCGTGCATTTTTCCCGGATGCATAAGGATTATATCGCCCCGGGTCAGGGGAAAACTGTGTCCTTCCGCCCAGTGGACTGCTCCATTGGGTGATTGGATCAGAGTGATTTCCGAGAAACGGTGATCGTGAAAGTTCATTTCCCGGTGATGACCGCTCCGGATGCGTTTGATTCCCAGCTTTACCCGCTCCAGATGCGGCATGTCCAAAATAGTATAGTTTATCATGCTCAAACCTGATTTAGTTGATTTTTGGCACAAATATACTACAAAATGGCGCAAGTGTCAAGGAGAAAGCCATTTTTTTTGACTATATTATGTGCTATATTAAGGTGATGACAAGTAAATGTACTTCAACATAACCTTAATACAGGAGAGAAAAGAGAATGAAGAAAGTAAGAGTTGGAATTTGGGGCGTCGGACGTGCCGGTTGGGGAATGCACCGTAAGGAGATCGCCCGTTTCCCGGAAATGCTTGAAATCGCCGGATGCTGCGATTTGATCCCGGAACGCATGGAAAAAATGTGTGCCGAAGTTCCCGGATGCAAAGCTTATGCCAATATAGATGATATGCTCAAGGCTGATGATATAGATCTTATCTCTGTTGCCACCCGTTCTCCTGACCATGTCGCCCATGTCATCAAGGCATTGGAAAGCGGAAAATTTGTCTTTGCCGAAAAGCCTATCGGTATCAATTATGCTGAAGTTTTGAAGCTGAAAGAAGCTTCTGAAAAACATCCCGGCAAACTGTTCTGCCGCCAGAACCGCCGTCTGGAAGCTGCGTTCCAGCATGTGAGTGAAATCATCGCTTCCGGAAAACTCGGAGATGTTTACCTTATCAAATTGAGCCGTCATGCGTTCCAGAGACGTTTTGACTGGCAGTCGCTGACCAGTTTCGGCGGCGGTCAGCTCAATAACTGGGGACCGCACCTGATCGACCATGCGCTGCAGTTTATCAAAGCTCCGCTGAAATCGGTGTGGGCGGATCTGCGGACGGTCAACGCTTCCGGAGATGCCGAAGATCATGTCAAGGCGATTTTGACCGGTGAAAACGGAGTTATCGTCGATATTGAAATCTCTGGCGGCATGGCGCTGCCCTGTCCGGTGTACGCTGTTTACGGCAACAAGGGTGCGCTGATCGCGCAGACGGAAAAAGAGTTCAAAGTCAAGTATCTCGACTTGGAAAAATGCACTCCGAAACCTGCCGCCAGCGCTGAAACTCCGGCGTTGGATGCCGGATTCTCCAGTAGTAAAGGCATGGAGTGGATCGAAGAGACCATCGAATGCAATCCGGCTTCCGGAGTTACACTGAATGATATTTACAAATATGTTTATCTGGCGATCCGGGAAGGCGTAGAGTTCCCGGTCAAGAACGAAGAAGCGTTTGAAGTGGCGCGGGTGACTGAACTTATCCGCAACGCTGCCGGACAGCAGTAAAGATCATAAAAAAAAGGCAGGGGATAAACGTTCAAGTTGACGTCTCCCCTGCTTTGAGATCTGTCCTGCTGTTTATCGGAAAGATGTTTTACAGCATTGAGAATAAAAACAGGAGGACAGAAAATGTTTTACGCAAGAATTTCAGACCGGAAAAAAGCCGGGAAAGTGCAAAATACCCCGCTTTTTTTGAAAGAGAAAGGGGGCGCGGGGGAAAGGGAAAACTTTTTTTCCCGTGAAAAAAAGTTTTCCTTGTCCCCCGCACACGCCCGTTTCACTTTAATAGAATTGCTGGTGGTCATCGCAATCATTGCCATTTTGGCGGCGATTTTGCTTCCGGCGCTGCAGAGTGCGCGGGCGAGGGCACGAAGCACGAGCTGCACGAACCAGTTGAAGCAGATAGGTTCTTACGGGTCGTTGTATACAGCCGACCACAATGATACCATTATTCCGGCGCGTCTGGCAAAGACGCTGTTCACTCCTAATGCTACGCATGAGCGTTACTGGAGCAAACTTCTTTACGATGCCAAATACAACACGGACAACAAGATATTGTTTTGTCCGGAAGTTGACACCTCATACAAATACTCTCTGGTGGAATCTGCAGATTCAGCAGAGGGCAAACCCCATACTGACACCGGATACCGTTATACCACATACGGGATGAATTATTATCTTGGCGATGTGTTGAACGGTCACTATTATTATTTCAAACCGGGGATATTGAAACGGCCGTCGGAGAAGGTGTGGTTTGCTGATTCGCGGCAGATAATAAGCGGTGCGTGGGGTGGAGCCGGTGCGATCGATGCCAATCAGTACAATATTGCACCGCGGCACGGCGGCAAAGGGAAAGTCGTGTACACGGTGTATGACAAAGCCTACGGCGCATACGCGATTGCCGGAAATTCTCTTGCCAATATCTGTTTCGCCGACGGACATGTTTCCTCGTTTACCGGGCAGTATCTCGGACAATTCACGAACACGGATACGCGTGGCAGACACATGAGCGCCAATTATTGAAACTTCGGAGCAGATATATTATGAAGTGGTATATATTCAGTTTGGTATGTTTCCTTGCCGTGTTTGCCGCGTGCGGAACAGAGTATGATTTAAGCGGCGCGAACATGAAGCGGGAATGGTATCTGGGGCGATTCAAAAGGTCCGGCTTTGTCAAAGGAGAAGGATTTGTTGTCCGGGGTGGAGAGTATGGTTCTCTGGTGAAGGCAAAGAGTGAGATCGACAGCCGGAAATACGGAACGCTGAAGGTGATATACCGCGGGAAAGCATGGAAAAGCGCAAAGCTCTATTTCAGTGACGGCGGAAATTTTAAGGAGGCGGCATCCGTGCGGGGACGGGATGAAGGCGGAGTTATCGTTTTCAACTGTCATCGCAACCGGAATTGGCAGGGAACCGTCCGGCGTTTCCGGGTGGATATATTGCCGGACGGCAAAGAGGATGTCATTATCAGGAAATTGGTATTTTCTGCGGCGGATAATACACGGACGGTGTACTCCGGAGACTGCGGGAAAGATGTTGAGTTTGAATTACTGATCCCCGGAGGCGAATGGGCGTGGAGGGGACGTTTCGCCGCAGATATATCAGTCAAGTACCACTATTTTGATGTATACGGAAAGTGTTTGAAAACCGGGAATATCCTGTTCGGCAGCGGCAATACTTCCGGCAGGGAGACTGCGCCGGAAAATACAGCATCGGTAAAGTTGAGTTTTTCCGGTTCCGGCGGCAGGGTGCATATCTGGCAGGATGTCAGTGAGCAAAAGATAAAGGCGGAAAAAAATCTCCGGAGCGTGACAGTTACCGGTATCCCGGATCGCGGAGATGAAAAATCGGTCATTGATCCGGTCGTCATATTTCCGTCAGAACAAAAATCGGCACGGCTGCAGCTGGAACTTGTCAGTGGAAAGATGCGGATAATCGCCGCAGATCGTACAGTCGATGGGAAAAAAGTTAAATTGCCGGTTTTGACGATGAAGTATCTGACTTCCGGGAGATACCGGGTCGTGGTTCGTGTCAATGGAAAAAGTGTTCCGCTTGAAAAAGAGCATATCTACGAACACCGGAATTTGCAAACAGATTTTCAATTTCCGCTCGTAAAAGTCAAGCATGACGGTAATCGGGCGCAGTATGAAGTCAACGGGAAAGCGATCGATACAACGGAATATCTTTCATCGGATCCGCCGCTGTCTGATGATGCGATCCGGCATGTGGATAAAGCGGCGCAAATCATGCCGGTTCTCGCGTACCGGCTTATCTTCCGTTTTGACCGCAATGGTAATGCTGATTACCGGGAATTGGACAGTTCGATCCAGAGTTTGCTGTTGAGACATCCGGAAAAAGCGGTCTTTATCCATGTTTCTGTTACCGATCCGGGACCGGGATACCGGAAAAATCACCCGGAAGAGGGAATCAAAGATGACAAGGGGGAGTTCCGGATAAAGAATTACCGGGACAAAGCAGAAGCAACAACTTCCATGGCATCGGAAAAGTGGCAGCAATCAAGCGAAGATATGATAAAAAATCTGGTGAAGCATCTGAAGCAGGTCCCTTACGGCAGCCGGGTGATCGGTATCATGCCGTGTTCCGGAATTACCTGGGAGTGGCTGCATTGGGGTTCCGCGCGAGGGGTGATGGTGGATTACAGTGAGCATTACCGCAAATTTTATGCTGAATTTCTCCGTAAGCGCTATGGGACGATCGATAAATTGAACCGGGCATGGAAGAGCAGTTACAGGAACTTCCGAGAGATCAAAATACCATCTCCGGAACGGCGGTTGACGGTCGGAAAAATCGATTTCCGGTGCGGAACGGAATTTCAGGAACTTATCGACCATGCCGACAGTGTGTCTGCGCTCGTGTCAGGGATCGTTATAAGATTGTGCCGAACCGTAAAAGAGGCATCCGGCGGACGGATTTTAAGTGGAACATATTACGGCTATGTCAACTATCTGCTTGCCGGAGGACGTTCCCATGATTGCGGACATAATGATTTTTATAAAGTATTGACTTCGCCTTATGTGGATGTGCTGATGGCACCATCGCGTTATGCCGGACGCGGACTTGGCGGCGGCGGTGGATTCATGCATCCGGAAGGTTCGGTGAAATTGCACCGGAAACTTATCATCTCGGAGTGTGATGTCCGGACACCGGCGGCGGCGAGCGGTCTCGGACGGACGGTCACACTTGCCGGAACGCGGGCAGTGTTGGAAAGAGAGTATGCCGCGCAACTTGCCGGAGGCAGTGCAATGCGCTTTTTTGATTTCAGTCACGGCTGGATAACCGGAGATGCCCGGATATTTGATGTCGCAGAAAGAATCGTTCAGCACAGCCGCCGGAGATGTGCAGAAAATAGCAGTACCATGCCGGAAAAATATATTGCCGGAGTGTTTTCTTCAGCCAAAACCAGTCCCCGGCTGGAACGCAGCAGCAAAATGAATATCATGTTGCTGGAAAACGGTTATCAGGAGCTGCTTAAATCCGGAGCCGCATTCTCCATGTATGCAATGGAGGATTTCGGACGTGTCGCCAATAAGCACAAATTGCTGATTCTGCAAAACACACTCTACTTGAATGAAAGTGAGCGCAAGGCGGTCGCTGAAGCGGCAAAGAAACCCGGCAGAATGATCGTGTTCAACAGCGGAAGCGGAATGATCGGAGATATGGGCATCGACAGCAAATTTATGTCAGAACTGCTGGGATGCGGATTCGATGTGGATATGGAAAAGAGAGTGCGGAGTATCACCATTACTGCTCAGGGGGAGAAAATTTTGGGTATCCCTGCCGGACGGAAATATATTGTTGCTCATCCGTGCGCGCCGGTATTTTATCCGCAGGACGGAGTTGTGGTGCTGGCGCAGAGCGATGATGGCAAGTGTGCGTTGGCATTGAAGCGCAATCCCGGCGGAGCAGATATCATTTGGTCGGCATTGCCATTGTTGAATGGAGAAATAATACAAGCGCTGGCGGAACGGTGTCAACTGCCGGTGGTAAAGTGTTCGCCGCAAGTGCCGGTATGGTTCAACCGGGGAGTGCTAGCTGTGCATGCGGCAAAGAGCGTGAAAATCAGGTTTGATTTCCGGAATTTTCCGTTGGAACTGCGGGAGTGGAACAGCGCAAAGAGTGTGCCGCTGAATTGCAAACGTTCTCTGCCCAAAGAGAGTACATGGCTTCTTGATATGAATTGGAAAGATCAGCAGTAATATGGACGGTCAGATATATTTTCATGATTTTGGCAAAGCGGCATTCGGTACAGTTGAAGTCGAACTTGCCGGAACCGCAGGAACAGTGGTTGAAATCGCCATCGGTGAAGCTGCGGAAGGCGGGCGATTGAACCGGTTTCCCGGAGGTTTCTGCTGTTTCAAGTGCGGGAAAATAACTTTGACCTCTCCCCGGCAGTGGTATAAATTTGAGATCCCGCCGCACCGGGCGCCGCGGTATACCAAATTTTCCATCCCGTCTCCGTGGCAGGACGAGGTGGCGCCGTTCCGTTATCTGGAAGTGACCGGCGATTGTCAGGTCTGCAATGTCAAGCGCCATGAGTTGTTTCCCCGCTGGGATGATGATGCCGGAAAGTTCCGATCATCCTGTGAGAGCTTGAACCGGATTTGGGAGTTTTGCAAATATTCCATCAAAGCTACTGCCGGGTTCGGAGTTTTTATCGACGGAGAACGGGAACGCTGCCCCTATGAGGGGGACACTTACATAAACCAGCGGGGCTGGTTCTGCTGTTCGCGCGACCGTGGTATCCCCCGGCAGACGCTGGAATTTTTCCGGGATAATGCGACGTGGCCCATCGAATGGAGTTTGCTGATGCCGGTGATAGTCCGGGATTATGTGCTGTACTCCGGAGATGAAGCGGTCGTATCGGATTTTCTTCCGGTGTTGAAGGCGCGGCTTCTGGATGAGCTGGAAAATGAAGACGGTTTAGTCGGAAGCGGAGAATTTTACAAAGAGCTTATCGACTGGCCGATGACGGAACGGGACGGATATGAAAGTGCCGGAACCAGTCTGGTGCCGAACTGTGTGAGATTCATGGCGCTGAAATGTATGGCGGAACTTTACGGAGAGCGCAAATTTGAAGAAAAAGCGCAGGCGTTGAAGAAGGTTATCCGGCAGAAGATGTTCCGGGATGGAAAATTTGTCGATTCTCCCGGAAGCAGTCACTCTGCTCAGCATTCAATATTTTTTCCGGTGGCAACCGGGATTGCAACTCCGGATGAGATTCCGGAACTTGGAAAGCTGGATATCCAGTGCAGTGTTTATGCTGTGCAGTTTTTGTTCGATGCGCTATATCAGGGACGTTTCGGACACCGGGCGCAGGAACTTCTGTGCAGCAGCGGCAAACGAAGCTGGCTCAATATGCTGGATGCCGGAGCGACTATAACGATGGAAGCGTGGGATATGGCGTTCAAACCCAATTCTGACTGGAACCATGCCTGGGGAGCGGCACCGGCGAATATCATTCCGCGGTATTTGTGCGGGGTGCGCCCGGTAAAACCGGGATTCCGGGAATTTGTCTTTGATCCGCAGCCGGGTGGGGTGCGATATTTCCAATCGGTGCATCCGACTCCGGACGGAGAAATAAGAGTGGAGTTTGAAGACGGAAAGTTTTCAGTGAAGATGCCCGGGAACTGCCGTGCGTTCTACCGGGGGGAGAGTTTTACTGAAGAGTTTTCCGGAACCACCGGAGAAAAATAAGCTGCGGCAGATACTTTTGTACTGAAAGTTTCTTCATTTTTGCTTGTATTTTGTGCTGAAAAGTGTTATTTTATAATATTGTTCATAGCATTTTGTGTTTACGGAGATATGCAAAGATGAAGAAATTTATCCTTTTGATTTTCGGGATAGCTGTACTGCCGCTGTTTGCTCTCCGTCCGGGAGACAAGGTCGGCAATCCGGAGTTCCGCTTGAAGTGGATCGATTGTACGCCATTCAAGATCGGGGCGTTGACTCCGGAAGATAAAGCTGTTGTGCCGCCGCTCCGGGCATTGGTTTTTATGTTTACCCGCAGTGACAGCAGTGACCGGATCATGCAGATATTGGAACGTACCCGGCTGGCGTACCGGGGAAAACTGCTCATCGCCGCCGTATCTCCGGATACTGAACATGATGTAAAATTGTTTCACAAACGCCATACGGATGTGCGGGTGCGGCTGGTGGTCGATTCCGAGCGGAAACTTACTCCGTTGTTTATGGCAGGCAGTATGCTTTATCCGATGGCATTTCTTTATGATGCTGACGGCAAGGTTTTGTGGAACGGGGAAGCCGTCGATCTTTCTGAAGCGGTGGAACTGGTGTTGTCCGGCAAGTCCGATACGGCAAAACAGCGCAAAACTGCGCTGCTTCTCGATGAGATGCAGCAGCGGATGCGTACCGGAGAAGAGCGGCCGTTGCGGCGTCTGGCGGAGCAGATCTTCCGGTTGGACCCGGCGAACCCGTCGGCGTTGCGGATGCGGCTTTTTTCGCTGGAGAACCGGGGGGATATCTCCGGAGCGTGGGCGTTGATCGATCAGCAGATGAAAGCGGCTCCGGGAAAACTCCGGCTTTACTACACGGCGCTGGATATGATGCGGCGCTATCCGGTGTTGAGAAGCGGACTTCCTGCGTTGAGCGACCGTTTTTTTGAGTCGGCATCGATGCCGGGGCAGTTGCTCTCCTTTGCTGAAGCACTGCTTGCCAATTTCCCGGATGATATATCTGCGCTGACTGCCGCACACAAAATACTCTCCGGCAAGGCGGCGTTTTCCGATCTTCCGCCCGGAGAAAAGGCGCAGTATCATGTGGTTTGTTCCCGGATGTGTTATCTGCTGTGCAATGTTGCCAAAGCAGAAGAACATGGCAAAAAGGCGTTGGAAATCTACCGTTCCCGGCGGAATGCGGCGGGTATCCTTCAGTGTGAAAAAATGCTGGATTTCTACCGTAAGCTCCAAAATTTGAACTCCGGAAAGTTTTAAGTCGGGGGGGGAGTTATGGTATCCCGCAAAAGCTGCAGTTTTCAATGCGGCATGGCAGGAGATGTTGAAGTTTTTTTAAATTTTTACTACTTAATATACAGGAGAAAATATTATGGTCAGATGCGGAGTTGTCGGATGCGGAGTTATCGCGCCGACGCACATTGTCGGAATTCAGTCTGTTGAAAACGCGAAACTGGAAGCGCTTTGCGATATTGACGTTGAACGTTTGAACCGGCGTGGTGAAGAGTTTGGTGTTGCCAAACGTTACACCGATTATCACGATATGCTTGCGGATAAGGATGTTGACCTTATCCACGTTTGTACCGATCATGCCAGCCATGTGCAGATCGTGGTCGATGCGCTCAATGCCGGAAAACATGTCATTTGTGAAAAATCCGCCGGCAGAGTCGATGCCGATCTGGAAGCGATGGCAAACGCGGCAAAAGCGCATCCGGAACTGGTTTCCTCCGGTATCTTCCAGCACCGTTTTGTCAAGCAGAATTGTGCGTTCAAAGAGCTGGTTGACAACAATAAATTCGGTCAGATGTTGATGGTCAACCTTTCGTTCTGCTGTCTGCGTACCAATGAATACTATCAGAAAGATGCGTGGCGCGGTACGATGGCGGGCGAAGGCGGCGGTATTTTGATCAACCAGGCGATCCACCATTTGGATCAGCTGCGCTTTGTCTTCGGCGATATCGTGAATGTCTGTGCCGTCTGCGGCAATCTGGCGCACCAGGGCGTGATCGAAGTCGAAGATACTGCCATGTTCACCATCGAGTTTGCCAGCGGCGTGCTGGGCAGTGTCAGCGCCACCAATGCCAGTGCCACCCGCTGGCGTACCTCGCTGGTCTGCACCGGAACGCAGGCAACACTGGAATACGCCAATGAAAAGCCGATCTATGTCGATGCGCTGGATGAAGCATTGAAGCAGGAGATCGAAACGGCACTCACTCCGCCGGAAAAAGCGGAACGCATTGTCGGTAAGAGCTATTACGGCAGCGGACACACCGCGCAGATTGCCGATGTGGTCGATGCCATTGAAAACAAGCGTGCGCCCAAAGTGAGTTTGATTGAAGCGATCAACTCCAGCAGTCTGATCATGGCGGTCTACGAGTCCGCGCGCAACAACGGTGCCAAGACTGCGGTTCGTAAATATTGATGAATACAGTTGACAACATCGCGGCACCGGCGACTGCTGTCGGAGGAGCCGTTACCATAATCCGTCTATCCGGCCCCGGAGTGTTGGAAATAGCCAACCGGGTCTGGTGCGGTACACCGCTTTCGGCAAAAAGTGTCCGCAAGATGATGCTGGGCAAAGTTGCCGAAGATCAGGCGCTTGCCGTGTACATGAAAGCTCCGGCAAGTTATACCGGTGACGATGTGGTGGAATTTCAGTGTCACGGCGGTGCCGCCGCTGCCGATGCGGTCATGCGTTGTGTGCTGGATGCCGGCTGCCGTCTGGCAGAGCCGGGAGAGTTCACCTGTCGCGCATTTCTCAATGGTAAACTTGATCTGCTTCAGGCGGAAGCAGTGGCAGACATCATCTCTTCAGGCAGTGATGCGGCGTTGAAGATGGCGGAAAAACAGTTGGACGGCGTGTTGAGTTCCAAAGTCAATGCGCTGTACGATGAGTTGAATTTTTTCCGTTCAGAATGTGAAGCGCGACTGGATTTCCCCGATGAGGAGTTGGATTTTGAGTCCGGTGTGCCGGAACGCATTGCCGCAGTTGCAGAAAAAATTTCCCGTTTGCTGGAGACCCACCGCGCCGGGGCGGTAATGCGTGACGGCGTGGCAGTGGCGCTCGCCGGAAAACCCAATGTCGGTAAATCCAGTCTGCTCAACAAACTGCTTGGTTTTGACCGGGCGATTGTCAGCAATATTCCGGGAACTACACGGGATACGGTGCAGGAGAGTGCGGTCATCAGGAATATTCCGGTGAAATTGACTGATACCGCCGGGTTGCGCGACAGCAGCGACCCCATCGAAAAATTGGGTATTGAACGCTCATACCGGACCATATCCGCTGCTGAAGTCACCTTCTGGCTGCTGGATGCATCTGCTGCTGATCTTGAAGCGGAAGCGGCATCTTTTGATGCCGATGCTCCCGGAGTTATTCCGGTGTGGAACAAGTGTGACCTTGCCGGAGAGAGGGAACTGCCGGAACTGCCGTGTCCGGCGGTGAAGATATCGGCGCTGGCGGATGATGATTTTTCCGGATTGCTGGATGTGTTTGAAGAACGGGTGCTGGCGGTTTCCCGTCATGCGCCGCCGGAAGTGGCGGTAAATGCCCGCAGTGCGGCGCAGTTGAAACTGGCACTGCCCCATTGTCAGCAGGCGGTGGAACTGTTTGATTCCGGCGATTATGAATTGTGCGCAAGTGAACTTGCTGAAGCCGCCCATGCGCTGGGTGTCATCGTCGGGCGCAATGCCGACCCGGATTTGCTGGACAGCGTTTTCCATCGCTTTTGTCTGGGCAAATGACCTTGATTTTTCTCCTGTGATGCATTATATTTACAGGTGGAATTTCAACACATAATTTCAGAAGGAAATATTCTCTATGGGTACAATAAATCCGACTCCGCGTGTCCGGCAGGTGTTGATGCTTGCCCGGAGGGAAGCGGAGCGTTTCAATCATGCACATGTCGGCACGGAGCATTTACTGCTCGGATTGCTGGCATTGAACGAAGGAGTGGCGGTAAGTGTTCTCAACTCCATGGGGCTGAATCTGGCGGCACTGCGGCTGGAGGTGGAAAAATCCTGCGGCAGCGGCGGCGAGACGGTCACGTCCGGAGAGTTGCCCTTCAGTCCCCGGGCGCGCAAGGTCATGGCGCTGGCGGCGGAAGAGGCGCTTTCCATGCATTACAACTTTATCGGTACGGAACACTTGCTGTTGGCGATTTTGCGTGAAGGCAACAGCAAAGCGGCGCGGGTGATGCGCAATTTGAATATCGAACCTGAGGCGGTGCGGCAGGAGATCATCCGCACTCTCGATGCCGAATATCTTCCGGAAGATAATGGTTCTGCAGAAAATAATGATGCATCAGCTTCCGCTTCTTCCCGTCCGGAAAATGGCGGTTCCGGTACGAATTTCCCGGCGCTGGATGCATTCGGACGCAACTTGACCGCGCTTGCCCGCAAAGGTGAACTTGATCCGGTCATCGGCCGCGCCGATGAGATAGAACGGGTCATTCAAATCCTCTGCCGCCGGACGAAAAACAATCCGGTACTTATCGGTGAAGCCGGGGTCGGAAAAACTGCTATCCTCGAAGGACTGGCACAGGCAATCGTTGCCGGAAAAGTGCCGGAACTCCTCTCGGATAAACAGATTTATGCTCTTGATCTGCCGTTGATGGTTGCCGGAACCAAGTATCGCGGTCAGTTTGAGGAACGGATAAAAGCGGTGATCGACGAGGTACGCAACTCCGGAAAAATCATTCTTTTTATCGACGAACTGCACACCATTGTCGGTGCCGGCGGTGCCGAAGGTGCCATGGATGCCGCCAATATCATCAAACCGGCACTTTCGCGCGGTGAATTGCAGTGTGTCGGAGCCACCACCTTCGATGAGTACCGCAAGGGTATTGAAAAAGATGCCGCACTGGAACGCCGGTTCCAGATGGTGATGGTAAATCCGCCGTGCGTGGAAGATTCCATCAAAATCCTCGAAGGCTTGCGCGAAACGTATGAGAAACATCACCACGTCCACTATGCCGATGGTGCTATTGAAAGCGCAGTGCGCCTTGCTGACCGTTATATCACCGGGCGTTTTCTGCCGGACAAAGCCATCGACGTCATGGATGAAGCCGGTTCCCGCGCCCGTATCGGTAATGTTGTCGTGCCGCCGGATCTTTCCAGACTGCAGCAGAAATTGGAAAAACTGCGCGAAAGCAAAGAGCAGTCGATCATCGACCAGAAGTTTGAAGATGCCGCAAAATTGCGCGATGAAGAGCGTTCCGTCCGGCAGGAGATCGACGATCTCAACGCCGATTGGAAAAAACGGTGCGCGACCGCCGTCGCCGAAATCACACCTGCGGATATCGCATGTGTGGTCTCCAAACTTACCGGTGTTCCTTTGCAGCAAATGGCGGAAGGTGAAAGTGAACGCCTCCTCCGCATGGAAAGTGAACTTTCCCGTACTGTTATCGGACAGAATGCCGCCGTGAGTGCCATTTCCCGGGCGTTGCGCCGCAGTCGTGCCGATTTGAAGAATCCTGCCCGTCCCATCGGATCATTTATCTTCCTCGGTCCGACCGGGGTCGGTAAAACCCTGCTTGCCAAAGCGTTGGCAGAGTTTATTTTCGGCGATCCCGATGCGCTTATCCAGATCGATATGTCGGAGTACATGGAAAAGTTCAATGTCTCCCGTCTGGTCGGTTCGCCGCCGGGATATGTCGGATACGAAGAGGGCGGCGAACTCAGTGAACGGGTACGGCGTCATCCCTATTCTGTAGTGCTGTTTGACGAAGTGGAAAAAGCTCACCCCGATGTGGTGAATATGCTTTTACAAATACTTGAAGAGGGGCATCTTACCGATTCATTGGGCAGAAAGATCGACTTCCGCAACACCATTATCATCATGACCAGCAATGTCGGAGCTTCGCAGTTGGGCAACACCGTTCCGCTGGGCTTCGGCAACTCTGCCGATGCGGAAAATCTGGCGCAAAGTGAACGTATTCTTGCTGTGGCAAAGAAATATTTCAAACCGGAATTTATCAACCGGGTGGATGAGATCATCGTTTTCAACCGGCTCTCTTCTGCGGATCTGGTCAGCATTATTGATCTTGAGTTGGATAAACTCCGGGAACGGCTTATCGGCAGGGAGTTGACTCTTCAGGTCACGGATGCCGCCAAAGAGCTGCTTATCTCCGGTGATTATAATCCGGAATATGGCGCCCGTCCCCTGCGCCGCGCAGTGGAACATCTGATCGAGGACCCGCTGGCGGAAGCGATTTTGCGCGGTGACTTCAGGAATGCCGTCTGCGTGAAAGCGGATGCGGTGGACGGAAAAATCGTTTTGTCCCCCGCAGAGGAGGAATTGCTGTGAAGTGTCCGTTTTGTAAAGAGGAGTCCTTTGCCAAAAAGAAGAATATAATGGAAGGATGGAAGGTCGCCAGAGTGGTCGAAGTGTGCGCTTTGTGCGGAGCGGAACTGCCGCAGAAGGAGACGGAAAATCCGTCCGGCGATGAGCGCGATGCACGCCGCGCCGGACTTGCAGCTTTTCTTGGCGGGGATGATGTTGAAAAGGTGTCACTCGCCGGAAACGCCGACCGGGATTTCTGCCGCAACTGCGCCAATTTTATTGAACATCCCTTCCGGACGTTGTGCGGTATCTCCGGAGATGCCGCCGACCCGATGGGAAGTTGTGATAAATTCGCGGATAAAAAGTGATGGATGCGGCAAAATCGATGTGCGGCAAAGCAGTTTTGCAGGGATATGGGTTTCTCTCTGATCCGGATGGCAGGGAGGTTTTCATCATCGAGCGGGACGGCATGGTGTGGAAACAGCACCCGGAACTGGTATTTTATCTCAATTTGCAAAAACGTCCAGAAATCTGGAATTGGCACGCGGTACTCCCCGGAGAAGCGCAGTGGAGCTTCCCGGAACCGGGATTTCCTGAGCTGAAACTTTGCGGCAATGGCAGAAGTTTGACCTTTCTCTGCGTGAAAGAGCAGTTGTGGTGCCGGTGCGGGGATGATGTTCGCGATGTGGAGTCCGGAAAAGTTGTGCCGCTGGAACAATATGAATTTTGCAAGCGCGCTATGCATACCTTCTGGCAGGAGGAAATGCGCCCGTTTTTGCGGGAGTACCCGACTCCGTTACTGCGTGATGCGGTATTGAATTCGGTCATGTTCTGCCGGATGGCATTCACCGGAAACCAAACGCATTACGGCGCCGGATTTTACGGTTTGAAAGAGCATGACGGCTTTCCGCCGACGATACTCAGTGTGATTGACCTCTATCTGCTTGCCGGAGACGTGCGCCGGGCAGAGGAACTTTTTGGAACATATTTGAAACGTTTTGTCGATCCCGAAAGCGGAGAATTGGACTACTACGGTACGTCAATTTCAGAATACGGTATGCTGTTGAGGTGGTTTTACCGTTTCGATGAAGCGTTCCGCCGGGAATACGGAGCGTACGCCCGGGCGCTGAAGCACCGGATCATGCAGACTCCGGTCGATACAGAGTATGGTTTGCTTATCGGCTCACCGGAGGCGGATGAGCGCAGTGATCGGGGCGTTTTTGCTCATAACAATGCGCAGGCGGCCGCCGGTTTGATCGCCGCAGGGGAAAATTTCGGCAATGTGTTGGCTGAACGTCTGGTAAATGGACTGCGTATCCACCGGCAAAAGTGCGGATTTTTGCCGTGGAGACTGGATGATGTGCTCTCTGAACCGGAAAATTTTTATGATGAACGCAAGACCAGTTATGCCAATTACCGTTATTATCCGGAACTGTTGGAGTCCGGGCTTTTACCGCTGACGATGGAGGAGGAGATCATCGCATTGCGGTTGAAGCACAATGGGGAGGAGTGCGGTATCACTACCATGCGCAACGGCAGAAGCGATGGCGTTTCGGGAGCGTACCATTACGATGACTGGACACTGTGGAGCATCGCCGCCGCCGATTTCCGTTCCGGAAGAGTTGAGCGTTTCAACGCGGCATGGCAGGGGCATCTGGCGTTGCACACGTCGCCTGACACGCTGATGTGTTATGAACAGGTGAATGCTTTCGGTTCACCGCGGCGGCCATACGCAGACTTCTGTGTGCCAAGCCAGTTAACACTTCCACGCTTATTGCTGCTCCAGGATACAGCTATCCCATAAGAACAACCAACGGCGGCGCCTCGCGGGCAATCTTGCGGGCAAATCGGCGGACGCCAACTCAGTCATGGACACAGAGTCCACTCCTTCGTTGTCGCCTTGATTTACCCACAACCTTGCCGCACGATGCATCCGCCGGTCACGAACAGACCATTTTGAACGCATCTCCACTGGTGGCGCGGCGCGGAGCGCACGCGCGTTTTGCTTGCGCAAAACAAAATCTGCAAAAATCACTTTTTCAAAATCCGATTTTCTTCCACTGAAAAAATTGAGAAAACAAACGTTTCGCTGATTTTATGGGATAGCTGCGATCACAAGTTGTTTTTTTATGTGATATATGCAGTTTTTACTTGACAAAATGGGAATATAGATGTATATTTATCGATATGCATGTCAAGGCTTTGTTCCGGGATGTTCCGGATGGAGCCGTAATTAACAAACAACTATTAGGAGTTGGACAAATGATTAAGGTTGGTATCAATGGTTTCGGTCGTATCGGCCGCATGGTCTTCCGTGCTGCGGTCGAAAATTTCAGCAATGACATTCAGATCGTCGGCATCAATGACTTGCTCGACGCTGATTATCTTGCTTACATGCTGAAATACGACTCCGTTCACGGCATTTTCAAACACGACATCAAAGTCGAAGGAAACACCCTCGTCGTTGATGGCAACAAGATCCGTCTCACCGCTGAAATGGATCCCGCCAACTTGAAGTGGGACGAAGTCGGCGCTGACGTCGTCGTCGAATCCACCGGTCTCTTCCTCGAAGATGCCAAGGCCCGCAAGCACATCGAAGCCGGCGCCAAGAAAGTCATCATGTCTGCTCCCTCCAAGGATAGCACCCCGATGTTCGTCTACGGTGTCAACGACAAGACCTATGCCGGTCAGGACATCATCTCCAACGCCAGCTGCACCACCAACTGCCTGGCCCCGATCAGCAAAGTTCTGAACGACAAGTTCGGTATCAAACGCGGTCTGATGACCACCATCCACGCTGCCACCGCTACCCAGAAGACCGTTGACGGTCCCTCCAAGAAAGATTGGCGCGGCGGTCGTGGTATCCTCGAAAACATGATCCCCTCCAGCACCGGTGCTGCCAAGGCTGTCGGTAAAGTCCTGCCCGAACTCAACGGCAAACTTACCGGTATGTCTGTCCGCGTTCCCACCAGCGACGTCTCCTTCGTCGACCTGACCTGCGAACTCAACACCGAATGCACCTACGATCAGATCTGCGCCGCCATGAAGGAAGCCGCTGAAGGCGAACTCAAAGGCATCCTCGGTTACACCGACGAAGCCGTCGTCTCCACCGATTTCCGCGACGACGCCCGTACCTCCATCTTCGACGCCAAAGCCGGTATCCAGCTTGACGGAACCTTCGTCAAAGTCTGCTCCTGGTATGACAACGAATGGGGTTACAGCAACAAAGTTCTGGAAATGGCCCGCGTCATTTGCAAGTAACTTGATCGTCTGAATAAGACTATCCCGAAAGGGCGGGCTTACACGCCCGCCCTTTTTTGTTTTAAAAACTTTAAAATTTTCCGGAGTAAAAAATGGATAAGAAAACTTTGAAAGATATCGACCTCAAAGGTAAGAAGGTCGTTATGCGTGTCGACTTCAACGTGCCGGTCAAAGAAGGCGTTATCAAAGATGATACCCGTATCAAAGGCGCGTTGGCTTCCATCAACTACGTCCTCGACAATGGCGGCAGCCTCATCCTGATGAGCCACATGGGCCGTCCCGATGAAAAAGGCATCACCGGCGATACCACCATGAAGATCGTCGCTGAATACCTGAGCAAGATGATCGGTAAAGAGGTCAAATTCGCCGAAGATTGCGGTGCCGCTGACGAAGCCGCTGCCGCGCTGAAACCCGGCGAGATCCTGATGCTCGAAAACACCCGTTATCACAAAGAAGAACAGGCGAAGCTCAAACAGAAAGACGGTCAGAGCGATGAAGAGTTCAAGGCTGCCAAAGCCGCGCTCAAAGAACAGCAGAAAGAACTCGCCAAAAAGCTCGCTTCCTACGGCGATGTCTACTGCAACGATGCGTTCGGTACCGCCCACCGCGCCCACGCTTCCACCGCCGTCATCACCAAATATATGAACGGTCCCTGCGTTGCCGGTTTCCTGATGGAAAAAGAGATCGCCTACCTCGGAAGCGCGGTCGAAAATCCGGTTCGTCCCTTTGTCGCCATCCTTGGCGGTGCCAAAGTTTCCGATAAGCTCGCGGTTGTCCGCAATTTGCTGACCAAAGTCGATACCCTTATCATCGGCGGCGGTATGGCGTACACCTTCCTCGCTGCGCAGGGTCACAAGATCGGTAACTCCCTCTGCGAAGCCGATCAGATGGACTATGCCCGCGAAATGATCGCCGAAGCAGATAAGCGCGGTGTCAAACTTCTGCTTCCCGTCGACAGCATCGAAGCTGACAAGTTCGATCCCGAAGCCAATACCAAGGTCGTCGGTCTCGATGTCGATGACAACTGGATGGGTCTTGATATCGGTCCGGAAACGGTCAAACTTTACAGCGAAGCTATCAAAGCTGCCAAGACCGTGGTCTGGAACGGACCTATGGGCTGCTTCGAAATGGAGAAATTCTCCAAGGGTACTTTCGGTGTCTGCGATGCGGTTGCCGAAGTTAAAGCCAATGGCGGAATCTCCATCATCGGCGGCGGCGACAGCGTTGCCGCAGTCAAGAAGTCCGGTCTCGCGGACAAGATGAGCCATATCTCCACCGGCGGCGGTGCTTCCCTCGAATTCCTCGAAGGTAAAGAACTCCCCGGCGTTGCTGCTCTGAACTGACATGCTGCTCCCGAAAGGGGCTGGAATCCCGGGGAAGGGGGAAACCTCTTTTCCCGGGAAAAGAGGTTTCCCCCCTCCCCGAACCCCACCCCTCTTCGAGAAAAGCGGGGTGACTTTGCTCCCGTTGGTCGCAAAGATAGCGGGATTTGAAGTAAAAAGCAAGAGACTGTTGCAAAACAAGGTTTTGCAACGGTCTTTTTTTAGTATGCGCGGCATGAGCATTGACTCGCCGGTGGAAGTCCGGTACAGGCCTTGTCAGTAGGAACTGTTAGCGAAAGCCAAGGGTGTCCATCGTGAGGTGGAATCTGCAAGAAGGCAATAGCAAAACCCCGGTCTGACGAACAGAAACCGCATATAAGGCATATTCAAGGTGGATGAGCTTGCTAAACAAAGTGAAGTCCGATACTGACCGAACCTTGTGGTGTAAATGCGGCAGATATATGGGAGGAA
>JAFTRX010000032.1 GCA_017462015.1 Lentisphaeria bacterium
TCCCATAAGAAACGACCTGCGGCGGCGCCTCGCGGGCAATCTTGGGGGCAAATCTGCGGACTCAGCTTCAGTCGAGGACGGAAGTCCACTCCTTCAGCTTCGCCTTGATTTACCCCCAACCTTGCACCACGATCCATCCGCCGGTCGCGACAGACCATTTTGAACGCAGAGTCACTGGTGGCGCGGCGCATGGCGCACGCGCGTTTTGCTTGCGCAAAACAAAATCTGACAAAATCACTTTTTCAAGATTCAATTTTCTTCCGTTGAAAAAATTGAAAAACAAACTTTTTTCTGATTTCACGGGATATCTGTGGAATATATGTCATAAAAATCAACAAAATTATTTTTTTACAGTGGAAATTTCAGTTACGTGATATTATATTTCCTTTAAGCATATAATTTTATTTTGGAGAATTTTGCAATGTTGGAATTGAGTAGTGATTTGAAGGAGCGCATAGCCGCTGCCGGTCAGTTGCATGTGTTACGTTTTTTTGATGAACTTGATGATGCCGGACGGAAAAATCTGTTGTCCCAGCTGGCGGATATCGACTGGGAGGCTTTGCCGGAGCTGGCGAAAGAATATGTGTTGCACCGTCCGGAGACGGTTATTCCGGATGATTTGTCTCCTGCGGATTATTTCCGTTTGGATGACAGTGACAATTTCGACCTTTACTCCGATGCCGATGAACTTGGTAAAGAGTTGATTTCCAAAGGAAAGGTCTGCTGTCTGACGGTCGCCGGAGGGCAGGGGACCCGTTTGGGATTCGATGCGCCCAAGGGAACTTATCCCATCGGACCTGTGACCAACCGGAGTTTGTTTGAATATTTTGCCGGTTCCATCAAGCGCCTCGGCGAAAAATATGGAGTTGTCATTCCGTGGTACATCATGACCAGTCCGATCAACCGGGAGGCTACAGAAAAGTTTTTCCGGGAAAAGGGATTTTTCGGTCTGGCGGAAAAGGATGTTTTTTTCTTCACTCAGGGAACGATGCCTGCGTTTGACCTTGAAGGAAAACTTATTTTGAGCGCCAAAGATTCTCTGGCATTGGCTCCGGATGGTCACGGCGGAACTTTGCTGGCTCTGCGCCGCTCTGGAGCGTTGGACAAGATGGCGCGCGACGGCAGTGAGTATGTCTCCTATTTTCAGGTGGACAATCCGCTGGTCGATGTGATATCCCCCCGCTTTGCCGGTTTGCTGGCGCTGAAAAAAGCTGAAGTCGGTGCGATCGTTCTTTCCAAGACCGGCCCGTTTGAGAAGCTGGGCAACTTCTGCATCAGCAAGGGAAGAACACAGATCATCGAATACAGCGACTTGCCGGATACTCTGGCGGAACGGCGCAACGATGACGGAGCTTTGCTGTTTTCTGCCGGAAGTCCGGCGATACACGTCTTTTCCCGGAATTTTATTGAACGCCTTACCGCCGGGAATTCCCTCAAACTCCCCTGGCACCGGGCTGATAAAAAGATTCCGTATCTGGATAACAGCGGCAATCCGGCCGTTCCGGACGCTCCCAACGGAGTGAAGCTGGAATCTTTTATCTTTGATGCGTTGCCCATGGCGGCGGAGGTGGTTCTGCTGGAGGGCGACCGCGCCCGGATCTTTGCTCCGACCAAGAATATTTCCGGAGTGGACTCTGTGGAGAGCTGCCGCCGGATGATTTCTGAGCGCAACGCTGCCCGTCTGGCTGCCGCCGGGGTCATTGTGCCTTACAATGCTGAAGGCGTGCTGGATGCTGTGATCGAAATCGATCCGGCGCGGGTCGCGGATGATGAAGATGCTTTTACGGTTGCGGGTGAAATGGGGCTTTGCCGGATACTGCCCGGACAGAAAGTGGTTTTGTGATGAAAAAACGCAGCCGTTTGGAAGAGTATTCTGCCGCGTTGAGCGAAAGTGATTTTGCTGAAAATCCGTTGTCGGAAGAGCTTGAGGAACCATCCAGCTTCAATAATGGACTGGGATTGCTGTTGACGACCGTGGTGTTGATCGCATTCGGTTTGATGATGATATATTCGGCAACCAGCCACTTCAACGGAACGGGGACGGCATCTCTTTTCCGCAATCAGTTTGCCTGGGTGATTATTGGAACTGTGTGCGGCACGACGGCATTCTTCATGGGGCATAAACTGCTGGCAAAATTCTCTTACTATCTGCTTGGCGGAACCGCTTTGCTGTTGCTCTGGGCGCGGTGCTGCCGCCCGGTAAACGGAGCGCACCGGTGGATACAGTTCGGTGGATTCACCTTTCAGCCGTCGGAAATGGCAAAAATTGCTGTAGCGATTTTTGTGGCGTGGTATTGTTCGGAAAATCTGCGAACTTTCACCCGCTGGACTAAATTGCGCAACAGCATATATAATCTTGCCGCTGTTGTCGGCGTAATGATGGGGCTTATCTGGCTGGGGAATGACCTGGGAACGACAGCTCTGGTCGGGGCGGTGGCTTTTTTTACTGCCTTTGCGGCAGGGCTGCATTGGTTGTACTGGATCATTCCGATGGTATTGTCCGGGATCATCGTGTTGTGCATAAGGTTGTTTGACAGTATGCGCTGGGCGCGTATGACGATCTTTCTTGATCCGGAGACGTATCAATCGGAAAAAGGTATGCAGTTGTGGTTTTCCCTTCTGGCGCTGGGCAGTGGTTCGTGGCTGGGAGTCGGCTTGACCAAAAGCCGGTTCAAAGCGGATTATCTGCCGGAAAAGCAGACCGACTTCATCCTTGCCATTGTGGGCGAAGAGCTGGGGTTTGCCGGAATAATCACCGTGCTGATCCTTTATTCGTTGTGGGGATTTTTTGCTGTGCGTATCGCGTTGAAAGCCAAAGAGCGTTGCGGTATGCTTATGGCATGGGCACTGACCGTGGGGGTGATGCTTCAGGCGGCAATCAATTTCGGTGCCATGTCCGGAATATTTCCGACGAAGGGAATGCCTGCGCCGTTTATCAGTTACGGAGGAAGCAATCTGCTCGGATGTATGATTTCCACCGGGATCCTGGTGGCGATTTCGGCGTACACCGATAATCCGGGATACCGCTGTTTCTGGAGAAGACGAATTGATGATGAAGAGGGAGAGTATTGAAAATGAAGCTTGAACGTTTGATAATAAGCTGTGGCGGAACCGGAGGACATTTTTTCCCGGGATTGAGTATTGCGCGGACTTTTCAGGAAATGGGCGGAAAAGTGATGCTTCTGCTCTCCGGAGTGAACGCGCAAAGTCAGGCGCAGTGTGCTGAGAATTTCGGAATAAAGGCAATCGCGCTTCCGGCGATGCCAGCGTGGAAACGGAAACCGGTTCAGTTTGCATGCGGTTTGCTTAAAGGTTATGCAGCGTCGGTACGGGCGGTTAAAGAGTTTGCTCCGCAGGCGGTGCTGGGAATGGGATCATTTGCCATGACTCCGGTGTTGCTGGCGGCACTGCGTTGTCACGTTCCGGTGGCGCTTCACGACGGAAACGCCCGTATCGGTAAAGGCAACCGGATATTCTCCCGGTGGGCGAAAATCCTCGGCGCCGGATTCCCGGCGGTGAACGGAGATAAGTGCCGCTGTCAGGTCATTGATATCGGTATGCCGGTGCGCCCGGAGCTGCTGGCGTGTGCCGGGATCAGCCGCAGTGAAGCGTTGAACCAACTCAATACATTGTTCGGCTGTGATCTCAAAGAGGATAACAAGACTGTTTTGATTTTTGGAGGCAGTCAGGGGGCAGCCGTATTCAATACGGTACTGCCGCAGGCGCTGAAGTGTTACCGTGAACATGATATCCAGGTGCTGCATCTTTGCGGAAAAGGAAAGAAAAGTGAAACCGAAAAGCTCTATCAGGATGCTGATTTTCCGGTATTGCTTCTGGAATCCAGTGACCGGATGGAATATTTTCTTGGCAGTGCGGATGTAGTGTTCTCCCGTTCCGGAGGCAGTACGCTTGCTGAATTGGCTCTCTTTGGAAAAGGAGCATTTCTGATACCGTATCCGTATGCCGCCGAAGGTCATCAGCAGGATAATGCGGAATATTTTGAACGTAATGGAGCTGCGTGTGTCATTCGCAATGAAGATTTTACGGTGGAAAAAGCTGCAATTCTGCTTCAGGAGGAAGTTGGAGTTGTGAGTGAAAAACTTGCTGAACGCGGAAATGCCGCCAAAAAGCTTGCCCGCCCGGAGGCTTCCGTGCGGATGCTGGAGGAAATTTCTGCAATTATCAAATGAACAGGGATTTTGCATTGGAAATAACATGCATTTGAGTGTATAGTAAAACGTTGACACTTTTACTGTGCCAAAAAAGAACAACAAAAAAGGAGTACCGGGGAGACCGGTGCGTTGCGGTGTTTATGAAAAAAACGTTTCTGGTATTGCTGACCGTCTTGCTGCTGTTGCCGGTGTTTGCGCCCCGGGCGCAGGCTATCGATCCTGTGACCATGATGGTGTTGGCTCCGGTTGCGATCAAAGCGGCGGAGGTGGCGCGTCCCTATGTGGTCAAAAGTCTGATCGGTACCGGAACCGGATTGATGAAGGTCGGAAAAGATGCATTCCACATGCTGTATTTGCCGTATGGATTGCTGGAAATGACGATCGGAGCGCCGTTTAAAAAGTTTCATTCCGGGGTGGTTCATGTTATCCGGGGCGGGGTGGTTGCTCCCATCCGGCTGATACTGCACTCGTTGCTGCTGCCGCTTTATATGGTCGGGGCGAATGTGAATATATGAAGAGTTCCGGCAAAGAAAAAGATTCCGGAAAACTCAACGTTCCGCCGCGCAGTTACGGCAAAAGGCGGACTCGTTACGGTTTGCTGGCATCATGGTACGGTGATGAGCGGGCGCAGGTGGAAATCGCGGCGCACACTGCTCAGCCGGAAGCTATCGGCAAACTCATTGACACAGTACTGCTGGAACCGGAAAGCCGTAATAAAAGCAGTGCGGTTGCCGCGCTCAAATCCAAGTGGAGTTCCATTGTCGGAGCGTTTGCGGCATTTACAGTTCCCAAGCAGTTGAGGGACGGGGTGTTGACTATCGAAGTGCGGCACAGTGCGTTGATAGTTGAATTGTCTCCTTCAAAAGATATTTTTCTGAAGTCGATAAACAAGGTCTCCGGAGAAATTTGCCGGGACATTATTTTTACCGTCGGTTCCGGGCGGTGATGATGACCTGACAATAATTGTTTTGCGCCAGCAAAACGCGCGTGCGCCCCCGTGGAATAGCGTTCCCCACATCTCTGAACTCGACCTGCATAATTGTTTTGCGCAAGCAAAACGCGCGTGCGCCATGCGCCGCGCCACCAGTGGGCATGAATTCAAAACTGCCTGTTCGCGACCGGCGGATGGATCGTGCGGCAAGGTTGCGGGTAAATCAAGGCGATAACGAAGGAGTGGACTCTGTGTCCATGACTGAGTTAGCGTCCGCCGATTTGCCCGCAAGATTGCCCACGAGGCGCCGCCGCAGGTCGTCTTCGCCAAAAAAGTCTGTCACAACGCAAGCGTCCGGTCGCAGATGGCAAGGGTGTCCTGGCGGTGACTGATAACGATGACAGTGGTTTTCCCCTGCAGATTTTTCAGAACATCAAGCAGATTATTTTCAGTTTGCTCATCCAGAGCGCTGGTTGCTTCGTCCAGAATCAACACCGCAGGATCACGGTAAAGAGCGCGGGCGATGGCAATGCGCTGACGCTGACCGCCGGAAAGCCCGGAACGCTGACTCAGTACCCGGTCTAAGTTTTCGGCAAATTCCGGAAGCTGTGCATCGCGCAAGGCGGCGCGGATCTTTTGGTCATCGACTTCACTTTTCGGGATGCCGACGGCAATATTTTCGCGGAGCGTTGCGGAAAAGATAAACGGATTTTGCGGAACCACCGCGATCTGTTTCCGCCATGCCGGAAGGTTTTTGCTGATGGGAACGCCGCCTGCGGAAATGGTTCCGCTTGAGGGGGTGAACAAGCCGGACAAAAGATTTATCAGAGTGGTTTTGCCGATGCCGGATCTGCCGGCGATACCGGTGGTTTTATTTGCGGGAAATGTGCAGTTCAGATTTTTTATCACCGGAGTGTTGTCAACGTAGGAAAAAGAGACATCCTTCAGCACGATATCGCAATCGGCAGGGGGGATCGTGTGAGGATCAGCCGGAGGAGTTTCCAGTTTCAAAGTGTTGATACTTGTGGAAAACTCTTCCAGCAAAACGGAGTACTGCTTCAACTGTGTCAGGCTGTAGTGCGCCCGGCTGAGTGCCGGAAGTACCCGTGCCATCGCGGCGACGATGATCGTAAAGGTCAGGATTATTTCCGATTGTGCCGCGCCGGAGTTGAGCAGCAGAACAAAAATCATGCATACCAGAACCAGTGCTAATGATTCCAATGACAAGCGGGGGATTTGTCCCAGCGTATAAAGCACGGCACTGCGGCGGCAGATACCGGCGTTGGCAGTGCTGAAATTCCGGAAAAAATCCTTTTCCGCACCGGCAAGTTTGATCGGTTCCATTCCCAGCAGCACATCCAGGCGCAGCTTGTTTTCTTTTAATTCTGCGGCATGGAAATCCTCGCCCATGCGGCGGTTGATGCGCTGGAACAACCGGTGGATGGCGAACATGACTGCCACCATCGCCACCATAACCGCCAGAGCGCTCCACGGCAGAAGAAAGAGCGAGGCGATTATCAGGCAGATGATGACGATAATGTCGGCAACCAGCTGCAGTGCCGGTTGAAAAAAGCAGTCGAACAAGCGTTTCAATCTTTCGATAACTCCGCTGTATTCATCGGTCGGATGGTCGATGTAACTGCGGTAATCCGATTTCAGGAGCATATCGAAAAAGCGCTCGGCAAGTTCCTGTTGCTTCCGGCGCAGAAATTTGGATTGTACTGAGATGATAAAGAGCGCAAAAAAGTTTTTCAGTATCAGCAGCAGAGCCACTGCGGAGATCGCGTAAAAGACAAAATTGTTGTACTCAAGTTGCGAAAAGAGCGAGCGGGCGCAATCAAAAGACTTTTTTGCGTATATGCTTTCGGGATTGAGAAAGAGGGCAACCGTACCGGCAAGCAGACCGATACCAGCCATTTCCATAATGCCGGAAAATGCCATCAATATTGTCAGCAGCACAAGTTTTTTCTTATCAGAGGGTGTGAACAGTTTCCGTATGATGAGAAGTTCTCTTTTCATTTATTGGTATCCTGTTTGGTGAAGCGGGAACTATTCTTTTCCATAGGCAGCACTCCGGGGCGTTTATGGACAAATTTGATCAAATGGGCGCTGGATTGCGGCAACGGATGAAGTTGCTCTTTTTCCGGGTGGTTGAGCAAATCGATGGTGTACTTCGTGGTTGCGCGGTGCATTGCCAGATGCCCTTCGGTATCAGCCGGAGAAGCGAGGATGAGGCATTGGGCGGCGATGCCGATGCAAAAGAGCGAGAGGAAAACTTTTTTCAGAGGATTTTTTTTCGGAGTTGAAAACAGCATCACCGTGATGAAGTTGATCAGAAGCGTTTCAAACACGAGAAAATATATGCCGTATATCACGTCAGGGGCAAGTATCGCCGGGTGACGGCGGGAGATGACCGCACTGCATAAAAGCATGGCGGCAACGGAGAGCAGCCATATCGGCAGAGTGCTGGTCGGAATGAGGCGGCTGCGGTGGAGCTTGACCATCGCGGCAGTTATGCACAGAATGATGATGATGCCGGAAAGAGTCGCCAGAGTGAACTTGAGTGAAGTGAAGGTGTGTCCGACATTTTCAACCAGAAAGAGCGCACCGGCTTTGATGTTGATAAAACTTCCCCGGGGAAGGCGCTGAAAGGCAAACGAGGGATAATATCCGCTGATCTCGTTTATGATCCATGGCGCAAGGTAAAAATTGTAGAGTACCGAGAGAAAAGTTGATGCCGTTGCGGCAACCGTCATATACCGCAGTGCGAACAGGTGGTATTCATCCAGCTGGAAATATTTGCCCTTGGGCGTTGCGGCAAGCGCAAGCAGTAAAATAGTCCCTGCTGCGGTAACGGCGGTGACGAAAAAGCCCATCCGGTCGACATACGGCAAAAGGAGGATAGTCAAAATGGCGTACCAGTGGGGGCGGAAACGGGAGTACTTGTCCGGATGCTTCAACAGTTCCGCAAAGTAAAAAAAGATAACCGTGGTTCCGAATGCCGCCGCCGGTTTGGAGGAGCGGAAAAAAGATATGGAATCCAGATTGACCAAAGTGTAGAGCAGAGGCGGGAGCAGATAGATAAAGTTCTTTGCTCCCGGGTAAAGTTTCCGGGTTTTGCTGAAAAGATATACCGCTCCTGCAAGTGCGAAAATCACCGCGCTCAAGCTGTAAAAGTGAGCCATTTTCAATTTGTTTATACAAAAGAAGATGAATCTGGCATCCAGCGCATCAATGAGATAACTCAGTTCCCGCGCCTGATAACATTGCCAGTCGGTGCGGAGCGGGTCGAAAATAAGCTTCCACAGCGGAATTTTTTCACTGTTGTAAACGACCAGAAAGCAGTTCGCCTCCTGATGGGTGTGCTGCTGCAATTGGCAGAAACATATTACAGCCACCGGAATCAGACAGAGCAGCAGGACGAACCAGCGGGAGGAGGTAAAGTTTTTCAAATTCATTTGTGATTCTTCCCGTTTTGATGCCAATTCTGCCAGATGCGGAGTTCATCATAGAACATGCCGATGCGCAAAGCATTTTGCAAATATTCAAACGCCTGAGGAGTGCCCAGATATACTGCGTTGCAAAGTTCGTCGGCGGCAACGAGCATATTTCCGGTATAATTTTCCGGAACCGGATTTTTGTCGCGGGGGATGTTCAACTGCATGATCCCGGCAAGAGCCAACACACCTGCTGCGGCAGCGGCAAGTGCAAGGTATTTGTAATTGCAAGATTTTCTGTTTTCAGTATCCATAGTTAAGTAAATATAACCTTTATCCGGAGAAAAAGCAAACGCTTCTCTACAAATTTTTTTACAGATATTAAAAAAATACGTCGCTTTTTTTGAAATTATCTTTCAAAAAACTACGCCGTAAGGAATCGAATCCAGAAATCCTCTGCCGTAACCTTTGGAGATGACCCGCGGGTCGAGGATGACGATGTATCCGGTATCGGTACGGCTTCGGATCAACCGTCCTGCGCCTTGCCGGAACTTCAAAATTGCTTCAGGCAGACTGTAATGCGCGAAAGAACTCTTTCCGGACTCAGTGATCCGGTCTAACCGGGCGGCAATCAACGGATGTCCGGGGGAGGCAAAGGGGAGCCGGGTCAGAATGACCATGCTCAAACTTTCTCCGGGGACATCGACTCCGGTCCAGAAGCTGTCGGTGCCGAAGAGAACAGAATTTACATCGTTGCGAAACTCTTCCAGCATCCGGTTGCGGCTCAGTTCACCGCCCTGAAGCAGAAGTCGCCACCCTTTTTCCTCAAACTCATCCTGCAGCATTTCGGCGCAGTACCGCATTGCCTGATAGCTGGTAAAGAGGACAAATGCTTTTCCGGAAGTCAGTTCAACATATTTCCGGATGTTTTTGACCAGACTGGAAAGATAATCTTCATCGTTGGGGTCGCGCAGTTCGCGGGGGATGATGATCTTTGCCTGTTCGGGCGAAAACGGAGAATCCAGTTTGATCATCTCTCCGCCGGAAAAACCGGTGCGGCTGACAAAATAGTCAAAACTGTTGCGCACAGTGAGGGTGGCACTGCACAGCATCACCGGAATATCATTGGAAAAGAGTATAGATTGCAGCAGTTCGGGAATATTGAGCGGGGAAACGTGGAGCGAGGTGGCTTTATTGTTTTCCTCAATGTAGTAGACGGCATCGGGCATCTGGCGATTGGAAAAAATATTGAGTGCATCTATCGTACTCCGGCAGCGTTCTCTTGCGCCTTCAAGTTCGGTACGGAACGCGTTGTCATCAAGTTCTTCCAGAGCTTCGTCCAGACTTTTCCCCAGTTCTGTAAGCGCCGGGGTGAGACGGTCGGGGAACTCATCCGGGACATTTTTCAAGCGCAGGGAATTTTCCTGAGAACGGTGGACAAGTTCGGTATAAGGCGCAAAAAAGCCGTAGGCTTCATCTCTGGCGTGTGCGGTAAGCTGCCGGAGTTCCGGCATACGGGAACCGGGATGCATGAGCAGACCGCGCATCCGTTCGGGGTTGAAGAGTTTGTTGAGCATGCTGACGATACCCGGCTGAGAAAGGCGCACGCCGAGATATTCAGCGGCGTTGTTTTCCAGAGTGTGTGCTTCGTCGATGAGGACCGCCCCGTAATCGGGGAGCAGTGCGCCGCCGCCGCCTTCAGAACGGATGGCAAGATCGGTGAGAAAGAGGGCGTGATTGGCGACCACGATATCCGCTTCGTCCCATTGGCGGCGGGCTTTGAAGTAGTAGCAGTTCCGGTAAAATTCGCACTTTGCTCCGGCGCAGTTGCCGCTTTCGGAACAGACCAGCTGCCAGACGGATGGATCGATGGAATCCCCGGCACTGCCGCGCTCTCCGTCCAGACCGTTTTCCAGTTTGCGGATAAGTCTTTCGGTATCGAGCACCAGAGAGGGAACGGGCAAAAGGGCGTCGCGCTGGTCGCCGGAAAGCAGAGCCAGCCGGCGGCGGCAAACGTAGTTCTGCCGTCCTTTGGCGAGGGCGGCGCGGAAGGGTATTCCGGTGGCTTCGCGGAGGAAGGGGATATCTTTTTCAATAAGCTGCTGTTGAAGATTGATGGTCTCGGTTGAGATCAGGGCAGGGCGGCGGCAGATCTGGGAGCGGAAGATAAGCGGAATAAGATAAGCAAAACTTTTTCCGATACCGGTCGGAGCTTCCACACAGAGGTTTTCGTTGCGCTGCAAGGCAGTGGCGATAGCGAGAGCCATCTCCAGCTGTTGAGGACGTTCTTCGCAGGGGCGGCCGTTGATTTTTGCCAGCTGAGACAAAGTTCCGCCGGGGGCGAAAAAATCGGTACAGGCGCTGTGCAGATCGATTTCCGGTTCGGAGCAGGTGGTATAATCCACTTCAAACTCATCGAGGGAAAAGGAACAAATATCTTCAAGTCCGGAAGTGCCGTTGACGGGGAATTCTGCTTCAGCACTGCCGGATGGGATTTCATCAGGCGGACGGATCATTTTTTCTCCAACAAAGATTTCACGTTTGCCGGAAGAGTTTGCAGAAGTTTTTCCGGTACGCCGAAGAGTTCACCGATCCTGGTGGCGAGGCGGACGGCGTTGTCGTTTTTGTGCCTGGACAAATCGGACGCACTGCGGACAAATTCGGCGGAGCAGGGTGGGGGCAGGGCAAAAGTATATTTTTCACTCTTCCCGCATGCGAGGCGGATTCCGGAGGGATTGACGATCTCCAAACGGACGGTGAGCCGTTCTTCATCCCAGTTGAGCGCGGAGTAGAGATTTCCGGCAAAATCACAGACGACGGCGCAGAGCCGGGTGATGTCGGCAAAATCAAGTTCCGCGTTGGAAAGCACGGCGAAGAAACAAAACAAACCGCTGTCAAAAAGCTGCCACATCCTGCGGGAGTCGGTTGAAATATAACGCAGGGAACCGGGGGTGGGCAGAGGAGTGGACTCATTTTCGTGGAGGAAGAGGATATCCGGGCGCAAAGAGCGCTTGAAGGCACTGCGGAGCTTATCCAGCTGATAGGTTCCGGGGATATAATTTTCCGGGGCAACGGTAAACTTCAATTGCGGAAGGGCAAAACTGTCCGTGCGGCGCCGGAAGTAGTGTTCACTTTCTTCAATGGCATCGAGACAGTGCATTGAACTGCAGTTGGCTGCGGGGGCGGTTGCAGCCGGGGATTCATTCAAAACGGCGCGGATGACATTGCTCAGCTGTTCGCGTTCATTGCGCATGGCGCGGCGGATAAGCTCCTGCATTTCCAGCGCGCGGCGGGCGGGACGGCTGGAAGCCTCCACGGTACGGATGTAAAAAACGCCGCTCTGGAGTTCGCCTTCGATGGAGTTGGAACAGACATGTGGCAGCGTCGTGAAGGGACGGATGACAAAGATCACATATTTTTTACCTTTGACGACCGGGCGCTCGATGGTGAAATCGATGGCGGGTTCGACGTAACTGTTGATAAAAGTTCCGACGGCAGAAGGGTCGAAACTTCCTGCTTCCTCCGGAGAAACGCCGGTACAGCAGTTGGGATTACCGAAGCGGTCCTCACCGACACCGATGACGAGGAACCCGCCGCGGGTATTGGCAAACGCGATGAGGTGCCGGACCAGTTTCCCTTTGGCGGCGCGGGTCATGGTGTGCCATGACATGTGTGCCTTGTAATCCAGTTCATCGGATTCCACGCCCCGGTAAACCAGTTCTTCAAAACTGTAATCTTTGTTGGAAAAAAATCCGCCCATGATCATTGCTCCGCTGCGTAGAGAAGGTGCTGACAGTTGTCACAGCTTTCGAGTTCACCTTTGGAGAGCTGGTTCATGGTTTGAAGAGTGACCTTCATGTGGCAGTTGCCGCAGCAGCCGTTTTCGACCGCGACGACGGGAGCGCCCTGATCTTTGCCGCGCAGGAGGCGTTCATAGCGGGAAAGGAGTTCGGAGGGGATGCCGGCAAGCAAAGCGGGGCGTTCTTTGCGGAGCTTTTCGATTTCGGCATCGCAGGTTTTGGAAAAGGCGAGGAGTTCTTCAAACTCCTGACGGGCGGAGCGGAGTTCAGCGGCGTTGGTACGCTTGACCTGATCGGCTTTGGCTTTAAGTTCTTCGAGTTCTTCGAACTTGAGCAGCAAGAGTTCTTCGATGTCGCTGACTTTCTGTTTATTTTTGGCGATACCGGCGAGCATTGCCTGATATTCGTTATTTTTCTTTACGAGAGCGGACTGCTGTTGAAGCTTGGCATTTTCGGCGTTGAGGGTTTGGATCTCGCCTTCGGAAGCTTTGATGGCAAGTTCCGCTTTTTTGACTTTTTCGGCGGCGGCGGCAGTGGAAGCGTTGAGAGCTTCTCTGCGGGCGAGGATCTTGTCCAGTTCTTTCGGGATGCTGATTTTGCGGAGTTCGAGGTCACGCAGACGCATATCCAGAGTTTGGATGTTGAGCAAGGCGGAAATTTTGATGCTGGGCATAATGCTCCCCTTTCTTGGTTGAAAAAATGATTTTTCTATACTATAAATGGAATTTATCTCCATGTCAAGCCGTCAAATCAAAAAAAACAGAATTGTTCCATGGAAAAGCTGCCTGCGGGCTGCCGCCAGTGCGCCAGCCGCCAGCGCACTCCTGCAAAAAATCAAAAAAAAATCAAACAGACTATTGACAAAAACGTTTCCTTGTGGTATTTTTTAAGTCGTAAACAGATAATTGCAGTATAGAAAGGTTTTTCTGATGACACCCTGTTTGGTATGGATCATAGCCGGAGTGCTGTTGATATTGTCGGAGTTTGTGATACCCGGCTTCATCATCGGTTTCTTTGGTGTTGCGGCGGTGATCGTTGGAGGAATAAGTTGTTTTGCGCCGTGGAGTGCGGTGTGGCAGCTGCTGACATTTGCGCTGTTGGGCGTGGTGCTGCTGATTGGATGCCGCCGGTTTATGCCGGGGGTATTCAAGGGCAAAGCGGCAACGGAAGTGCCGGACATTGACGGCGACGATGTTAAGGGAAAAGAGTGCGTTTGTGTGGAAGAGATAAGTTCTTGCAAAGAAGGAAAAGTTGAATTCCGGGGCGCGCTGTGGAGCGCGAAGTCGGATGAAGAGATAAAGCCGGGTTCTCATTGCGTGGTTGTTGCGCGGGAGAATGTGACTTTGATAGTAAAAGCTAAATTTTAAAGGTGCAGAGTTATGACATTTCCGCTTATTGTCGCCGGGGTGATCGTTGTCGCCGTGATCGTGACCGTATTCAAGACGGCGTGTATCGTGCCGCAGAAGCAGGCGTGGATAGTGGAGCGGTTGGGCAAATATCATGCCACGTTGAGCGCCGGATTGCACATTATGCTGCCGTTTATCGACCGCATCGCGTACAAGCGGGATTTGAAAGAGTGCGCTATTGACGTACCGCCGCAGCAGTGCGTGACCAGAGATAATATCATTGTGGAAGTTGACGGACTGTTGTATTTGCAGATCGTTGACCCGATAAAAGCAAGTTACGGTATATCGGATTATCTCTTTGCCTGTTCGCAGCTGGCGCAGACCACCTTGCGTTCAGAAGTGGGGAAGTTGGAACTTGACCGGACTTTTGAAGAGCGGGCGGCGATCAATGCGGCGATTTGTGCCGAAGTTGACAAAGCCTCCGACCCGTGGGGCGTGAAGGTCACGCGCTATGAGATAAAGACGATCAAACCGCCCTTGTCGGTGCTGGATGCGATGGAAAAGCAGATGCGTGCCGAACGGGAGAAGCGGGCGCAAATCGCTGAATCTGAAGGTGAACGTCAGGCGCGCATCAACCGTGCCGAGGGTGAAAAGTGCGAAGCCATCGCCCATTCTGAAGGTGAAAAGCAAAAGCGTATCAACGAGGCGCAGGGCAAAGCTGAAGAGATCCGGCTGGTTGCCGAAGCTGCGGCAAAGGGTATTGAAACTATTGCGGCGGCGATCCGGTGTGAAGGCGGCAGTGATGCCGTGAATTTGCAGTTGGCGGAAAAGTATATTGCTGAATTTGGAAAACTTGCCAAAGAAAACAACACGATGATCATTCCGGGCGACCTCTCCAACGTTGCCGGATTCATCCAGACTGCGGCAAAGGTGATCGACCGGGCGAAGAAGGATTGAGTTTGGTTATGAACAGCACAGCACAGCACAGCACAGCACGTTAAGTGAAAAATTAAATATTGTCCGGAGCTTTTTCCGGGATAAAAGTTTAAACGTCGTAAAATCCGTAAAAGGATTTTGCGGCGTTTTTTGTTTTTTTTGAATTATCAAATATTATCAATATAAGGAAAATCAACAATGCCAATCGTATCTAAAGGACAATTTATCAATAGTACGACAGTAACTCCCGGCGATCGCCTTGACGTTCTCGGCAGTGCCAACAATACCACCGTCATGAGCAGTGCCGCCATGCACATCTCTTCCGGTGGCATAGCTGACAATACTACCGTTTCATCCAAAGGCAAATTGCACATCTCCAATGGCGGCGTGGCAAATAATACGAAAATAAACAGTTATGGAGCAATTCATATCTCCAATGGCGGCGTTGCTAATGGAGGATCTCTTGGTTTTGAGGGCAGCATGTACATCTCCAATGGCGGTGTTGCCAATAATATGTCTTCTTATTATGGTGATATTTACATTTGCTCTGGAGGTGTTGCAAGTAATACCTGCAACAGCAACGGCGTCAGCATGTATATTTCCCATGGCGGTCTTGCTAAAGATACCGTTTTTAGTGGTGGTGGTTCAATGTTTGTTTTGAGCGGTGGTTCAGCTCGCGGTGTGACAGTGAGTAAATATGGTAACGTCATGGTCTACAGTGGCGGTCGCGTTACCGATGTTGTTTTTGGTGGAAGTGGCAGTATGTCTGTCGCCAATGGCGGATTTGCAGAACAGATAACTGTTCAAAGCGGCGGAACGCTCTTCTTTGAAAATGGTGCCGGAGGTTCTGCGATCACCATTCTGAAGGGAGGGTGGATCGGAGCGTTCAGCTTTAATTCAGATACCACCATCGGCAAAGTTGTTCAGGGCTCTGCGACATTGTCTCCCAATGTTATTTTGACTCAATCTGTTGCTTTTGTCAAAAGTGGCGGTTCTGCCGATCAGATTAACGTTTCAGAGGGAAGTATTTATGTTTCTAAAGGCGGTATTATCACCAGCGCCTACGCTGATTACTATGGAAATTTGTATGTGTCTTCCGGTGGATGTGCAGATAGCACTTACCTGAACAATGGTGGAATGGTTGTTTACACTGGCGGCGTTGCCAATAATACGTATAATATGGAAACATTATCTGTCAAAGGCGGTACAGTTAATAATACGTCAGGTGGTGGAACTATGAAGATTTATTCCGGCGGCGTTGCTAATAATACGGTCGTCGCTGCGAATCAGTATAAAAATACTGGATTATATATTTCTTCCGGTGGCGTTGCCAATAATACTATTGCCAGTGGTTGGGTTACAGTTTACAGCGGCGGTCTTGCCCATGATACAGTTATTCATAACGGCGGCGGAGTATATATTTCCAAAGGCGGTGTTCTCGGCGGCTCGACTACGATTGATTATAAAGGGGTGGTTTCCGCATACGCCGGCGGTATCGTTGATTTTACTGTTTCGGAACATTCGACTACAGGAGGTTATCTTATCAACGACCTCTCCCGGATCACCGGAACTCCGACTTATACCATCACCACTTCCGCCGAACAGGGAACGGGTACTTACAAACTGGCTCAAGGAGCTGAGAACTTCAATGGTACGATCACCCTCTATGTCACTGGAAAAGAGGAGCTGTATATCAATGTCAATGGCGGTGTGGTCGAAGGCAACAAGCACTTCAAGAAGTATGAACTGCTCAAAGATGGCAGCGGTAATCTGACATTGACCGTCTCCGACCGCCCCCGGCAGGAGGCTCCGGATGCTCCCACTTATACCGTTTCCACTACAGCGTGGACTGGCAAAGCGGTGACCGTCACCGCTGCCTTTGATGATATTTCCGTCCTTAACGAATACTCTCTCGATGGTGAAAACTGGAAAACCTACACCGCTCCCGTTGATATGACCTCCAACGGAACCGTTTACTTCCGTTCCACCAACAAAGACGAGGTGGTAAGCGAAATCGTTTCTTGCTCCGTCAATAATATCGATGCCGATAAACCGGAACTTATCATCTCTGGTGATGATGTTAGTCAGTGGAGTAAAGATGGTTACAAAATTACTGTCACCGCTTCCGATTCTGTCAGCGGCTTGAAGAGCTTTGAGTACAGCACCGACAACGTCAACTGGCAGAATTTTGACGGTGAACTTTTTGTCGATGCCAACGGCAAATTTTTCTTCCGCGCCATCGACAATGCCGGAAATGAAGAGGTCAAGAGTTTGAACATCTCCCGTATCGACAATACGGCTCCCACTCTTGCTGTTACCGGAAATCCTGCCAACTGGACCAGCTCCAACGTCACCTTGAAAGCCTCCGTCTCCGACAAGGGCAGCGGTATCCGCGAGACCCGGTACAGTTTGGATGGCGAAAGCTGGACGACCGGAAACAAAGTTACCGTATCTTCAAATTGTACCGTTTACTTTGAAGTTACCGACAAAGCCGGAAATGTCTCCAAAGAGACCGTCGTCGTTGACAAAATCGACAAGGGCGATGTCGATTTGAGCATCGAAGGTGTCCCTGTCGAATGGACAAACAATGATGTCACCGTCCGTCTGGTGGTTAACAACGCCCTCAGCGGTATCAAAAAACTGGAATACAGTTTCGACAACAAAAACTTCGTCAGCGGTACCGAATTTACCGTTAAAGAAAATACCACCGTGTACGTCCGTGTCGAAACCAATCTCGGCGCGGTCAACACCACCACGGTTGAAATTGACAAAATCGACAAAGTTGATCCCGTTATCAGCAATGTCAAAGCTGATATTACTATGATGACCAACAAAGATGTCACCGTCACCGCGGACTTCTCCGACAATGCGGAACTGGTTGCCAAAGAGTACAGTATTGATGGCGGAAATTGGCAGACTTACACTGATTCTGTGGTGATGACCGCCAACGGAAACATTACTTTCCGCGCCACTGACGGCGCTGGGAACAGTGTCGAAAAAGAGTACAAAGTCAGCAATATCAAGAAAGAGCCGCCCGTCACTCCGGAAATCAGCGTGACGACCCCCGCCTTTGTAACGACCAGCGTTACCATCACCGCCGTTTCCGATGCTCCCATTGAGTACTCTTTTGACAACAAGAGTTTCGTCAAGACCTTCAACCGTACTTCCAATATCACCGTCACCGGCAACACCACCCTTTACATCCGGGCGGTGGACAGTATCGGCAATGTTTCGGAAACAGTTGAGTACGAAGTGACTGGAATCGACAGCATCGCGGACGATGTGAGAAGCAAATACATCTTTATCAAGAGCAGCTTTTCCAGTAAAAACACCGTGGGCAAAAAGCAGGACGGCGTAGCGTTGAAGTATCTCAACAACGCCTTTACCAAGTTGAGCGCTGTGAAAGCGGACAAACGGGAAGGAGCTTCCTTTGTGATGCTCGACAGCAAAATCACCTTGAATTCCAGTGCGGCGCTCGATGGTATCGACACGCTCTACGGCAGTGCGGTTCAGGCTGTCGCCACCGAAAAGAATGGTACTTACACCTGCAAAACCACCGCTGCCCCGCGCAATACGATCAATGTTTCAGCGGCCCTTGCCGATCTGGATCTGGTGCGCTTTGCCACCATCAACGTGACTGGCGCTGTCGGCAACGTGAGTGGCGGCAAAGAGAGCTTGACTGAAACCGTGAAGCGCTCGGAGAAAAAAGGAGTGGTCACGGAGAATATCAGTTACACCAAAACTGTCGCCGCTTCGGGCAAAGTTACGGTGACTGACGCTGTTGCCGGAGATATTTCCGGTTACTCGACCGTTACTCTTGATAACGGTGTCGCCGGTGAGTTGGTCAACTCCAATGTCAAAATCACCAAAAGTGAAAAATACATTGACGGCGAACTCAACACTTCCACCATCACCGAAACCTATTCTGCAAGCGGAACCGCCACGTTAAAGAACGGTTCTTATGTGGACAGTATCAGCGGCTTTAAGACGGTGAAGCTGACTGCCAGTACCGTTGATGAGATCGTTCTCGGTGACTCTTACACGCTGAAAAAAGGTGTTGAAACTTTCAAAGCCGCCGGAAGTGTCACTCTTGAAAATGCGACCGTTGGCAGTATTGTTGGCATGAACAAAGTCACCGCCGCCAAGGGATTCAATGCTATCGCCAGTTACACTGGAAGCGACGGCAACGACACCTTGACCATCAACAAAAATGCGGTTTTGGCTCTCGGAGCAGTCGATATGGGAGCAGGCGCTAAAGACAAGTTCGTCAACAACGGAACACTTGTTTTAACCTGCGACTTTGACCGGAGTTTCATCTCCGGCAAAGGTGAAATCGTTGCCGCAAGCGACGTTTACGAAACGCTGGAAAATCAAAATGGCGTTCTCAATTTGGGTGCTACTGCCGAAGGCTTCCGCACCACCAAGCACGAAAACAGCGACGACACCCTCAAGAAAGCGGTCAAGTGGGACTTGAAGTCGGGAGATTACACCGGCTGGCTCGGCAGTTGGCAGAGCGGTTCTGACAACGTGGATTTCATCAAGTTCACCATCGGCAAAAACGATGTCGACAAAGAGCTTTGTGTCAGCGGAGTTGAAAACTTCACGCTTTTCGACAAAAAAGGCAACGAAGTTGACATCATCTCCGCCGCCGGA
>JAFTRX010000033.1 GCA_017462015.1 Lentisphaeria bacterium
AAATACGCCGCATCATACTTGCAAAGCAAGTGCTTCATGTTTGCCGCAGGCAAACGCTTCATGCAGCAACGCTGCGCTTCACACGGCGGAGCCGTGCTTCATTCGATCAGCGTTCACGCTGATCGAGCTATTGGTTGTTATTGCGATAATAGCGATATTGGCAGCAATGCTGCTGCCCGCTCTGCAGAGCGCCCGGGCGCGGGGCCGCTCCTCCAGCTGTGTCTCCAATGAGAAGCAGATCGGAGCATCGATTTTGCAATATTCAACCGACAACGGAGATTATTTCCCGGTACGACATAATGTAAACGGCAGTGCTCTTTATTGGTATGGTTTGCTGGTATACAACAAATATGTGGGGCAGAACACGTCGCTGTCATCACGTTTTAAAGATCCGCATATATTCATTTGTCCGGAAATGCATTCCATCAGAGATGCCACCGGTTTTCAATGTGCGTATTCGGCAAACAATTTTCTCGGATCACAGAATTTTATCAAAAACAACTTCGGCGTCTCCCCGACTGTTGAGACCAAACAATGGCAAAAGTTGTCTATCCACCGGCAGCCGTCCAAATTGATCATGATCGTGGACCGTCCTCCCGCCGGTACCGCAAAGCTGAACAGCGGCAGCGGACAGTATGATTTCTGTCTGCCTAGTCCCACAAGTTCGGTCGGCATCGGATATTGGCACGGCGGACGCGGACGCGGCGGTGACCAGCGTTACAACGGCGGCAGAAGTTCAATGCTGATGCTTGACGGTCATGTGTCCCCGAGATCATACAGTGAACTTACCGCCGCCCGAAAACTCAAAACGATAGACTTTTATCCCAAAACTTATAACCCGTAAATTAAAATAAGGTAGTTGATTATGAAAAAAATGTTTTTTTGGGCACTTTTGCTGCCAGCATTCGTTTTGGCAGGAGCGGAATTCAAATTGCAGCCTGAAATCGGCGGAACGTTGAAAAAAGCTGGTTTTGAAGCGAATCAATATTCCATTTCCTACAAGGCAGGAAACTATAACAGCGCCATTCTGCTGGACTATGATTTCAGCAAAATTCCGGCGATGAAATACCGGACGCTGACATCCGCAAAGTTGACGTTCAAACTCAGCGCCATAAAAAATTCCGGCAAATGCAATATTTCTCTCGGTACCATCGACATCTCATGGAAATCGGAGAAGAGTTTGAACTGGAACTCCCCCCTCTGGCCCAAGAAGGTCGTCCGCAAGGTCGAAGGTTATATACCGGGACAAAAGGTGATATGGCGGGGCAAGAGCAACTCATTCAGCTTTGCCGTGCAGCGGAGTTCTGTTCCGGTGAAGATTTCCGGAGACAATACCGCTGTCGCGGATGTTTCTGACTTGATCCGCAACCGGATTTACAGCGGAGAAAGTTTTCAGGGACTGGTCATATATTTCACCTCTCCGGTCAAGAAAAATTGGCACAATGGCAGTGCAACGCTTGCGGCTGCTCCGGAATTGACTCTGCTCTTTGAAGGCACCGCCCCGGAGAACAGCGATGAAGCTATCCGTAAACGCACCTTGAAATATTTCCCCTCCGCCCATTTGCCGCCGGTAAAAAATCCTTATATCTTCCTGCTGTGTGTCTACGGCAGAAGTTTTCAGGATATTTTCTGGAACAATCTGCGAACTTTCAATACCGACGGCGTCTATCTCCGTCCGGAGTATGAACAGCGCGGTATTCTGTGCCTGCGGGCATCCCACATGCCCAATGAATTCAGAAGCCGCTTCAGCAAAAGCAAACAGTCCTTTTTGAATGATTTCCAAAAATCCACCAACGGTGTCGCCATCGACGAATGGCAGTCGCGCGGCAAAAAAACCCGCGGCGATGCCCAGGCGCAGGGTATGGGGGCAAATTCAGCCAAAACTGTGGATAATGCGCTTGATGCCATCCGGGAATATAAAAAGCGTGATCCCCGGAAAATACTCGGAGTCTACTGGCGCGGAGAAGATTCACTGCAGGAACTGGCTAAATATGGGTTGCCGGATCTGGTCATCCCCGAAATATATACCTCCTTCACCGCTCCGTCACAGCGCAAATGGGAGATCAAAAAAATCGAGGATGTCAAACACTTCGAATGGGCAAAAAATGATGGATACTACGATCAGGTCATCCCGCTGCACGGCTGTGTTTTCGCTGCGGAAAGTTTTCCGGACAATAAAAAAACATGGACAAGAGAACGTTTGGAACACGACATCCGTTACGTTCAGAAAAATCATCCCAGTTTTATCGGTCAGGGACTGTATTGCAGTACCGGCGGACGAACAGAGAAAAAAATCACTGACTTGATGAAGGTCGTCAAGATAGCAGATGAAATCCTCCACGATGTCTATGTGAAGCCCGCGCCGTCAGCTGTGATAACCAGCCCGGTTTTTGAATCCCGCTTGAGCCGTAAATCGCCTCACGTCCGGATCAAGGTCGCCGCTTCCGCGCAGGATGGCAGAAAAATAACCCAATACCGCTACTTTATTGACAACCGCCTGATTGCAGAATCAGCCGAACCGGAGCTGCTTTGGGATATTCGCGGCGAGAAAAACGGACATCATCTGATAACCGTTCACGCGGTGGACAGCGGATTTTTCCGTTCCGCATCCCAGATACCGGTAATGGTAATGGATTGATTTTTCAACGACAGATACGGGGAACTGCGGTTTTCGCAGTTCCCCGTACTCATATTTCAGCAAAGTTATCGCACGACATCCGCTTGGTTATTGGCACTTTTCGCCTTGTACCGGTGGTAAAGCCACAGCGGAACAAGGATGAAAAAGAGCGTACCCAACAACAGAAACGCGATGTAGAGCAATGAATAATCGCTTCCTTTGGCACGCACGTCCGGAGTCGGAATAAAACCGACGATGATGGCAAAGAGCGAAGTCAGAAATGCGATACCGGAGACCAGCCACATCCCGAATTTACCGCCGGGAACCTTGTACGCCCGTGCCACATCCGGCTTGGAGTAACGCAACTTGATCGCCGCCGCAAACAACAGCAGGTACATCACCATGTAGAGCTGTGCCGTAAGCGCGGACATCATCCAGAATGCCCCGCTGATAGTCGGCATAAACAACACCACCAGAGCCAGCAGAGAGGATATCACCCCCTGAATGATAAGGATGTTGGTCGGCATCCCGTTGGCGTTGCGGTGCTGCCACATTTTGGGCAAATATCCCTCTTTAGCAACTTCAAGCACACCTTTGGACGGGCCGAGCACCCAGGTCACGACCATCGTCAATGCCCCGTAGGAGAGCAGAAAGCACATGATCGGAGTCATCCACGGGATGTGGAATATTTTGAACATCGCCGCAAACGCCTGATCGGCACCGGCGGCAAGGCTGATCTCCTCCGGCGGAATCACCAGTGCGATCGCCAGCGCCCCAAGGACACTGAGCAGAATGACCAGCACACACGCTCTGAATATCGACCGGGGAAACTCTTTTGCCGGATCTTTCATCTCCGTAACGTGGATCGCCGACATCTCCATACCGGAGAGTGCAACCATCATTCCGGAGAGCAGCATCAGCTGGTTCCAGTTGCCAAGCTCCGGGATGAATGCTCCGGCGGAGAGGGTTATCTGCGGTGTCTTTCCGGCGATAAGATAACCGATCGCCATGAGAACGATCATCACGCCGGGGATAAGCGTTCCTGCCAAAGCTCCGGAACTGCTCAGCCACGCCGACAGCCGCATCCCGCGGAAGTTGAGAAAAGTCGCCAGCCACAGCATCACCCAGATGGTAATCAGCACAAACCAGCGGTTTTCCGCCCATTCCGGATTAAATACATAGGCAATGGATGAGGCAACAAAGGTCAGCACCGCCGGAAACCACGGCAGATTTTCCACCCACTGCATAAATACGGCAACAAAACCCCACTTCGGTCCGAAAGCCTCCTTCACCCAGAGGTAAACCCCTCCGTCTTTCGGCCAGCCGGAAGCAAGTTCTGCCGACACCAGCGCCGACGGCACAAAGAAACAGACCGCCGCCATGGTGATGTAGAATATCACACTGTAACCATATTCCGCTTCCGAGGGCAGATTACGCAGTGACAACACTGCCGCCACGGTCAGAAGCGCCATGGTAGTTACACTCATTTTTCCGTTTTTCATAAAACCTTTCTCCTATTTTTTTATGCACAGAGTCTGGAACACCGTCCGGTTTTCCCGCTGTACTCTGGTAATGCCGTGAATGTCACCTTCATATCCGGGGAACGCATTTTCAAACTCTTCTCTGGCAATGAGATAATCTGCCACAGGCCGCGCTTTGCTGTTCATGATCTCTCCGCCCATCATCACCGGTATTCCCGGCGGATACGGAACCAGCATCACTGCGGCAATACGGTTATGCATCTCTGCAACATCGACCGCTTCCACATTGCCGCGCACCACCGCATGATAGGCATCAACGGGAAGCATCGCGGGGGTCGGAATGACTTCAAAGGCTTTATGCATGAGTTCCAGTATCCGGTGTTCGCGCAAATACGCATGCATGGAGTCGCAGTGCTGGCGCAAAGTTTCCCTGCCGTAACGCTGCGGGAAGCGGCGCACCAGTTCCGGGAAAACTTCGCTCATGGCAGCGTTGCTGTCGTAAAGTTTCTTAAACTGGAAGAGTGCCGCCAGAAGCGAACCCTGTTTGGCCCGGGTGGTTCCCAGAGAGTTCAACAGCAAAAATGAGTAGTAGTCGCACTTTTCACAGACGATGTTGTGTTTTATCAGAAAGTTACTGACGACTGAAGCCGGAATACCGCCGCCGGAAGTGAGAGTGCCGTCCGGCATAACTCCCGGAGTCAAAATGGTAAGTTTGATGGGATCGAGCATCACATATCCGTCTTCGATATCGGCAAAACCGTGCCAGTTCTCTTTGCTGTTCAGCACCCACGGTTCCTGAGTCGTCGCCAGAAAATCCGCCTGAGCATCGGCAAAGGAGCAGCGGTGTCCGTTACAGCGCACCGTCTCCGGCTGCCACATGCTGAAGAACCAGTCGCCATCCTTGTGGAAATCCCGTTCCAGAGAAGCGATCTTCCGCCGCAGCTGTACTGCTTCGCGGATGATGTCTCCGATAAGAGATGTACCATTATCTTTCATCATCTGCGTGGCAACATCCAGAGAGGCGATCATACTGTATTGCGGAGAGGTTGAACCGTGCATCATATATGATTCATTGAATATGACCGGATCGATCTTGCGTTTGGCGCCATTCTTGATGTGAAGCATGGATGCCTGAGAGAAAGCGGTCAACAATTTATGCGTCGACTGCGAACAGAAAATCGGAGCGGAACAGTTGTCCACTGCCATGCCGTAGTGACCGTTGTACAAAGGATGAAAATGCGCGTAAGCGTACCATGCTTCATCGAAGTGAAGATTTTCCACAAGTGATGATTCAGCATACCACGCTTCATCCAGACCGCCGCCTTCCGAGAGGTTGCCCAGCATATTGACGATAGTACGGACATTATAACATACGCCATCGTAAGTTGAGTTGGTCAATGCGCTCATCTGAATTGATTTACGGGCGGAGGTTCCTTTGAGAAAAGGAGAATTTTCCAGTTTCCGTTTGATTGATGCCGGAGAAAATTCCGACAATCTGACCGGTCCTATGATCCCCCGCGCATTGCGCCGCGGTATCATGTAAAGCGGCACGGCCCCGGTGATGACCATGGAATAATTGAGCGATTTGTGACAATTCCTGTCCACCAGAGCAGCATCCCCCGGAAGTACCTGACTGCGCCAGATGATCTGGTTGACCGTACTGGTTCCATTCAATACATAACAGGTCTGATCGGCACCGAAAACCTGTGCCGAGTTGCGTTCGGCATCACCGGCGGCGCCTTCGTGATCCAGAAGTGATCCCAGTTCCGGAACCGAGATGGAAAGATCGCTGCGGAAGGTGTTTTCTCCGAAAAATTTGTACATCGCCACCCCGGCAGGAGCGCGCAAAAAGCCCTGCCCTCCCAGGTGTCCCGGCGTGTGCCAGGCGTATTTGTAACGTTCAGAATATTCGACCAGTCCGGCAAAAAATTCCGGAACTGCCGACTGGACGTACTCTTTTATCCAGTTGGCTATCCTTCCGGCGATAAAGTCGATGGTATCAGCGTTTTTCCACAAGCAATCGCTGATTTTGTTCAGCACGCATCCGGGTAATTTTTCCGTCTCCAAGTGGTCGGTCAGCAGCATGACCGGAACTTTGCTGTTGCGGCGGCGCATCCGGGCAAGCAGGATTTCCGGCGGCATGGCTTCGTTTACCGCTTCAAATTCCAGATCCCAGTCGATGATGACACACCCGATGTCCGCCCGGCTGCTGAAAATCTCCAGCGCATCCTCGTAGCTGTGCGATGGAATAACACTGCACGACTCCTTCTCCCGAAGCTGCCGAACCAGTTCCCGCAACCGGAAACCGTCATCATTTTCGGCGGTGAACTCTCCCGACACGATCAGTACCGGCCAATCGGAAATATTCATCCTCATATTTTTCCTCCTCGATTTCATGGCATGTCATGCTTTGCCGCCACGCTTCCGGTAACGCGCCTTACGCGTTTTCAAACCTCCCGGCAACCGTGTAAAAAACGGCGCAGCTGTGTTGACAACCACTCTCCTCTTCAACAACTTCAATATAAATGCATCTGGCAAGATTCCAACACAAAAGTGGTTCTATACTGTTTTTTGTGCAGAAAATTTTTCTAAAAAGCTGTTTTTAGCAACATTTTACCGGTTGAAAAATCCACCTTAAAATGCTATATTAAGAAAATATTTTCGATAAAAAACCAAAGGACATCCAACTATGAGCAATTATATAAAGAACGTGCTTGATGACTTGCAGAGCAAGTACGGCCACGAAAAAGAGTACATTCAAAGTGTTACTGAAGTTCTCGGTTCTCTCGGCAAACTGATCGACTCAGAACCCAAGTATGCAAAATTCAAAATCCTTGAACGCATCGTCATTCCGGAACGGGTCATCATCTTTAAAGTGCCCTGGATCGATGATAAAGGAAATATCCAGATCAATATCGGCTACCGCGTGCAGTTCAACAGTGCCATCGGACCGTACAAAGGCGGATTGCGCTTCCACCCGTCAGTGAATCTGGGTATCTTGAAGTTCCTCGGATTTGAACAGATCTTCAAAAACAGTCTGACCACCTTGCCGCTGGGCGGTGCCAAAGGCGGCTCCGACTTCGACCCCAAAGGTAAAAGCACCCGGGAAGTCATGGGCTTCTGCCAGAATTTCATGCGTGAACTCTACCGGCACATCGGAGCAAATGTGGACGTTCCTGCCGGAGACATCGGCGTCGGCAGCCGGGAAATCGGTTATCTCTTCGGTCAGTACAAGAGCATCGTAAACTCCTACGACAGCGTTCTCACCGGCAAAGGTATCAACTGGGGCGGCAGTAAGATCCGTCCGGAAGCGACCGGTTACGGCTGCGTTTATTTTGCCTGCGAAATGCTCAAAACGCGAAAGATCGATCTGGTCGGTCAGCGCGTGCTTATCTCCGGAGCCGGTAACGTTGCCCAGTACGCCGCGCAAAAAGCCATCCAGCTGGGCGCGACCGTGCTTTCACTCTCCGACTCCAACGGTACTGTCATCGACAAAGATGGTATCACGCTCGAAAAACTTGAAATGATCAAAGAGTTGAAAAATGTCCGCCGCGGCAGAATCGAAGAGTACTCAAAGATGGTTCCCAATGTCACATATCATGCCAACTGCCGCCCCTGGCAGCTCGCTCCGTGTGACATTGCTCTTCCGTGTGCAACGCAAAACGAACTTGATCTCGATGATGCCAAGGCTCTGGTCAAAAACGGTTGTATCGCCGTCTGCGAAGGAGCTAACATGCCGACCACGCTGGAGGCAACGGCATTTTTCCAGAAGCAGAACATCCTCTTTGCTCCCGGTAAAGCCTCCAACGCCGGCGGTGTTGCCACCAGCGGTCTGGAGATGAGCCAGAACGCCATCCGCCTCAACTGGCATTCCGCCGAAGTTGACTCGCGGCTGCAGTCCATCATGGTCAACATCCACGATGCCGCCCGCCGTGCCGCCACTGAATTCGGCGAACCTGACAACTATGTCATGGGTGCAAACATCGCAGGTTTCCGCAAAGTTGCCGATGCGATGATCGACTTGGGAATTTAACGCAGATAAAAAGGAGCTGGCATGAAAAAATTACTGTCCATTTTAATGCTGGGAACCGCTATCGTTCTGAGCGCCGGTATCAGTGATCTCAAAGGAGAATACCGAAACGGTCAAGTCTTTTTGCGCTGGCAGGAGTCGGAACTGAATCCGAAAACCCGCCTGACGGTGTGGAGTTCTTCGGAACCAATTACCGCTGAAAATGTGACCAAAGCGACTGAAATCGCCTCTTATCTCAATCTCAACAGCGCCGTCGACTGGTGGCTCGATGCTGACTCGTTTTTCACCAAACGCAGCAAAAAAGCCAAGAGCGAAGAGATTTTTGCCGGTAACGTTGCCGAAGGCAAACAGCAGAAAAAACTTGTGCGCGGCTTCGTTATCACAGACGGCGGCAGCCCCATTGCCGCCAAAGGCGGACTTCACGTCCACACCCCCAAAGCTTCTTTGGAAGGCAAACGTTATTATGCCGTGACCGCGCATGACGGTTTCACAGAAAAGATAACCGGATTCACCACGACCAAAACTTCCATTCAAGTCGGAAAAGGCAAGGCAAATCCCATCCGGCTCAATGGCAAACTCACCAAAAATTCTGCCAAAGGTCTGCCCATCATCATCCGTCTGCATGGACGCGGCGGCGGCAGCGGCGTGAGCAAAAACGGCAGAGCCATCGGCAGTCACATCATCTTTTCTGACGACACTTTCGCCTGGCGGGAAGGTATCCCGTTCAAGTTTACTGCGGCGATCCAGAACAAAGCATTGGTGCTTATTCTCAACGACCGCATCTGGACCGGCAGAAAGCTCAGCCGCCAGGAATCGTGGGACAGCCGCGACCGGGTCCCTGCCATAGCAACATTCTGGTTGGGATACAACACCAACATCGCCAAAAGCAACAAAGGCCCCAAATTCCAGTGGGATAACTACACTGAACGCATGATAATCTACATCGCCCGCTGGGCGCAGGATTATCTCGGCGGCGACAAAAACCGCACCTATATCACCGGCGGCAGTATGGGCGGTTCCGGAACCGTCCAGATGGTCACCCATTTCCCCGGATTCTTTGCCGCCGGCAGAGCGATGGTTCCGGTCTACTCCTACACATGGAAGAGAACGCTGAAATTCAATCCATCCATGATGCGCATGCAGTGCAGTATCGGTCTCTTTACACCCGAAAATCCGGCGGTGATGCCCGATGGAACCAAACTTGAAGATTACGGCAACGGCGCAAAAAACATTGCCAAACCGGAAATCGATATGCCGCCGCTGCTTGCCACCAACGGAAGAATGGACGGTTCGATCCCCTGGGCGAACAATCCGCCCTTCTACAAAGCGGCTAACGATGCACGCCAGATGTTCAGCGTTTTCTGGAACAACGGCCCGCACGGCATGTCCAAAGACACCCCCGCAGGATTCATCACTGAAGCTGATATGCTCCGTTACAAGCTGAATGAAAGTTTCCCCGCTTTCAGCAACTCCAGCGACAACCGCAACTACGGCAACGGTGACAACAAAGATGGCGATATCGTCGGCTGGATCAACCGTGGTTTCGACTGGAAAGATATTGTTGACAGCAAGGAGCACTATGAGATCACTCTTTCAGTGAACTATCCCGGAATCAAATATCCCGTGACCAGCGACGTCACCATCCGCCGCCGTCAGAACTTCAAGTTTGCCCCCGGAACCCGGCTCAAAGTTTCGGTCAACGGCAAAAATTCCGTTGTGACCATTGATAAAAACGGTTTGCTTACCATTGAAAAAATCGTTTTTGCCGACAAGCAGCCGGTAAAACTTGTTATCTGCAAATAAGTTACAGCACTCCGGGATTTCTTTACAAAATGCGATACTGTTGACAAAAAAAAGTGTCTATTTGCATGCTGAATCACTGGAGTACCCGCTTGGCAATGCCGCGTTTTCACCGCGCGCAAACTTGCCAGCCGGAGGGAGACAGCCGTTCCGGCTTTCTCCCCGCCGGACTCCCCTCTTTTCCAGTTCCCCGTCGCGCGCAACGTTCGTTGGTATTTTCCTTCGATTACAGCGCCTGCGGTCAGCCGATTACATCGGCTGACCTCGCGGCTTAAATGCTCGGCTTCCTTCGCCCGCGCTGAATTTCTTCAGCGCGTCCGCCGGCTGTTGACCGGCGGTTCGCTTCGTCCAGCCTGCGCGCTCGGCGGCAACCGCCTCGCATCACTATTCCAAAACGAGGTTTCTGGCATAACCAAGCATCATCAATCTTGACACTAACAGACATTTTTTTGACAATTTTATACATTTGCAAAAGATAAAGTTGGGACTATATTAAATAATCATACTGTAATAATTATAGTTCAGGAGTAAAAAGAAAATGAAATCAACCATACACAATCTCCATATAAAGTCGTCTCAACGCTTTACTTTGATCGAGCTGCTCGTTGTAATTGCCATTATAGCGATATTGGCAGCAATCTTGCTGCCCGCTCTGCAGAGCGCCCGCGAACGCGGCCGTACCGTATCATGTGCCAACAACATGAAGCAGCTGGGCATGGCCAATGCCAACTACATGGATGATTACGGCTACTATGTTCCCCGGAGCACCGGTTACAGCTGGCCGCCTCGTCTTTCGATGTACATTGGCGGCGATGTCCGGCGTAATAGCGGTGGTTATCCGCATGTTCCCAAAACGTTTGTATTGAGTTCCGTGTTCCATTGTCCCAGTGCCACGATGCTCTCCGGCGCAGGCGATTATGCCACCGGAACCGGTCTCAATTACACAGCCAACCAGTTTGTCACCGGTAAAGACTGGTGCGAATACAAAGCCGACCCGCACAACCGCGGTTCTTCAAGAGCCGGTTCCATCCGGCGCAGCAGTCAGATTTATCTCTTTATGGAACATGCTGAAATCGAAACCTGGTACAGCGGTATCGATGCTTCCGGTCACGGCAGAGTCGGTTACCGCCACCCCGGCCATAACGGCAAGAAATTTTACGATGCGGCCAGCAAAGGAAATGATGTTCCTCCCAGCGCCGGTATGAATGTCACTATGTGCGACGGCAGTGTCAAAAATGTCAAGGGAAACATCTGTCTCGACAGCAACGATGACAATATGTTCAACAATAAAAAACGTAACTGGGCGGATGTTTACGACCGGTAAAACACTTTAAAGAAAGGATTTTTCATGAAACGTATTTTTTCAACTTTGTTGGCTTTTTCAGCTGTGGTGCTGATGGCAGATGAGTATTACAAGCCGCCCAAAGTCAAACTTATCCACGATGGCTGGGGCTTCCAGTACGAAGGTCTTGCTCCCAATGCCAAGCCGTCGCGCAAATTCCTGATGACGACCCAGTACATCAAAAACAATATCGCTCTGATGGAAAAATCCATCCCCGGCAGCGGTATCATCATCCGTTTTGTCACTCCCGCCGCCAAGTGCGAAGGTGAAGCGGTCAACATCAACGCCATCTTCGGCAAACGCAAAATCAAATACGAGTATTTCAAAGATGATATCGCCAACTTGAAAAATACCAAATTCAAGAAGTTTACTGACAACTTCATCGGTCTTACCGTCAGCCCCGGCAATGTCGACTGGTTCGATGATGCCGCCTGGGAATCGGTTTGCCACAACCACAAAGTCATTGCCAAAATCGCCAAAGAGACCGGCATGGTCGGTCTGAAGTTCGATATTGAAGAGTATCACAAAAACACCATGTGGCAGTTCAATCCGGAAAAGGGCAAAACTCTCGCCGAAACTCACGCCAAAATCCGTCAGCGCGGTCAGGAATTCGGTAAAGCTTTGTTCAGTGAATTTCCCGATATGGAGATGCTCTGCTACTGGTGGTTCTCTCTCTGCCGCCACAAAAATGACAATGCCCGCCCCGAAGATGCGGAATATATGGTCGCCCCCTTTGTCAACGGTATCTACGATGTTCTGCCGCCCACGGTCAAAATCCATGACGGCGATGAAAGCTGTGCTTACCGCGCCAACGATGAAGTGGAATTTTACCACCTCGGCATTGATGTAAGAAAAAACTTCCTCCGCTTCCTCGATGCCAAACATCTGGCGAAATACCGCGCCCAGACCTTTATCGCCCCGGGTATCTATGTCGACCCGCACTTCAATCCCCGCTTCAATTTCTGGAACAACCAGCTGCTGCCCGACCTCGAAAAACTCGGCGGCGCACAGATGCTCAAGCGCAACCTCATCAACGCCATGGAAGTTGCCGACAAATACGTCTGGATGTGGCATGAACGCTTCGTCTGGTTCCCCAGCCACCATCCTGCCAATCCGATCAACATCTCAAGTGTCGCTCCCAAAATCACTGCGGAACTTGATCTGATCGCCAGCCAGAACCAGCTTGCCGATGCCAAAAACGTCATCGCCAGGAACAAAATACGCAATATCGTCTACAATTCCACCTATGACAAACTCCCCTCGAAAACGCAGAAAGTCCCCGGTTTCGGCGAATGGCACGGTGCGAAAAATCAGGGACACTTCGCCCGCAAAGTGGTCAACGGCAACGCTGTCGTCGCCGCGATCAATGTGGAAAACGGATGTATCTACCAGAGCCGCAAAGTCAAACCCGGTGAAATGTATCTGGCACGTTGTACGGCATGGAACATCACTCCGGGCAGCAAAGCCAAAGCCTCTTTCAGCGTCAAATGGAAACGTGACCTCGTCCGTCAGGGCAAACCGTTCAACGACCGTTTTGCCGACTATTTGAACAAACAGCACTACTTCAAACGCCTGGGTGCCAAGCCGGTCACGGTGGAATTTGTCGTAACCGTCCCGGAACACGCCAATTATCTCGAACTGATGCTCGGTGTCGGAAACGGCAAAGGTCAGGAAATCTACTTTGACAATGTGGAACTCTTCAAAGTGATGGATTGACGCTGCTATGATAACTGTCCGCGAATTTCAAGATTGCGATGCCGCCGGCGCCGCAGAAGTCTATTACGAAAGTTTCAAAACCTATTTGAAAGAGCGTATGGGCCCCAAACGTTCCGCGGAATATTGGCAGAACGCAATGCAGCACTTTGCCAACGGCGAGTATGACAACATAAGTTTTGTCGCCCTTGACGGAAACAAAGTCGTCGGCTGTATCTCCGTCACCGCCGCACTTGCCCGGGGACTCGGTACGCTCCAGCGTATCGGTGTCCTCCCGGAATACGCCGGATGCGGAATCGGAAAAATGCTCTTTGAAGCGGCAGACAACTTCTGGAGAGAACGCAAAATGCGCAAAGTCGCAACTTGTGTATCTTCCATCAATCCGACCGCGATCAAATTCTACGAACGCTGCGGCTTCCATTGCGAAGGCATTTTAAAAGACCACTTCTTCCCCGGAGTGGATGAACACCAACTGGCAATGTTCTACTGAAATGTGATTGCCGGTAATCGGGGGGAAGGGAAAAACTTTTTTTCACGAGAAAAAAAGTTTTTCCCTTCCCCCCGAACCCCCTATCCCTTTTCAAAAAAAGCGAAGTATTTTGCCGCTCCGTTGTCGCGGCAGCCGCAGGTGAAATATTTACTCTCTTTTGAAGCAAACTCTCCTTGAAATTTCACCTTTTCAGGTTATATTAATCCCCAAAAGGAAAGGTATTTTTCTATGAGTATATATATCAAAAGTGACGTATCTGCCAAACTGCTCACCATTGAGAGCAGCAAGGCTCTTATCAATCCCGCTGTCAGCGATTGTTCCGGAAACCGCATCAACGCTCCATTGCTGAGAGAAAGCGAAGTTGACGGCGTATTCACCACGGTTCTGGATGCCGCCGCTCTGGAATGCTGGTCTCCGAACCATCCGGTTCTCTACAACTTTACTGCCAGCGGCATAATTGAGCGCTTCGGTTTTTGTGAACTGCAAACTCTGGATAACCGCGCTGTCCTGCTCAACGGCAAGCCGCTCTATTTCCGCGGTTACATCCGCGGTATCGTTGCCCATGAACACCCCAATATGACCGGGGAATCCCTCAAAGCCGCCGCCGTAAAAAATATCCGGCAGGCGAAGAAATACGGCTTCAATCTCGTCCGTTTCCACAGCACCATACCCACTCCGGAATTTATTGAAGCTGCGGACGAAGAGGGTATATTTATCCACATGGAAATCGGTTTTGCTTATGAGTACGATTCTCAGGGCAATAAAAAGAAACTTTCCATGGACAACACCCGCTGGGAGGAGACCATTCTCCGCTACCGCAACCGTCCCTCTGCCGCTATTTTCTGTATCGGAAACGAAATGCACAAATCCGGACATCAGCCGGAAGTTCATAAACTTTATCAGCAGGGCAAACAACTTGCTCCGGGGAAATTGATTATGGACAACTCCGGATGGGGAGAGTTCGACCGCAGCAGTGCCGATATTTTCGCCCAGCACATCGCCTACTACTACCCGTTCAAGCACCATGATGACATGTTTGATACCGATGCCTGCTGGCGCATCAACGGTTCAACTTACGATGAAGCGCTCGATGGCAGCGGCACCTCCGGAGATGTGGAGTTCACCATCCGCCGGGAAGCGACACCGCTCCGTCCGGTGCTGGCGCACGAAGCCGTACACTACATCGACATTCCTGATTACACTGCACTCAACAAAAAATTTGATGATTTCTGCGCTAAAGTCGGCAAAGAGTACCTTGAAGCCAACGACATTAAAAAACCCCGTTATCTTACTGAACTTCCAGCTCTGATCGAACGGAAAAATCTCACTGCCAAAATGCCTGACTACATCAAAGGTTCGCAAGTATTCAAAAAAATGGGTATCAAAACCTATCTGGAACGGCTCCGGCTCTCCAGTTTGTGCGGCTTTGAGATGCTTCAGTTTGCCGACTGTCTCAAGTACGAAAACAAAAACGGTATCGTTGACTTTTTCGATGACGACAAATACATCGATGCCAAATGGATGAACTCCTTCAACGGTGATGCCGCGTTGCTGGCACGCTTTGAAAATGAAGTTTTTTATTACGATACCCCCGTTAAAATGGAGCTTTTTGTCTCCAACTTTATGGAATCTCCGGAAATCAAAGGTACTCTGGAAGTTTCCATCAACGGCAAAGTTTTCTGGAAAGGTGACAACTTTGTCCTCGCCGGAAATCTCCAGAAACTCACCCGGATGACCTTGAACTTCCACAGCAAAGCCGCCCCGGAAAAGGTGACCGTGTCCGCCGTGTTCCGCAGTGATGACCTGGTACTGGAAAACTCCTGGCCGATCTGGCTTTACCCGCAAGCGGCGGTAACGTCATCTCCGGAGTGTGCGCTTTCCGACCGGGCGGCATCAGCATTCTTTGTCTCTGCCGCTGAAGCTCAAAGCAATATTTATCTTACCGATAAATTTGATGCGGCGGTGCTGGAAAAACTTGCTTCCGGCAAACACGTTTTCCTGCTTTATCACCGCGACCGCCCCGGCAACACCTTCTACCTCCCCGGCGCGTTGGAACGCTTCAAACCCTGTATCTGGGACCGGGGCAGCAACCTTGGCGGCTTTGTCAATTCCCCCGTTCTGGAAGAAGCGTTAGCTTGCGAGCGCTACTTTGAAGCGAATATGCAGCCGCTGTTGGAAGGTGCTTACAAGGTCAACCTCGACCACTTCCCCGTGCCAGTCGAAGAGCATATTTGCGGTATTGACAAACCGGTACGCGACCGGATGAAAGGACTTCTGCACAAAGTTAAGGAGTTCATTCCTGATGACACGCTCCGGAACTTCTCCCACTGCTTCTCTTTAAAGATCGCGGATGGCGGCACACTGACGGTATGCACCTTAGGCGGTCTCAACTGGAATTCAACCCCGGTGACGGCAAACTTTTTCGCCGCACTGCTCAATAATCCGGAAGCGTTTGAAACGGACAAGAGCATCTCTCTGCCTGATTTCAGAGCCTATCTTGACAAAGTTACCGCCGCTGGCGAATGCAAAGAAGATGTGATGAACCACTTCTGGGAAATCGACAACAAGCCGGTGGAAGATACTTTGTTCTGGGAAGCGACCGGAATCGACTTGAGCAAACTCAAGTAAATAATGCAGTTATCCATCCGAGCAAAAAGACATACCCGACAACTGGGACGGCGCGGCGAAAATGCCGCCGCCGCTCTGCTTGCTGCTGAAGGCATGACGGTACTTGCCCGCAATTACCGCTGCCACGTCGGCGAATTGGATATTGTCGCGCTGGACGGAAGCGAACTGGTCTTTGTGGAAGTCAAAAGCATCCGGAAGAAAGCCGGCTTCACCCCCGGAGGCAATCTTTCCATGCACCAGCGCCGCCGCAACCGCAATGCGGCGAAAGTCTATTTGAAAGTTATAGGGTATCCACCGCTGAAGTGCCGCTTCGACCTGATTGAAGCGGTATATTCCCGTGGATTTCTGGTTTCTCTGCGCCGGACAGAGGATTATTTACCGCCATTGCTCCCGGAACGATCCAGTTCCGACCGGTAGTAACAATTGTCATGGATGCATTGAATCCGGGCAAGTGTCGTAATCTCGTTGAAATTCATTTTTCCCCATTGACTGCAAAATCAGAAATATATCGTTTTATTTCAGCAAACACAGCTCCGGCGGTGGTTTCATCATCATAAAAAAAGTTTCTTCCGGAGGGAGCCGTGATACGGAAACGGCTCTTGAAAGTGCGTTTTTCCAACTTCCAACCGTCGAAAGATGCCAACTCCCGGAATCCGGGTATTTTGTCCGGCGCAGATTGTTTTTTTGCCGCAATCGCCTCGACAGCGGCATAATCCAGATAATACTCTTTATTTTTCCCCGCCACTGCATCACGCAATGTCTGAAGGTAGTTTACGGAAAGATGGGCAACCGTTTCCCGCACCGGCTCCAATGTGTCGCCGGTGATGACGGTGACTTTTCCGATTTTCACATCACTTTCATCAACAGCCATGCGGTACTGCCGGAAGCGGGGATAGCGGCACTTCAAACCGGTAAATCCCAGAGGCAGCTCCTTTTCTTTGCCGATATAAAGTTTAAGCATATTGTCATCCGGACAGAAAATATTTATCACCGCATCGGAGGAAAATTTCTGCAATGCCGCGATTTTTGCATCATCGACAGTTCCCGCACACCCGATCAGAATAACCTGCTTTACCTTCAAATTCTGAGCGGCCAGCGCGGCAGCACACTCGATAACGATCCTGCCGCCGAGAGAGTGACCAATAAGAATGGTATTCTCCCGTGCGGAAGAGGATCTCAACTTTTCTGCCAGCGCGACAGCACTCTCCGAGGCGGAAACTTTGGCATTTTTCCACAAGCGGTTGGAGTCCCACTTGAAAACCTCCACCCCCGCACCGGGAAATGTTTGCGACAACACTTCCCGGTGGCGCAAATAGTGTACCCATTCCGAATACCATCCCGGAACCAGTATCACCTGTACAGCCGCCTCAAGCACAAATGCTGACAGCAGTACAACAATAATCAAAATCGTGTATTTGAATTTACTCATGCATTGGCGGGAGCGGCGGCATCTTTATCTTTGGGAACCCAGCGGCGCGGCGGCTCCTGACAGGGCGTGCGCTTGATACGGTAACGGTCTGCGCCCAATACTTCGTCAAAGCGGTGAAGCAATCCGCGCGACACGGTGATCGGACGCAAATCAGATTCCACAAAGACCACTTCATCTTTATCCGTCACCACGCACACGATGATTTTTGTCTTGCCTTCCGGAGCATTTTTGCACAACCGTGCAATCTCCTGCACTGCGCCGGGCTGAAGCTCATTCTGATACAAATGGAGGTACAACTCTTCGGAAAAGTGTTCCGGTGCCGCATCCAGTGGGAAAATACGTTCCACGATAAGCCGGGGCTTTTCACTGTCCGGATTGCGCCGGACGGTAGCTTCCAGAATGATGCCGGAACCGGGTTCAGTGGAAACCATATTGCTCTTCAACTGTTCCAAGCCCTTTTCATAAATCATACACTCACAACTGGAATCCAAATCTTCCATCAGCAGTATGCCGAAAGGCTTATTGGTCGTCTTGCTGTACTTCACCGTAAAACTCAACACCATTCCGGCGATACGGATGGTGGTGTTGTCCGCATAATCGGGCAACTTGTGGATGGGAGTGGCAAACGTGTGAAGCAAATTGGCTTGCGGCTGCAGCGGGTGACCGGAGACGTAAAAACCCAACAGCTCTTTTTCACTTTTCAGCATCTCGTCCCAATCAAACTCCGGAATATCCGGAACTTGCACCGAACAAACTTCGTTTGCCCCATCTTCTTCTCCGAGCAAATCGAACAATGACCCCTGCCCCAAAGCCTTATCCCGGGCGCGTTCCGCGGCAAAAGCCAGCATCGGCTCCGCCACCGCAAGAATCTGCGACCGGCGCAAACCGAAGGAGTCAAAGGCTCCTGAACGGGTGAGAAACTCCATCATGCGGGAGTTGATATCCGATCCGCAGCGTTCACAAAAGTCGAGGAAACTGGTAAACGGCCCATCCGCCTGACGGCTGGCGATGATTTTGCTGGCGGCGGCTTCACCGCAACCTTTGATTGCGCCCAGACCGAAGCGGATACGACCTTTGTCCACGGAAAAGAGGATGTTGCTGGTATTGACATCCGGCGGCAGTATCTCAATGCCCATCTCGCGGCACTCATTGATGAAAAAGGCGAGTTTTTCAGCATTTTCGATTTCACCGGTAAGCACCGCTGCCATGAATTCCACCGGATAATTGGCTTTAAGAAATGCCGTCTGATAGGAGACCACACCGTAAGCTGCGGAGTGGGATTTATTAAAGCCGTAACCGGCAAAGATTTTGATTTTTTCCCAAATCTGGTCAGCAAGCGCGGCATCAATATCGCTTGCAGCCTTGCATCCGGCGATGAACTTTTCCCGCTGTTCCGCCATGACATCGACCTTCTTCTTACCGATGGCACGGCGGAGAATATCCGCTCCGCCCAGACTGAATCCGGCAAGCGCCTGCACCACCTGCATGATCTGCTCCTGATAAACCATGATACCGTAAGTTTCTTTAAGTATCGGTTCCATCTTGGGATGGTCGTAGATGGTCACTTCCTCATTCTTCTTACGCGCGATATACTGCGGAATAAACTGCATGGGACCGGGACGGTAAAGCGCCACCAGAGCGATGATGTGTTCGATAGTTTCCACACCGAGGTTGCGGCACAAATCCTGCATACCGCCGGATTCCAACTGGAACACGCCGACCGTATCGCCCTTTTGCAGCATGGCATAAGTTTTAGGATCATCCAGCGGAAGTTTGGACAAATTGATATCGACTCCGTGCTGTTCTTTTATCATATCCAGCGCATTGCGGATAATGGTAAGCGTGCGCAGTCCGAGGAAGTCCATCTTGAGCAGACCGAGGTTTTCGCAAGGTTCTTTCGGATACTGCACGACCATATCCCCGGTAGCACTCCGGGAGAGCGGGACAAGGTTATCCAGCTGCTGGTCGCCGATGATGACTCCGGCGGCGTGAACACCGGCCTGCCGGTTCAAACCTTCGAGAATCTTGGCAAACTCAAACACCTTTGCCACTCTGGGGTTCGTGGCAATCAAATCAGCGATCTCTTTGGATTGCTCAATGGCCTTGGGAATGGTCATCTTCAAATCTTCGGGGATCATTTTGGTAAGTTTATTGCCCTCATCAAAGGAGAAATTCAACACCCGGGCAACGTCTTTCACCACCGCTTTTGCCTTGAGCTGACCGTAAGTGCAAATCTGCGCCACGTTGTCAAAACCGTACTTCTGCCGGACATATTCGATAACTTCACTGCGCCGTTTTTCGCAGAAGTCGATATCAAAGTCCGGCGGACTGACTCGTTCCGGGTTGAGAAAACGTTCAAAGAGCAGCTCGTAACGCAAGGGATCGATGTCAGTGATCAGCATCAAATATGCGACCACACTTCCGGCACCGGAACCGCGTCCGGGACCTACCGGAATACCGTGTTCTTTGCCCCAGCGGATAAAGTCGGATACCACCATGAAGTAACTGCAGAAACCGGTCTTTTCAATGACGTTGAGTTCATAATTGAGCCGGTCCATGATCTTCTGCTGCTCCGGAGTGAGTTCCGCACCTTCAACATAGGTGAAATCGTAGCGCATGGGCAGATTGGAACAGCATACATCGAACAGAACTTTGCGGTCAGCCTCTTTGCCGTCCGGCATGTAAAAGACCGGGTAATGGTTGGTCTTATAGTCAAACTTAACCGGTTCAGCGGCACAGCGGTCGTTGATGAGTTTGGTATTGGAAATGGCATCGGGGGTATCTTTGAATATCTCCGCCATCTCCTGCGGTGACTTGAAGTAAAACTCCTGCGTCGGGAAGCGGAAGTGATCTTCGTTGATCCTGCCGCCGGTCTGGATACAAAGCATGATCTCATGTGCTTCGGCATCCTCTTTGCGCATATAATGGACGTCATTAGTTGCGACCAGCTGGATGTTGCGGCGGCGGGCAAGCTCGATCAATTTGGGATTGACCTCGCGTTCCTCCGGCATATTGTGATCCATGAGCTCAATAAAAAAGTTGTCCTGTCCGAAAATATTCACATAATCATCCAGCGATTTTTCGGCACCGGCGAGGTCTCCGACCGCGAGTCGGCGGGGAATTTCTCCGGCGATACAGGCGGAGAGCGCGATTATACCTTCGTGATACTGAGCAAGAAGCTGCTTGTCACAGCGGGCTTTGTAGTAAAAACCGCTGCGCCAGGATTCACTCATGATCTTGCAGAGGTTGTGATAACCTTTCTGATTTTCCGCCAGCAGAACCAGGTGAAAACCTTTGATAAAATCCACCGCCGGATTGACATCCTGCCGGGTGGTGGGAGAAACATACGCTTCGACGCCGATAATGGGATTGAGACCTTCGGCAGTGAGTTTTTTGTGGAACTCCTCAGTTCCCCCCATATAACCGTGGTCGGTAATGGCGATACCGGGCATCTCCATCTCTTTCGCCATTTTGATAAGTCCGGAAGCGGTACACGCCCCGTCAAGCATACTGTAATGCGTATGCAAGTGCAAATGAACAAAATCTGCGGGCATAAAAAATCCTCTCAAATAGTATTTATTGTTTCAAGAGCAATATATCACGCCTGCGAATATTTGCAAGTTGTATTGTCCGGTTTTTTTGTAAAAATACAACCTGCGGCGGCGCCCCGTTCCCGATAAGAGGAGATTGCTCGGGAGAAGGGAAAAACTTCTTTTCACGAGAAAAGAAGTTTTTCCCTTCTCCCGAACCCTCATCCCTTTTCAAGAAAAGCGAAGTATTTTGTTTTCTTCGTTGTCGCGATCGGGGCATTTTAAACGCCCACGTTGGCTGGCGTGTTGCTGAACGCCAGCCCCACGAGCCGCACGGCTATCCGCCGCGCACCGCCTCCGGCGGTAGAACCGACAGGCGTTTCATAAGCCAACGGCAGGTGGCGCAACTCACCACTACATTGGTCGCCGTAAGGCGACACATCGCCAGTTCAGCCCGGAGGCGGCGATATCGCGTCGCTATCCGGGAGTTTTTCCGAGGCGGCGGCGAGGGCGTGGACTACTGTCCTCAACCGAGCCGCCGTCCGATGGAAAGGCTCGCGGGAGCAAGCAAGATCGCCGCCCGATGGAAGCGGGAGCAAGCAAGATCGCCGCCTTTAAATGCCCTGGGCGATCATGGCCTTCGCCACGCGAATAAATCCGGCGATATTGGCACCGGCAACGTAGTCGATTTCACCGGAAGCAGTACGACCGTGCTTGATACAGGTCGAATGGATACCGGTCATAATGGAGTGAAGTTTGGCATCAACTTCGGAAGAACACCAGTTGGTATGTTCTGCATTCTGGCTCATTTCGAGACAGCTGGTAGCCACGCCGCCGGCGTTGACGGCTTTACCGGGAGCAAAGACCACGCCATTTTCCTTGAAGCAGGCAATCGCCTCCGGAGTACAGCCCATATTGGAGACTTCGGCAACGATTTTGACATTGTTTTTGACCAGCTTCAACGCATCATCGCCATTGAGTTCGTTCTGAATGGCGCACGGCATGGCGATATCAGCAGGAACTTCCCAAACCTTGCCGCCGGGAACAAATTTTGAACCGGGGAACTTTTCAGCGTAGGGAGCAACGACATCCATGCCGCTGGAACGGAGGACAGTCATGTATTCAGCTTTTTCTTCGTCGATACCAGCTTCATCGATAATGTAACCATCGGGACCGGAAATGGCGATAACTTTAGCGCCGAGCTGATTGGCTTTAAGGGCAGTACCCCAGGCGACATTGCCGAAACCGGAGATGACGATCTTCTTTCCGGCGATGGTATCTTTGCGCTCTTCCAGCATGTGCTGGACAAAGTAGATTGCACCGAAACCGGTCGCTTCCGCGCGAACCAGAGAACCGCCCCAGCCCACTCCTTTTCCGGTGAGAACGCCGCTGTAATTATTGGCAAGGTGGCGGTAAGCACCGAAGAGATAACCGATTTCCCGCGCGCCGACACCGAGGTCTCCGGCAGGAACGTCCACCTGAGCGCCGATGTGGCGGAAAAGTTCGCGCATGAATGAAGAACAGAAGTTCATAATTTCCATATCCGTGCGACCTTTGGGATTGAAGTCGCTTCCGCCTTTGCCGCCGCCCATGGGCAGTGTGGTCAGCGCGTTTTTGAAGGTCTGCTCAAAACCGAGAAATTTCAATGTGGACAGAGTAACTGTCGGGTGGAAACGCAATCCGCCTTTATAAGGACCGATGGCACCGTTGAACTGAACGCGCCATCCGGTATTCACCTGGATATCGCCGTTGCGGTCGACCCACGGAACTTGAAATGTGATGATGCGTTCCGGAATGGTAAGGCGTTCCAGAATGCGGTGCTGTTCAATACGCGGATCAGACTCGATCACACTGCCGATGGACTCAAAAAGTTCCTCGACCGCCTGAAGAAATTCTGTCTCCCACGGAGCCTGCTGCTTCCGCAATTCAAAAACCCGCTGTGCGTATGCGTTCATTATATAACCTCCTGTTAGCTGATTTTGCAAGCGTTAATTTTTCGTATTATCTTATTTTTGCAAAAAATAACCTGCGGCGACGCCCCGCAGGCGTCACCTTTATATTTTTGCGCCGGAAGATATGTGGTCGTAATTTGAGACACAGGTGCTTTACAAAACTTTAAACGCTATCTGTAATGTAGCCTAACATTTTGATAATTCAAGCAAAGACACATTATTTTTCGCAGAAAATTTGTATTTTTCTCACAATATGCTATATTAAGCACAGACAAAAGAGATTATAATAATGGAGACTACAATGAATAAAGTTATTTTTGCTGCACTGTGTGCAGTTGCACTCACGTTGAGTGCGAAAGAGTGGAAAGATATTTCCTATTATGAAAAGGATGCTCCGGCGCAAGGCAATATGGAATATCGCAGCGCAAGATGTAAACTCGACCTTTATGTCCCGGACAGGCGGGTCAAATTCCCGACTCTGGTGTGGCTGCATGGCGGCGGATTGAAAAAAGGCGGCAAAAGTAAACTCCCCCTCATCAACACTCAGGCGGTAGCAGTGGCAACAGTGAACTACCGGTTGTCCGGAAAAGGCGGTAATTGCCCGGATTATATTTACGACGCTGCCGCCGCAGTAGCATGGGTCATCAAAAACATTGAAAAATTCGGCGGCGACCCGAAACAGGTCTACGTTTCCGGACTCTCTGCCGGCGGCTATCTCACCGCGATGGTTACTCTGGACAAGCGCTATCTTGAAACCTTCGGTGTTTCCCCCTCGCAGATCGCCGGAGCGTTCCCTATCAGCGGACAGATGAGTACCCATTTCCAGATCCTCAACGAGCGCCGTGCCAAAAATCCCGCAACCCGCGACTTTGTGATCGATGAATATGCTCCCATCTATCACGCGGCGAAAGATACTCCGCCCATGACCTTCATCACCGGCGACCGGGAGTTGGATTGGCCCGCCCGGGCAGAGGAAAACCATCTTCTGGTCATGCGCATGCGCCGGGTGTACAAAAATCCGAATGTGGTGTTTTACTCCATCCCCGGTACCACGCACGGCACTTGCAGCCGTCCGAGTCTGGCGATGATAAATGACATTCTGTGCAAGATCAGCAAAAAATGCTCACAGATCAAAAAGTGAAATAATATCTTCTGCCGTTGCCCCGTGGATAAATTTTTCCACGGGGATTTTTTTTATCGCAGAGGAAAGTGTTTCCGGTTCCAGCGAAACGCCATTGAGCATTGCGCTCAACGCGGAAATATCTTCAACGCCGAAAAAGTCTCCGGTCAAATGCAGATCGGCGATACAGTTATTGGCAACATTGAAGTTGACCCGGCAAGTGCCGAAAGGAAAACGTTTGCCCTTGGAGTAAGCGTAGTTTATCGGCGTACCGTAATTCCACTGCCAGGTGCGGTATTTTTTATTTGCCAACTCTTCTGCGGCGCAGACCATATCTTCCGGAATCTCCACAAACTCTGCTCCGGAGACGGTGAGCATCGCATTGGTAAGCTGAGTTAAAAACGTTTCCACATCCCATTGCGGCAAAAACTCCTGCAAGTTTGCCACGCGCGAGCGCACCGATTTTATACCTTTGGAACGAATTTTCTCCGGGTCCGGAGTAAGCACACTGGTCAACATGGATAAATTCGCAGAAAAAAGCAGTGTCCCGTGAAAAAGCGTCCTTTTATCCAGAACGCTTTTAGCACTTCCGGAAATTTTTCTCCCGTCCACGACGATATCGTTGCGCCCGGAAAATTCTGCCGCCACGCCGAAACTTTGCAGCGCGCGCAGCACCACTTGCGCGTTACGGGCAAACGCCTCAGGTTCCAACTGCCGGTCCCGGACGGAGATGGTAAAATTTATATTGCCTAAATCGTGATAAACCGCCCCGCCCCCGGTCATGCGCCGCACCACCTGAATATCATGCGCTTTTACAAAATCGGCATCGACCTCCGCCGCCGTATTCTGATTACGGCCGACGATAACCGCGTTCCGGTTACGCCATAACATAATTGCATCGTCCTCAAAACGCGAGGCGATAAGCTCTTCAAATGCCAAATTGAAAGGAGCATCAGTGGACGGATTAAACAAAAATTTCATATCCACCGATGCTCCCCGGGTATTCCAGTGATCACAAGTACTTACGGCATCGCCATGAAGGAAAATACCAGCGCAAAGATAGCACAGGTTTCGACGACACCCAGCACGATAAGATAGTTGGCAAAACCTTTTCCGGTTTCAGCGAAAGCGATACAGCCGCCGGCTCCGCACTTGCCCTGGAAAATCGCAGAAAACATCTGGGCAAAACCGCCGAGCAGTCCCATGCAGACATACGCCAGAGCGAACTGGGGTTTTTCGATGATCGCCTGCTTGGACAGCACCATCATCAACATCGCATAAATCGTCTGGCTCAACGGCGCGCCAACCATGGCAATAAGCAGAAACGGTGCTGCTTTACCCTGCTGATAGCACTTTTTCCAAGCGCCGATAGCAGTACTTCCAGCCATTCCGGCACCGATAGCCGACCCTACAGCCGCCAAACCGACCGCGACATAACCGACACCGATTGCCAACGATTGCATACACGTCAATTCCATAATTGTTTACTCCTTATTTTCAACTGATTTTTGAAATTGTTTCTTTTTAAAAGGGTTAAAATTCTGACCACTCCAGGACAATCCAGTGTGGTTGGAAAACTCCAGAGTATTGAGGCGCACCGCATGAACCAGCACACTCAACAACGCAAGCGCAATATTCAACGCATGACCGACCAGCGCCACCAACAATCCGGCGGGAATAAGCCATGCCGAAACAGCACTCAAATCAAACGCCATCCCGTTGAAACTTCCGGCAATGCACGCTCCGGCAAGCCCCACAGCAAACAAGCGGATATAACTCAGCACATCGGTAAAACTTCCAATAATATCAAACGGAAACTGGAAGATATCAGCGGCATTTTTCCAATTCACTCCGCACACCATCACCAGCAGCAATCCGACTCCGTAAAGACCGTACATAAACTTGGGAAACTCTCCCGGATAAACGATCAGCCGGATGGTAAGGAAAAAATTTCCCCAGATAATGAGCATCCACCCCAGATGCTGACCGGCAGAACGCCAGCTGCGCTCCCGGATCACCCGCCATATCCGTCCGGCAGAGAGCTGTACCACTGCCAGAATAAAGCAGAAAAACTGGATGTTCGCCTGCTTGGCACTGCTGGAGGCAAAATCGCGGAAACACGCAAGCGCCGGTATCTGCCACTTGCCGATCTGCGACAAGCCGAACCAGCTTCCGCACAAAGCCCCCCACACGGTCGCGGCGATACTGAGAATAAACAGCAACCGCATCGGCGCCTTCAACGCCGGTTTCTTCCGCGCGGCACGCAAACCGAGAAGCGAGATCAAGCCGAAAAGGATACCGTACCCGGCATCACCAATGATGATAGCGTAGAAGATGGTAAAGAAGATCAATATACCGCCGGAAATATCAATTTCCCGATACCCCGGAGCTATGCCGAGAAAGTCAAAAAGCGGTTTGATCACCCGGGTAAATTTGTTGTTTTTCAACAGAACGGGAACCTCTTCATCCTCTTTCGGGTCACGGATGAACAATCCCCAGCCCTGCTTTTTGGCGGCATCCCGCAGAGAATCTATCTCCGGTTCCGGAACAAACCCGCGCAGCACCGCGATCTTTCCATGTTCACTCATGGCATCGGCGGCACGGTCAAAATCGTACAGTTCCTCCAGTTCGCGGCAGTAATTTTCAACTGCCGAACTTTCACAGCTCAACGCCTGCAACTCGTCACCGATTTTCTGAAGCTCATCCTTAACGGCATCCAGCTCCCGTTGCAATCCGGCGGGATCATCGTCATCTGCCAGCTTAAAAACCGGCAAAGCTGCGACCGTTTCTGCAGGAAGCTCTTCGGTAAAAACAACGGCAAAATCGACCTTATCCCGGCTGCGCCGGATCACGAACAAATTTATTCCGTCGATATTTTCAGCGGCGGAAAATTCATCGGTCGTTCCGGAACAAAGCAGCACGGAAACGCCTTTTTTCTTCAACTCATCCAGCGTGCCCTTTTGAAAATCGCCCCACACGGCCAAACGGTTCAGCCGCTGATTCAGGATACCGGACTTGCTTTCAAGCTCCGCTTTGCGGTCAATAAGCCTTTCCGCAACTTCAACAACAATTTTTCCCCGGGAAGATGAGCAATCGGTGCTTTCAACTGAAGCATCTTCCGGACGGATGCTCTCCAACTGCTGGCGTATATGCAGTGCCGCACCCAGTTGTTCAGCCGAATTCTGAGCAGAAACAGAGCGGCGTTCTGCAGGCAGAAGCTGCATAACACCGAGTTCACGCAACGCTTCGAGCGCATTTTTTTCATCGCTTGCCAACGCCAGAAGCGTAACAGATTTCATTGGGACGATCATCGCTGATTCAAAATCCTTACTCTACATGATTAAAAGCACCATATGGTATTAATATAGCCCGTTTTTCCTTGAAATTCAAACGAATCATTCAAGAAAACCTGAAAATTTCCATATTGTTATATTATTATTTGTTAATGTCCCAAATTTTGTGAAACTGAATATTCTCTGAAAGAAAATTGTATTTATATTACTTTAAAAACTTTAAAAATATATAACAGAGAGTGTGATTTGTCAAGAATAAAAACAGTCGTTTGCAATCGGCGGATGGATC
>JAFTRX010000034.1 GCA_017462015.1 Lentisphaeria bacterium
TTTCAGAAAGCCAATCTGCTCCCCTTTTTAAGTGCCGTTGACAATGTGCGTTTAGCTATGGAAATAAACGATGTTTCCGGCAAAGCGGCAAAAAAGAAAGCGGAAGAACTTTTGGCAAAGTTCGATTTGAGTGAACGCAAAAACTTTATGCCCAAAGAACTTTCCGGAGGTCAGCAACAGCGGGTTGCAATTGCCAGAGCCTTGGCAAACACCCCTGAACTCCTGCTTGCCGATGAACCAACCGCCGCGCTGGATAGTGTAATGGGACGGAAGGTTATGGAGCTATTGAAGCAAGTCGCCCACGAACACAATACAGGAGTATTGGTTGTAACGCACGACCACCGTGCGATAGATGTTTTTGACCGCATCTATGTTATGGAAGACGGCAAGATCAAAGCACAGTAAATTTTCTTTCTTGTGGGGAATTGAGTTTACCTGTACATTTATCCATAAAAGCCTTTTGTTCTTTTTGCTTCCCGGAAAACGGGGACAGAACACTTGTTCCTGGGATGGCAAAAATGCTCAAACCGGAATTATACGCCAGTTTGAGCATTTCAATTTTTTTATGTGCAATTTTACGCCAGCATACCTTTGTTCTTATCCTCAAAGATCTTTTCGCTGGCGGCATCATCAAAACATCCGGCAGGCAGAGACGAGTCTGCGCCAAACCGCAGAGTGATATCGGCGACACCGTTGACGGTTACGCTGTTGACTCCGTCAGTATAAGTAAGCGTATCTGCGTTCCAGTTGTTTTCTGAACCACTCTCAAACCACAAGGTGACAGAACCACCAGCAAGTTGTTCGACAGTATCTTCGCCCCAGTTGTTGCCGAAACAGAAAATATCATTTCCGCCGCCGCCGTGAAGTGAATCATCACCGCTGCCGCCAATGATATAATCATCATTGCCACCGCCGACCAAACGGTCATTTCCTGCATCGCCAAAGATGGCGTTATTACCGTTATTCGCCCAAATAGTATCGTTGCCGAGACCACCATAGACCTTCACGCCGTCGCCGACATAATCAAACTGTTGACTGGTCATATCGACAATATCGTCACCATTTCCGGCGCGGATCTCATCGATCTTGGCAATACGGGATTGTTGTTCAGCAACTGTTCCCGGCAGAGCTGTGTAAATATCGTCCACAAACAGAGCATCTCCGTTGACATCGTCAGTTAATAACAGAATATTAGCATCACTTGAACCTTCGAAGATATCTGCAAGTTTGTTTTTTCCGGTAAGAGTTACCTGTTCATTTGTGCCGCTCCAATATTCTAAAATACCTGTGTGTTGTGCCGCATAACCGGAAGTCCACTTGCCGTTGGCATTGGCAAAAAACACATCGGTATTCCCGTCTGCATTTGAAACAAATTCTTGAGGTTCTGCAACAATATGTTGTGAAATAATATTTTCCCCAGTACTGAAGTTTTCGCCGTTTATTGCTTTGACTCGCCATTGATAAGTACCAACTGGTAACGCAATAGAGTCAACTTTGTTACTGGTTGTTTCAAAAGACATAACATTAGCAAAGTTGTCGGTAGAGTATTCCACAATGTAACCTTCAACACCGGTAATAGCATCCCAACTCAAACCACTGCTGTCACCACGCAAATTCTGTACTTGAGAAGTTTTTACTTCAAAAGATTGAACTGCAGACCATCCCGAAATATTTCCTGCGTTATCCGTTGTTTTTACCTGATAATAGTAAGTTCCAACTGCCAAACCGGTCAAATCAAACTCACTTGTAGTAATAAATTTTCCTTCGCCAGTCAAGGATTGGGACGAGCCGTACCGGACATAATATCCTTTGACTCCGGAAACACCGGTGTCTGATACATCTGACCAGTCAAGTTTTGCGTTATAGCCGGAAATGCTTTCATTAAATCCGCCCGGGACCGCAGGCGCGGTTTTATCAATATTCGTTACCGCGTATTCGGCAACTGCGGAATAGTTACCGGCAGCATCCTTGCCCCGGAAGTAAACCTTTCCGTTGGTCGACATCGTCACGCCGGAGGTATAAGATTTCCAGTTTCTGTTATCGAGACTGTATTCTTTGACCGTCGAATCGGCGCTGAAGGTTGCAGAAACAGTAACATTGCCATTCGTAGCTTTTGTAACATCCGCTCTGGCAACCGGCTTGCCCGGAGCGACCTTGTCAATATTGGTAATGACAAGGGCACTGGTACTTTCGTTGCCTGCAGCATCCTCTGCTCGGAAATAGATCGTATCATTATTTACCACTGCAAAGGATTGGGTATAATCAACCCACTCTCCATTTTCTCCGATTTTGTACTGTTTGACTGCAGAATCAGCACTGTAAGTAACCTCAACAGTTATATCGGTATTGGTAGGCGATTCTGTACTCAATTTTGCAATAGGTGCTTCAGGAGGAGTAGTGTCGGAATTGATAATTGTCAAGGTCAACTCACCGTCAGACAAGTCCAATGAGTAAGTAGTATTACTATAAACAAAATCATCGGCATTTACAGAGACAGCTCCTAAAGATTCATTTTCAGTACTGATAGTGATACTGCCTGAGAAGTCTTCTGCCCCCTGGGCAAGTTTGTAAGTGCCGTCTGCCTGATCGGCAGCAATGGTTATGCTCAAAGTTCCATCGCCTGAAATGCGGCTCCAATCGCTGATCAATGCTTCTGACACAGATGTGCGCTTGGTAATATTTAGATCAATATTGCCGTTGTTTTGCAGAGAAGATTCTGCGTTCAAGGTCACGACTGCGGCGAAAGAAACATTTTCATTTACAATAATGATACCGTTATTGTAAATCGTATCACTGGCGGTTACAAAAAACGCACTTCCAAAAGTAATGGTTCCATCGTTGTAAATCGCACCGCCAGAGTTGGATGCACTGTTATTTTTAAACACGGCATTGTTGCCAATAATAAGAGTGCCGCTATTGCCTATTGCACCACCTGAACCATTTTCTGCTGTGTTACCAGAAAAAACAACGCCGGAGCCGATGATAAATTCACGGTTGTTGTAAATTGCACCGCCTGTTGAAGATGAAACACTGTTGTTTGCAAAGGTGGCATTATCGCCAATTTCAAAACTTCCATGCTTATTGCAAATCGCTCCGCCAACAGAAAAAGAAACACTGTTGTTTGCAAATGTTGCAGTGTCACCGATACTGACATTGCCTTCACTGTAAATCGCTCCGCCCCAAGATGCTTGATTACTGGTAAAAGAGGAATTTTTACCGATGATGACAGTGCTGTATCTACTGTTGCTAATCGCGCCCCCCTCGCCCCCCGCAATGTTTCCGGAGAAAACGGCATTGTCTCTGATGGTAAGGTTTATGTAGTTGCAAATTGCGCCGCCATTTGCAGATGCACAGTTGGATTCAAATTTTGCATTGTTGCCGATGTCGGCATAATCGCCGCCTTTACCATTGAAAATTGCACCGCCGGAACCATCATCAGCACTGTTACCGGTAAAGGTGGCTTCATTACCGATGGTAAATACTCCACCGTTATCAATAGCTCCTCCGTCGGATGCACTGTTGTTTGCAAATGTTGCAGTGTCACCGAAGATAATCGTACCGCCTTGGTTGCGAATAGCTCCGCCCCAAGAAGCAGTGTTTCCGGAGAATATGACATTATCGCCCCAAGCCTTTGTACTCATAAAAACATCGACATGGCTCAACCCGGTGATACTTTTGTTAACAATAACGGATTGCTCAGTAATGTTGCCGGCGGCATCGGGCGCACGGAATTGATAAGTCCCGTTTTCGGTAACGGTAGATGTATTGCCGACGACCATTTCTGAACCGTCGAAATATTCCACTGTACCTTCATTGGAAGTGGCAGTCAGGATGACATTCTGATTGGTCAATGTTGACGTGTCTCCGGCAATTTTCAATTCAGGCGGAACATTATCAATATTGTTGACCTCAAGGGTAGTATAAGAACTGCTCTCCAGGCCATTTAAGGGATTTACCGCTTTGAAATAATAGACCCCGTTTTCGGTAAGCAAAAGCGTATTTTCAATTTTTATCCATGTGACCTGATTTGTTGAATAAAACCATTCAGCTCCGGAAGAAACTGCTGCAATAACTTCAAGGCTCTTGACTATAGTTTCAGCGTCATCACTTATTGTAATTTTAGGACATGGTACGATTGCCATATTTTCACCTCTGCATATTTTCATATTGTTTTGCATGAGACAATATACTATAAAGTATTGATAGATACAAGTAAAAAGCTCAAAAAAATTATAAAAGATCGAATTTTGATGATTTTAAAAACTTTGTTTCAACAACTTTCAAGTCCAAGTGTTGCAATGGGCAAAGGACATTTGTTTCCAGAATGGCAAAAATGCTCATTTGAGCATAGAAAAATTCATTATCTCTTTTCTGCAAGCATAATATTAAATTATACCTTACCACCAAGTTTTCCAGCCTTGAACTTGATTTTATTTCTATACCACTCATCGGTAATATCTTCCCTCGCAGTTCCGGATTTTGCAGTCCAAGGCCTCGGCAATTTTTTACTGATTTTTCCCACCCAAAGCCTTTTTCCGCTTGACAAATTGACATTTTCATGGTAAATTAGTTGCACATTTGACCATTATTTTTTATTGCAGTTATAAAAAAACAATGGTCAGATGAACTTTCGTTCAACACCCCGTTCCATCAGCCAATTTGGAACGTCAACTATTTTTATAGTGAGGAAAAAACATGTCAACTCAAGCTTATTGGATCAGCGACAGCGTAATGAGCAAACTGGAGCCGGTAAATGTTTTTCACCGGCAGCTGGATCACAAAAAAATTGACATAGCTCCGGAAATGCAAAATTTACATATACTCTTCCGCCGGGAGTTTGAACTGGAGGATTTCAGCAGCTGCCTCATGAACATATCTGCGGATGACTATTACAAACTTTATATCAACGGCGAATTTGTCGCTCAGGGCCCGGCGCCGGGGTATCCGTGCCGGTATTTTTATAATGAAATCGATGTAAGTAAATTTCTGAAACCGGGCAAAAACCTCATTGCCGTTCACACCTATTATCAGGGTTTGATCAACCGGGTGTGGGTCAGCGGCGATCAGCGGCACGGACTGTTTCTGGAATTATTTGCCGACAGCAAGCTGGTTCTGGCCAGCGATGAGAGTTTCCGCTGCCGCCGCCACAGCGGCTTTACCCAATGCGGAGTAACCTACTTCGCAACGCAGTTCCTTGAACACTACGACGCCCGGTCGCCGGAAGTGAATTTTGCCGATACAAACTTTGATGACAGTCATTGGGGCTATGCGCGAATACGTCAATTTCAGGATTATACGCTGATCAAACAACCATCCCGCCAGCTGGTGTTTGACGAAGTTATGCCGAAAAAAATCGAACAGAACGGCAACCGGATAAAGGTCGATTTTGACGCTATCAATGTGGGCTATCTGGAAATGTCAGCCACGGGAGTTCCCGGCAGCACCATCACGCTGCATTTTGCGCAGGAACTGAACGAAGATTCTTCGCTGCGCTGGCAGCTGCGTACCAAAACCGATTACGAGGAATTTTTTACGCTTTCCGGAAAACTCGACCGGCTCAACGAATATGATTACAAAGCATTCCGCTATGTGGAAATCATCCTGCCGGAAGGTGCGCAAGTGGCGGTTGATTCCATAAAATTCCGGCGTCGCCACTACCCGTTTGAGCTGAAAGCCGTTTGCAACACTTCCGATGAAAAACTTCTGCAGGTCTGGCAGCTCTGCTGCGATACGCTGCATTACGGTGTGCAGGAAGTGATTCAGGATTGCATGGATCGGGAAAAAGGCTACTATATGGGAGACGGCTGCTACACGCTGTGGACATATTGCCTGCTGACCAATGATTTTACACTGTTGGAAAAATTCTTTGATGACTTCTTTGCCAGCAGCTTTATCAACCGGGGGTTGATGACCTGCGGCTGCTGCTCTTTTATGCAGGAAATCGCCGAATATCCGCTGATATTCATCATGCTGGGCTGGATGTACTGCGCCCATACCGGAAGAACTGAATTTCTGCGCCGGAATTATGAGCGTTTGCAGGATATTCTTGATTATTACCACGAAGCATACGCCGAAGCCGACGGCCTGCTCAATAATCTGGACAAATGGTGCGTGGTCGAATGGCCCAAACAATATCAGGATAATTACGATGTGGATGTAACCGAAGGCAAAGTCTGCCCGATCAAACACAACGTGATCAATGCCTATTACATCGGTGCGGTAAAGTCGCTGAACCGGATCGCCGCCAAGCTGGGCAAATCGCCGTATAAAGATGAAAATGCCTTGACCGAAAGCTTCCTGAAAGCGTTTTATGATCCGGCAACTGCAATGTTCCGCGACAGCACCGAATCTGACCACATCAGCAGCGTGGGCAATATCTTTGCCGCTTTCTTCGGTTTGTGTCCCGACAATGCAAGCAAACAGAAAATCGTGGAGCTGATCCGGCAAAAACGTTTTTCCGGCAGCAATTTCTTTACCACGATCCCCATGCTGACCTTTTTGAAACAGCAGGGCGAGGAAGAACTGCTTTACACTCTGCTCACCGACGAGGGAGCCTGGCTCAACACCTTGCGCGAAGGCGGCAAACGCACATTTGAAGGCTTTGGCAAAGCCAGCAAGTGGAACACTTCGCTTTTCCACCTGACTCTGAGTCTGGGGGCGTTGTTCCTGATGGATTGGGATCTGGAAAAAATTCTGGATTTTTCCGGTCCGGCCCGGCAGAATTGATCATTTTCCGGCGTGTCCCCTGCGCCTGTCCGGGATGGCGGAAAGGTGGATTTGAATCACAATCTTACTTACGCGATGCCTCCTGCATCAATAAGTTTTTACCGAAGATAAAACCAATGCCGGTTTCGGCGGACGTAAAGCCGCACACAGAAACGTATTTTTTACCGGTTTTTCCGGATCGGAAAAATCTATCGTCCAGATGTCACGGTAGACTCCGTCGCAAATAAAACTTGAGATTTTCAGAGTGTCGGCATCTTCCCATACCGCAAACGCCGCCACCGGATGCGGACGCGTATCTGTCAGTTGAATAACAGAATATTCAAAATGACCGAAACCTGCCCGCAACTGTTCAATTCCTTTGGCAGTATAAAAAGTCAAAGCACAACAGTGATCGTTGCTGATAACTTCACATTTTTCTATTCCGGCGGCATTGTTTTCAAATTGAAAGCTTACATGTATTGGCTTTTTGACAATGGAGTTTTCCGGAGGCCGTATTTTGAACTCATCAGTATATTCCTGCAGTTTCTGCTGCGCCGGAGTGTCTTCCGGAAGAGGATGCGGTTTCAAATATGGTATAAGCTCTTCCCAGAAAATATCCAGCATTTTCTGCATATCTGAAAGACATGATGTCACGGAAATGCACAAATCATACTCTTCCAGAATCACCGCCAGCTGTCCGGCTGCACCGTCACCGCGATATCCGTGCCGGGAAACCCAGAACTGATATCCATAGCCCTGCTGCCAGTCGGGCAGAGTATTCATGGAGTTATCTGCGTGTTTAGAACTTGCCGCCGCAAGGTAGTCCTCCGGAATGATTTGTTTTCCGTTCCATTTTCCGCGCTGCAGCAGAAGATGAGAGAATTTCGCCAGATCATCTGTGGTGAGAGACAACCCCCAACCTCCGCAATTTATGCCTTGCGGACAACACTCCCATATTCCGGGAACTATCTGCAGCACTTTGAACAGTCTCGGAATAAGATACTCCCGTACATTTTCTTTTGCAACTTTTCTGATCACCGCCGACAACATATAAGTTGCTCCGGAATTGTAAGTAAAAACAGTTCCGGGTTCCGTATCCAGTTGTGAGGAGAGAAAAGCTTTGATATAATCCTGCTGTCCAAACATATATTTGGTGGCACATACCAGGTGTCCGGAACGCATGGTCAACAAATCTTCCAGCGATACATCAAGCATTCGTTTATCCGTCACACAATTTGAGTATTCCGGGAAAAATGAAATGAGTTTGTCTGAAATTTTCAACAGACCTTCAGCTTGAGCCAAGCCGATGGCGCATGATGTGAAACTTTTGCTTAAAGAAAAAAGTTGATGCGGAATTTCCCGTTCAAAAGGAGATTGCCAACACTCCAAAATGGAGTGTCCCGAGCGTAAAATTATTATGCTGTTAAGATATTCCAGCTCTGCCAATTTTTTCATCATGAGCAGAAGTCGGTCAGAGCTGATCCCCATTGATTCCGGAGATGCTTTCGGAAAACTGTGCATATATAAGCTTCTCTTTTTGAAAATCATTTGTTAATGTCCCGCTGCTGTACGGTAAAGATTTCCGGACAGTAGAGATTGCCAGATGCAAAATATATCATGTTTGCCGTGTTTTGTCAATGCTGCTTTAAAAATGTTGCTTCAATTACTGCCGGACGGGATATTTTCAAACGGCTGCAGCAGCCCGAAACCGGCAAAAAGCGTCAAAACTCTCAAGTTGCCGGGAGGAACAATTACAGCAGCGTGGAATAGCAGTAGAATAAAACCTTAAATCTCTGCTTCGGGCTCTTATAAGGGAAAGAAATGGAAGTGAAAAAAAGTTGGTTTTTACAGGGCAATGCCTGTCAGGGGAACAGCAGTAAACTCCAATCCTTGACAGCGGGAGTTTGCCGCGCTTTTACTGGTATGCAGAGTTGATATCCGGCATTTGACAAACATCAGATTCTGCGTTATATTACAGGCAGACTATGAGGGATTACCGTAAATAAGTAAATTGAAAAAAATACAACCGAATAGAGGTGAATTATGAAAAAACTTCTTGTCATGCTGTGCGGCGTTATGCTGCTCGTTGTAAGTGGATGCTGTTCTCTCGGACAGTGCAAAATCACGATGGAAAA
>JAFTRX010000035.1 GCA_017462015.1 Lentisphaeria bacterium
ATCCATTTTTATCAAGAGGCAAACCACTTTTTTGTTTTTTGGCAGAAAAAATGAGAGACCTCTTGTGTCTCTCATAATATCTCGACTGAAGATGAGTCCGCTGATTTGCCAAGAGATTGCCCACAATGCGCCGCCGCAGGTCGTCTGCTATCAGACATCCGCCCCAAAGTTCAGCCGCGCAGCTCTTCCAACTGGCGTTCGCAGTTGATCTGGATTATCGGTTCCAGAATCAAATCAAGTTCGCCTTCCATCACTTTGGGTAAATCGAAACTTGAGACATTGAAGCGGTGATCGGTCACCCGGTTCTGAGGATAGTTGTAAGTTCTGATACGTTCACTGCGGTCACCGGTACCGACTTGAGAACGTTTGCTTGCCGCCTGTTTCTGCGCTTCCTCTTCCTGTTTGCGCTCCAGCAGCCGGGCGTAGAGGATGCGCAGAGCGATCTCTTTGTTGCGATGCTGGGATTTCTCCTGCTGACTGGCGACCGACAGACCGGTGGGGATGTGAGTCACGCGGACGGCGGAGTCGGTAGTGTTGACACACTGCCCGCCGGGACCGCTGGAACGGAAAACGTCAAAACGCAGTTCTTCCGGTTTGATATCCAGTTCCACCTCTTCAGCTTCCGGCATTACGGCGACGGTGATGGTGGAGGTATGGATACGCCCGGATGCTTCAGTTGCAGGGACCCGCTGGACCCGGTGAACTCCGGATTCATATTTCATCCGGCTGAAAACTTCGTTTCCGGAGAGCGAAAAAGAGACATCTTTGATCCCGCCGAGGTCGGTGGCACTTTCATCAAGGATCTCCACCTTCCACCCCTGCTTTTCGGCAAAATGCAAATAGGCACGGAACAGGTCGCCGGCAAAAAGAGCAGCTTCATCGCCACCGGCAGCAGGTTTGATGCCGACGATGATATTTTTGGCATCGTTGGGATCAGGTGGAAGCAGTGCCAATTGTACTTTCTTTTCCAAATCGACGCTTTGCTGATTCAAGTCGGCAATGTCAGTTTCCAACAGTTCCCGCATTTCCGGATCGGTTTCGCCGGAGAGCATCGCCTGATTTTCAGCAAGAGAATTGAGAGCATTTTCCCAGGAATCAAAGTTGCTGAACAAAGCATCAAGTTTGCTCAACTCCTGACTCATCCGGCGGAAATTGACCAAATCAGAATAGACATCGGGCGCAGAAAGAGCGCTTTCGAGTTCTTTACCGCGAATTTTAAGTTTTTCGATGTGACTTCTGATGTCGGCTGGTGTCATGCAATTTTCTCCCGGGAAAAATAAAGGCTTGCAGCGATTTGCAGCAAGCCTTGGAAAGTCAGAACAGACTTACGCCTTTTTGTAACGGCGGTTGAATTTGTCAATACGACCGGCGGTATCGACGAATTTCTGTTTACCGGTGAAGAAGGGGTGGCACTTGGCGCAGATACCGACCTTGTATTCCGGACGGGTGGACTTGATGTGCCAGACTTCGCCGCAAGCGCAGGAAACGATGGCATCACCGTACTGGGGATGGATATCCTTTTTCATTGTTTAGCTCCTTAAAAGTTGTATAAAAATTTTCAAATAGTCATGTCAATTTGCAAATATACACCCGGTTTGCTTTTTTTTCAAGTGCATTATTGAAAATTTCCGGCACTTTACTCCTGTTCCGGCTGATCTCCGGATGCCGGAGCATCTGATTTTTCCCCGGAACCACCGGCACTGTCATCGGTGCGGTCAGGGAAAAGAACCACACCGCGCATCACTGACAGATTGGGGATCTTGCGCTTAAGCAGTTCATCAATCAAGCCCTGCAATCGCTCGATTTCGGTTTTTATTTCAGCAAAACTGAGCTGGCGTTCATCTTTGCGTTCGGAATCGACCGGTTGAAATTCCGGCTCAATACTGAATTTGCTGAGATAGCGTTTGATGGTGGAAAGAGATGAGTTGTAAGTCGAGTCGAAATAGTCCACCGTAACCTTGTCATCTGCACGCTCAACCATGATCAGAAAACGTTTGTAATCTTTGACTGCACCGGCATTGCCTTTTTTCTGCTTTTGAAAAAGAGCGGCATAACTTTGATCGGAGAAGTTGTCTTTGTGCTTCTTAAAAATCTCTTCCAACAGATTTTCGCGGGCGGCAGACAAACGTTTTATCAATTCTTTATAATGCAATTCGGTGACAAAGTATTCATCTTTTTTATTCTTCTCCATCGTCTTGCGCCAATCGGCACCGAACCATTTTTTCACCAGAGCTTCCTTTTCCTCGATGGTAAAGAAGTCTCTACCCATCAAGCGGCAGAGTTCCGGGAGGTTGTTCTTGTTCTCTTCCAGTTTGACATTGAATTTGATGAGATTTTCAAGAACGCTTGCGGCATCGCTTTCATCATTGATGACCAGAGTGTATATATCGTTGACAATGGAGCGTTTAAGCATGGGACAGCTGATGGAACGCATGATTTCATTGTAACGGTTGACAAATTTATTGACCGTCTCCCGACGGGTATTGCGAACCTCCTCCAGAGCGCGAGCATAAGCAATGTTGCCCAAAAGGTAACCGTTGTCAAAGCGGCGCAGCAGCTGACGTACTTCATATTCATTTCTGGTATAGTGCCAAGTGTATCCTTCGATACGGACACCGTATTTTTCTTTAGCTTCCCGTCTGGCGTTTTCAGCCTCCTCCCAGTGGCTTTTGGCGGCTTCGTAGGGTTTGTTTTTGATATTTTTTCCCAAGCGATACACATCGGTATCCTGCCAGAGTTTTTCCAAATCTTCGGCAGCACGCTTGAGCAGCTGTTCGTCTGTGGTCGGGGTGAAGTTTTCGTAATCGACATCATCGGGAGCAAGAAGCAAAGAACCGTCACCTCCGGAAGAAGAGTTTTCCCCGGCAGAATCCCCGGCAGGAGCATCTGAGGCAACGACCGTACGGTTTTCAAAGAAACCGATGCCGATAATGACTCCGTTGATAAGAACAACGGCGGCGATGACACCGATGACCACATTTCTGACCTTGCGGAAGGTGGCGGCAGAGCGCTCTTTGCGCTTCTTTTCTTCAAAGGCACGCTCCTGATCGGTCATGGCAACGAAGTCTTTTCCACATTCGGCACAGGTCACTTCCTGATGCCAGTACTCAAAAGTTGAATCCACCTCGTACTCTTTGCGGCAATGGGGACAATTCATCTTCATAAATAGAAACCTTCAAATTTAAATCCTGTTGAAATATTTGCCGGAGAAAAACCGGCTGGAAAAGCAAACATATTATATAATATAGCATTGATGCCGATTTTACGCAAGTTGCCTTTGGGGATGGAAGAATAATATTTTCGAGAAATTTCCAGCAAAAGGGTTGACATTTCAACAAAAGTGTGATATCTTATAGAACTTTCATTTGTGAAAGAGGATGTTTCGTATCTGTGCGCCCCCGATCATCGCGCCGGAGCAAAGCAGAATCGGAAGCAGAGGAAAGAATGTGCGTGGAAACATTTGTCAAAAAATCGCACCGGTGCGAAAAAAGGTGTGATGATTGGGAAATGCGGAAACGCGGACAAGTGATTTTGAAAGAAAACATTTTATTCGATCGGAAGAGAAAAATGAAAACTTATCTGGCAAAAGTCGGTGAAATCCAGCGGGAATATCTGCTGTTTGACGCCTCCGAAATGCCGGTCGGCCGTCTCGCCGTCCGTATCGCCAATGCGCTGCGCGGAAAAGACAAACCGACCTATACCCCGCACATCGATACCGGTGCGTTCGTTATCGTCATCAACGCTGAGAAGGCTGTCTTCACCGGACACAAAGAAGAACGCAAGATCTATCAGGATTACTCCGGTTTCAGCAGCGGTCTCAAAGAGTACACTGCCGCTCAGATCCGTGCCTCCCATCCGGAACGTCTGATCAAGGACGCGGTTTGGGGCATGATGCCGCACGGTCGTCTCGGCCGCGCCCAGTTCGCCAAACTGAAAGTCTATGCCGGTGCCGAACATCCGCACACCGCGCAGAAACCGGTCAAAGTCAATCTGGAGAAGTAAGCTATGTCTAAGAAAAGTGAATTCGTTTTGGCTACCGGTCGTCGCAAATGTGCTGTTGCGCGTGTCCGTCTGATCCCCGGAGCTGGAAATGTTGTTGTCAACGGCAAGCCCATGGCTGAATATTTTACCGGTGACGCTCTCTGCGGTTATGTCAACCAGGTTTTCGCTGCGAGCGACACTGTTGGCAAGTTTGACATCTACGCCCGTCTGGATGGCGGCGGTATTGCCGGTCAGGCCGGAGCCCTCCGTCACGGTATTGCCCGTGCGCTGATGGCGTATGATGAAACCTTGCGTCCGGCGTTGAAAGCTGCCGGTATGGTTACCCGCGATGCCCGCGTTAAGGAACGTAAGAAATCCGGTCAGCCGGGTGCCCGTCGTCGGTTCCAGTTCAGCAAGCGATAATTTTTCAAGATTTTTTCAGATTGCCGCTTGACAAACACGGCAATCTGGTGTATATTATACACATATTGAAAAACGAAGATGCACCCATAGCTCAATTGGATAGAGCGTCTGGCTACGGACCAGAAGGTTAGGGGTTCAAGTCCCTTTGGGTGTACCAAATATTAGCCCTCTTGAGAGCAATCTCAAGAGGGTTTTCTTATGTCTGCATGCTTGCTTGTCACGGCGTAATGTAATGAAGACGGATCACGCACATCGCTTCGCGCTGTCAAGTCCCTTCACGTCCTCCATAGCTTCAGCGACGGAGGATGGGTGTACCAAATATTAAAGGGGCTGTTGCAAAACATAAGATTTAGCGACAACCTCGTTGTTATACCCAACATACTTATTCAATCTTGATTCTCTGCATTCCTCAATAAATATCTTTGAGG
>JAFTRX010000036.1 GCA_017462015.1 Lentisphaeria bacterium
GTTCGGTCAGTATCGGACTTCACTTTGTTTAGCAAGCTCATCCACCTTGAATATGCCTTATATGCGGTTTCTGTTCGTCAGACCGGGGTTTTGCTATTGCCTTCTTTCAGATTCCACCTCACGATGGACACCCTTGGCTTTTGCTAACAGTTCCTACTGACAAGGCCTGTACCGGACTTCCACCGGCGAGTCAATGCGCATGCCGCGCATACTAAAAAAAAGGACCGTTGCAAAACCAGAGGTTTTGCAACAGCCCCTTTGAAACGGATTCGAAGAAGAATCAGAGTTCTTCACCGACAGCCCAGCGAACAAAGCGTTTGACTTTGACGTTGGGTTTCAGTTTCGCCATGGTGGTCTTGTCATCCTTGACCCAGGCCTGTTCGACGAGACAGTTTTCGCTGTAGAAACGGTTCATCTTACCGCTGAGGATCTTTTCGAGCATTTCAGCAGGCTTGCCGGCGAGTTTGGGATCGGCAGCAGCAGCAATCTCTTTTTCCTTGGCAATAACTTCAGCCGGAACATCTTCGCGGGAGATGTAGCGGGGGTTGAACGCGGCGATATGCAAGCAGAGGTCGTTGAGGAACGCGGCATCGGCATCACCTTCAACTTCGACCATCACGCTGACACGACCGTCCATGTGGTGATAGGAAGCGAACACGCTGCCGTTGCTGCTGACCCATTTCTGGGCGCGGCGGAGCTGCATGTTTTCACCGATGGTGGCGATGTGGGAGGTGATGACTGCCTGCTGTGCTTCGTTCAACGCGGCAGTGATATCGCCTTCACCGCAAGCATCGGCACCGTCGAGCAGAGCATCGACCAGAGCGCCGAACTTCGGGGTCTTGGCGGCGAAGTCAGTTTCGCAGAGCATTTCGATGATAGCGGCGCTGTCAGCGGAAACTTTGGTCCAGACTTTGCCCTGATTGGTGCTGCGGCCGGATTTCTTTTCGGCTTTGGCGACACCGCTTTTGCGGAGGTTTTCGATCGCCAGCTCCATATCGCCGTCAGCGGCGGTAAGAGCCTTTTTGCAATCCATCATACCGGCACCGGTTTTCTCACGAAGATCGGAGACCATCTTTGCAGTAATAGCTGCCATAATATTTTACCTCAAAATAAAAGTTTTACTTATTCAGCGGATTCAGCTTTTTCAGCCTTGGGAGCGCGGGGCTTGCGGGCAGGCTTGGCATCGTCGCTCTTGGCGGCGCGGGGCTTGCGGGCAGGCTTGGCGGGCTTTTCTTCAGCTTTCTGATCTTCAGCATTTTCCTGAGCGATCTTCTTGGCGGCCTCGGCTGCATCGCGTTCTTCAGTGACACGCTTCAAATGGATTTCCTTGGCGATTTTGATCGCTTCGCCGAAGAGATCGGTGATGATCTGGACAGACTTGACCGCATCATCGTTGGTGGCGATGGGATAATCGACCATCGTCGGGTCGCCGTTGGTATCGACCAGAGCAACGATCGGAATATTGAGTTTGTTAGCTTCGCGGACGGCGTTGATTTCGTTGCAGACGTCAACGATGACCAGCGCGGCGGGGAGCTTCTTCATTCCGGCGATACCGTCAAGGTCGCGGTGAAGTTTCTGGGCACGACGGGAAAGACCGGCGGCCTCTTTTTTCTTCATGGAAGCGGCAGCTTCGGAAGCAAGGATCTCGTCGATGGAAGACATCTTTTCGATGCTCTTGCGGATGGTCTGGTTGTTGGTAAGAGTACCGCCGAGCCAGCGTTCGGTGATGAAGTACATACCGGTCTTTTCGGCAAGTTCGCGGACGACGTCGCGGATCTGACGTTTGGTACCGACGAAGAGGACATCTCCGCCGTCAGCGACGACTTTCTGAAGGAAGTTGCACGCCGCGGCGATCTGATGCATCGTCTTGGTAAGGTCGATGATGCTGATACCGTTCTTGGCACCGTAGACATACTTCTTCATGCGGGGGTTCCAGCGACGGGTCTGGTGTCCGAAATGACAACCGGCTTCCAACAAGTCGTTGATAGTAATTTTGGCCATGACAACTTTCCTTTCTTTTTTCCGGCACTTTTCCGAAACCGGCGGAACTTCATTTTTACCGCCTTTTATGGTTTCACTCCTGCTCCAAACAGCTCCGCACCAAGCTCATCCGCCGGTTCCCGGAGCATCTTTCCTGCAGGCAAGACGCCTTTTTGTTCAATTATATTCCCCGCCCCGGCCATTGGGGCGAGAAACGGCTATTTGATTAATATATCACAAACACAGTTCTTTTTCAAGTTCAAAAGAGCTGTTTTTGCCAAAATTTTATCTGTTCGGCAACCGGAGCAAATCCGGTTCCGCCGATAAGCGCGCGTTTCTCCACGCTCATCACCGGATCAAACATGGCAAGAAACTCTTCCGTAGCTTCGGGGATCGCCTCTCTCATCTCATCGAGAGAAACTTCGTCAAGCTGTTTTTTGCGCTCTTTGCAAAGTTTGACAAACGCTCCCACCCGGTGATGTGCATCCCGGAACGGAACTCCCATTTCTACCAGCTTTTCAGCGAGGTCGGTCGCCATAAGCGCCGGATCAGAAGCGGCTTTTGCCATATTTTCTCTCTTGACCATCATTCCATCGATCATCGGCGGATAGACCGACAGCATCATCGTCACGGTGTCGATGGCATCGAAAATCGCCACTTTATCTTCCTGCAAATCCCGGTTGTAGGTAAGCGGCAGACCTTTGCACATGGTCAACAGCGCCGTCAATGCGCCGTAGACCCGCGCAGTTTTACCACGGGTAAGCTCGCACACATCCGGGTTTTTCTTCTGCGGCATCAAGCTGGAACCGGTACAGAATTCGTCGCTCAATTCGACAAAATCGAACTCCTGACTGCACCACAAAATCATATCTTCGCTCAACCGCGAAAAATGCATGGCGATGATCGACAGCGCCGACACCAGTTCAATTGCAAAATCCCGGTCAGCGACCGCATCCATACTGTTGCGTGTCACCCGGGAGAATTCCAACTCTTTGCAAACCAGTTCCCGATCCAGCGGCAGCGTGGACCCGGCAATAGCGCCGGACCCCAGCGGCATCACATTGATGCGCTTGCGGCAATCTGCCAACCGTTCCGCATCCCGGTCAAACATCTCCGTGTACGCGAGCAAATGGTGGGCAAACAGTACCACCTGCGCATGCTGCAAGTGGGTGAATCCGGGCATAATGGTTCGCGGTTCTTCTGCCGCTTTGTTCACCAGAGCCTGCTGCATCACCCGGATATCCGCGATCAACCGGTCAATTACACCGCGCAGATAAAGCCGGATATCCAGCGCCACCTGGTCGTTGCGGCTGCGGCCGGAATGGACACGGGCGCCTTCAGCACCGAGAACAGAAATCAGTGCGCTTTCGATATGCATGTGGATATCTTCCAGTGCAATATCGTATTCAAAGTCACCGCTTTCGATACGTTTCAAAATAAGATCCAGTTCCGCCCGGATGGCATCGGCGGAACTTTGCGGAATGATTCCCTGCCGGGCAAGCATTTTGACATGCGCCTTACTGCCGGCGATATCACAGGCATACAATCTTTTGTCGAAACTGATCGACTCGGAATACAGCGCCACATCCTTTTGAGTCTTGCCGCTGAACCGTCCTCCCCAGAGAGCCATAATATTTACCTCAAAAAATTTTTTTATGCATCAACGATAGCAAACATCAACGTAATTTCAAAGACCACTTCGTTTCCGGAGTAGATTTTGCCGGAACCCTTGCCGAACTTGGAACTGCCGGAGGGCAGATCGGATTCAATGCGCAACTGCTCACCGGGATAGACCGGACGGTGATAGACCGCCTTGTCGATCGCCATAAAAAATCCCAGTTTTCCGGCATTTTCCGGCCGGGACAGGATGCTGGCACAGCTTGCCTGCGCTCCGATTTCACACAGCAGCGCTTCGGGCAGATTGTCAAATCCGCAGGAGAAGAACTGCTCGTTGCCGGAAACGTTCTTGATGGCATGAACTTTGGTCTCTTCCGTTTTGGCGATGTAGTCGATCAGCAGGAACGGGAAACGGTGCGGCATCAAGCTCATCACTTTGTCCGTATCCATGCTGATGGCATCGGTACGGTCAAAGTCGGCAACCGTTTCAGGAACAGCAGTAAATCCGGCAAAACCGGCATTAGCTCCGAGTGTGATCGTCGCTTCACTGCATTTTCCGGAAGCGGTGATACATGCCGCTTTATATTTAAGAGTACCTTCTTCAGATTCCAGTTTCTCAGCTTCAATAGTCATGCGGTCACCGGGCAGTATCTGGCGGCGGAACTTGACCCGCTCAACCTGCAGCACCCGCCAGTCGCTGACCTCGCCGGGCGCAAACGCCAGACAGAGCTGACGGATAGCTTCAACGTGCAGCACGCCGGGAACGATCGGGTGACTGGGGAAGTGACCGACAAAAAACTCTTCATTGACCGTGAACGCTTTGAAACCTTTGAGATGGGTCTCATCGACCTTTTCCGCAAAATCCAGCAACCGCCACGGAGCTTTATAATTGAAACGTTTATTCAGCGCAGCATTGTTCAGAAACTCAGACATAACAACTTCTCCTTCTGTTCAATTTTTATTTATCACATCACCAATAGAATATCACGCATTACTGCGCATTGCCAGCAATTTTCCGGCAAGTTCAACATTTTTCGGATGACCGGGGCAAACTGCAATCAATTTTCCCGTGACCCGGCATCCGGTAAGATAGAGGTCTCCGATGGCATCGAGTATCTTGTGCCGGACGATCTCGTTTTCAAACCGCAGCCGATCCTTGCAGATGATGGCGCCATCGTGAATGATCGCCGCTGCATCCAGACTGCCGCCTTTGCACAAACCGACAGAGAGCAGCATCCGCAAATCGCGGTAATCCACAAACGTCCGTCCGGGCGCGATCTCCTCTTCGTAAGTTCCGCTGTTCAACTCGTACTGATAAAACTGCGTATTGACCGGACAGTTTTTAAAGTCAGTGACACACTGAATGGTCAGCTTTTCCGGATCCGGCAGCAGCACGACCGAAGTCCTGCCGCCATCGGCATACACCGGAGCGGACGGCGTAAAGGTAACTGCCGGTGCATCCTGCACCACACAACCAGCCTCTTTCACCATCTTCACAAATGCCAGCGAACTGCCGTCGGCGATCGGCGGTTCCATTCCGTCCATCTCCACGATGCAGTTGTCGATTTTGAACGCATGCAGTGCCGACATGATGTGTTCGACAGTATACACGATACCTTTGCCTTCGGCGATGGTCGTTCCGCGCTGGACATCCACCACATTGCTCGCCAACGCCCGCACCTCCGGTTTTCCCGGCAGGTCGACCCGGCGGAAAACGATACCGGTATTGACCGGCGCCGGTTGAAGCCGAACCGTCGCCCGCGCCCCGGTATGAAGGGCGATTCCGGTCGCGGCGGCACTTTTTGCTACTGTTTGTTGCATTTCCATCGAAAATTTTCTCCGATTCGATTTGAAAAAAATATATTTATGCATCATAATATATCACTGACATGATATTATTGCAAAACATAAGAGAGAAAAAAATGGATGCTTCGATAAAAAAAATCAAAATTGCCGTCATCACCGGTCCGACAGCCACCGGCAAAACCGCATTGGCAGTGGAGCTGGCAAAAGAGTTTTCCGGAGAGATAATCAGCGTTGATTCCCGGCAGGTCTACCGCGGCATGGATATCGGTTCGGGCAAAGATCTTGCCGAATACGGCGATGTTCCTTATCACCTCATCGACATTGCCGATCCTGCGGTCGACACTTACAACCTCTTTGAATTCTGTTCTGATGCTTTTGCCGCCATCGAAGATATCTCCTGCCGGGGCAAACTTCCGATCCTGTGCGGCGGAACTGCCCTTTACCTCAACGCATTGCTGCAAAGCTACCACCTCCCCGGCGGCAAACTTCCGGAACGCCGCACCGGAGAACCGCGTACCCGCCAGAATGGAACAGAACCGGCATTCGTCCCGCCATTTGAACTTGATGCTCTGGTCATGGGGGTTTATTTTCCGCGAAAAACCGTCCGCGCCCGCATTGAAGCCCGGCTGGATGCCCGTTTTGACTCCGGCATGATCGACGAGGTCAAACGTCTTCACGACAGCGGTGTGCCTTACGAAAAGCTGGAGTTTTTCGGGTTAGAATACCGGGAGATCGCCCGCTATCTGCAGAATTTATGCAGTTTTGAAGAGATGCGGGAAACTCTGCTCAACCGCATCCGGCAGTTTGCCAAACGGCAGGATATTTTCTTCCGCAAAATGGAGCGGGAAAACATCAACATCTACTGGCTCAACGAAGGCAAAGAACCCGATCCCCGGAAACTGCTGCGCGACTTTCTCGCCAACAGCGCGCTCCCGGAGATCGGGTTCAAACTCAGTGAACATCACAACGCGCCGTCATACAAATAATTCCGGCATTGAAGCTACATCACGCGGATACCCATAAGCTTACTTCTTCCGTCAACTTCACCGAATATAAGCTGGATAAGCTGTTGATGTTTAACTTCCTTACCGCTCTCGCCGGATTTTACAAAATCTGCGACATAAATCAGATTGGTAAACTCCGGTGTATCCAGTTCGGTCAGAAATGTAAATTTTGTTATCTTACCCAGCCGTGTCACCATATCCCGGCACGACCGCAGAAAGCTCGCTTCGTCCGCCACGCTTCCCCGTTCCCCGGCGTGATGCAGGTATTGGGAAAAATCCTGTTCCGCTACTGCCCGGATGATTTTGCCGCCCTGCTCCCGGACTTGATTCCTCTTCTCCGGCGCCTTTTGACTTTGTTCCACGCTCCGGCATCCGCTCACGAGAATAATACTCATTGCCGCCACTGTTCCAATAAATAAACCGCGTTTCATTGTGCTACCCTCGGCTGACGTTTGGTGGTGTTAAGTATCGTTGACTCAGGAGGAGAACTCCACTCGCCTCCGGCGGCAATCACCAGACGGGAATTTTTTACCGATACCGACTCCGTTGAAAACAGCAACCCGATATAGGGTATATCCATTAAAAACGGTATGCCGCTGCGGCTGCGCACCACCGCTTTCCGGTTCAGCGTACCGATAACGAACTCCCCTGCCCCCAGCGGCAGACTGACATCCTGTTTGACCACATTTCCTTTGGATATCCGCGGAGTGCCATTGGAAGTAAACCCGATAAGACTGCTGTTGGAAAGGGTCACGGTAAAACGGCACTCTTTCAGATTGACCGATGCGTTGACGACCTGCATATTGAATCCGTAACCGGAGGATTTCAACGTCTGCTGCTGATTTCCTTTGCCTACCGGAATATCCTGTGCGGCGTTGATCGCTTCACCGACCAGCGCAGAAAGAAGTTCATACGCTCCGACTCCCTGCGCCGGAGCTGTGACCGCATTGCCTGCCGGTGTTGATGTGTCAACATAAAATATCTGGGTCGTCCGGGAAAAATTTCCTCCGGTATTATTGCGTATGCACAACTCGCCGCTGTGCAGAACCGAGGCTTTCCCGCGGCTGGTCAGAAAATCCAGATAACGGGTGTTCCACTTGGGATTGAAGGTAAAAAATCCAGTCCGCTCCGAACCGAATGCTTTGCCCATGCCCTCCACTCCGTTGTATATCGCCGCCCAGTTGTTGCGGTAACGGCCGCCAACGGAAAAAAAGTCTGCTCCTTCATTGTTCTTCCACGACTGGAAATCGATTCCGATGCGGTCATCATCTTCATCATATATCTCGTAAACTTTCACCTTCAACCGCACTTGCGGAATGGGTACGTCGTACTCTTTGAGCAATTTGGCAATATTATCACAACTGTAATTGCTGACATCAAAAATAAGCCAATTCAAATCGGAATCCGTGGTGACAATATCCTGCCCCTGCCACAACTCCGTCACATCGGAAACATTCATACCGACATTTTCGATCAGCGGAACCAGATTATACGCCGGAACAAACTTCGGCATATAGATGAACATCTGAGAACCGGTACTGATCGCACCGATTTCCGGATTATCCAGCGTGGCAACCAGCGTGTCGATACCGATGCCGTTTTCACTGTCTTTGAAACGGTACTCTTCGGCACTGACCAGCAGCAAGCCGGTTCCGTCAGCATACTTCAAACATTCAACGGCGGTGTTGCTGCCCAGCTGCGGCGGCGGATTGTAGCCCATTTGCGCATTGACGGTATTCAACTGCACACTGCTTGCCGTTGCGGTCAACGGCGGCGTGGCGGTATTGCCGGGATACTGCTGCAGCATGGTGGTATTACCGACTCGTTTAGCTTGCACCATCTCCCGCAAATATTGCCGGAACGCGTACGGGTCAACGTTTTTCAGCAAATATGTTTTGGTGATTACCCGCGGATCATTGTTATCCCGGACAAAGTGAACTGCCTGCGTGTCATCTTTCACACACAGCACTAATTGCGCATGAACGCGGGTACTGTCATAGCCGCCGGTAACGTTGAAATTTGAGTCGCGGGGAACTCCCGGAATTTCGGCACTTACTGCCGCAAAAAAACTGATGCATACGACAGCCGATATCAATATTCTTTTCATATATCCTCCCTTGACCGCATTATTTTATGCGGGTAAGTTTTCCCGGCACAAGTTTCTCCGGCTGAGCAGTGTTCAACAATGTCGCTGTAACTGAAACACAGACATTTATCGTCTCTTTATGGGTGGTAACGGTGCTGAACAAATAACGCAGCCAGGGGATTTTACTCAAAAACGGTATCCCGATGACCTGTTCTACGACAGTATCCTTTTTCCATTGACCGAGAAAGGTCTCCTGATTCAGCGGAACCAGCACGGTTCCGGAGATTTCACTGCTTTCGATAAGTTCAGCGCCGAGGTTGTTGCGTTCGACGACATTGGCACTTTGCAGAGAATAGGAGAAATTCAGCGTTCCGGGATACTTGCGGTAATCTCCCGGATGATAATTCTGCACTTCAAAGGCTTCACTTGCCGGATATCCGGGCTGGGAACCGCCGTAATGGATATTTACTACCGGAGCGGTGATTTTGGCATAAAGCTGATTCAAATTACTGGCAAACAGCGAACTGCTGTCCACACTCATGTAATCATTGTCGCCTTTGACTATATTCTGCTGCTGCGGATTGAAAAATATTTCATAACTTGCCGTATTGGAGTTGGAAACGGTCAACATCGCCCTGCCGGAGATTTTGGCATGTCCCTTTTGCTGGAGCATCCGGATGGAACTGGCATCAAACTGCGGCGCGAAGAAAAATCCGCCGACCGGTCCGGACATCGCCTGCAGAGCCATGCTTCCGGCAGAACTTATTCCGAATGCATTGAACGCGGTCTGGAACAAATTCATTCCGGGACCGTTTTTCCACGCCAGATATTCAATACCGAGATCGCGCATCGTGCTTTCACGCACTTCATAAATCTTGAATTCCAGTACAATTTGCGGCGCCGGACGGTCAATGTATCCGAGAAATTGAAACACATAACTGCTGTATGAGCTGTTATCTTTCCAATAAATCTGGTTGCTGTTGGCATCCCAGGCATAAAGTGAATCCCACGGCCCGGAACCGATAACGGAATTTACCAGAACATTCAGCAACACCTGACCGGAACGGTAACGCGGACGGTACACTGCCCGCGTGATTCCCGTACCCCGGATGATATCCCCCGGTACTCTGCCGTCAACTTTGATGTCCCGGTCGGCTTTGGCGACAAAGTCATCCACGTAGGGCATCATCTTCACCGGACATGTTACAGACAAATACTGCTGATTATTGCCGTATTCAATACTGTTTACCGATGAGTTGGCGTTATAACGCAGAACCATTCCGCTGACGAACGGGATAAGATCGTTTGCCTGCGTATATTTCAACGGATAGAGTTTGGATACCATATAATCCTGCGCATCATCCTGTATCAAACGGATTTTACGCACACCCGGCTCCGCGTCAGCTCCGCATACTGACAGCGCAGTACACAGCACCACCGCACACTTCCCCACATACCTTCCCGGAAGCGACCGTAAAAAATTCCGGCATCTCCGGCAAAACAGCAACGTTTTCATAACCATTCTCCTCATAAAATTACGACGGGGCATCACTGCGTCCCCGTCTTCTCCTCTATGGAAGAAATCAATGTAAACGTTTCTCCGGAATTTTCAACGGATTTTTCCGAAGCGGAAGACCCATTCTCCGGAAATCATTTCTCCATTCAATGCACTTCTGCCGTAATCCCGCTGCGTATCGAGAAAGAAATCAACGTCACCCTGACAACTCAAAACTTCAACCCGCACGCCCCCATCAACAAGCGTCACCGGAAGGCCGGTATTTTTGCGCGGTCCCTTTCCCGGCTGCAGCGGCGGCAGCTCCAACTCACGCGGATAACCGTTGACCGACAACTCCAACCTGGCGGCTTCTGTATTGCTGACACAGAAATATAACATCCCGGACTCAAACCCGCACCGGGCAAACTTTTTCTCCATGACCATCCCCGGTTTGGCACTCTTGGGAGTCCAGCCGCCAAAAGGTGATGGTCCATGGTCAAACACATGTATATCAGCCCCCCCCAGGTCAAGCCATATCCCCTCCGGACGCAGGAAGCGGTTTATTCCGGCTTCAAAATAGATCCGGTATCCGTCGTAAAAACTGAAGACAAAACCAAACGCGAACAACGTTGTCAACAACACTTTTCCCCGGAATATCCGCCGCTTTTCGGCGACGAGTTCCCTGCCTTTCCGCCACACATCATCGACAAATCCCCCGGCAAAGACAAATATCACCGGCAGCACCGGCGCCCGGAAGCGCGACAGCATGTAAAACACCGTCACTGCCACCCAGAAGAAAAAGACAAAACCGTACCCAGTTATCAGCTTCAAACACCGGCGCCGCTTTATCTCCGGCAGGAACCAGAACAATCCCCCCAAGCCCAGTGTCAACAGCACCGTCGATCTGCCGATAAGCAGCCAGCTCAAAACAAACGATGTTCCGCCATCGTGGTAGAGTGACACATTGTTCGGTATCTCCCGTCCATCCCAAAACAACAACGCTTTGCGGAACTGCAGTTCCAGAAACGCCAGCGGTTCATCGCAGAAAAATTTCCACATCTGTTCCGGCACCGATTTTCCATATCTGCCCAACGTCAGATTCATCGTCCGACGGTACGCTTCCGGATAATACATCGCTCCGGCAGCCAATCCCGGATCTCTGCCCCCCGCAGGTGCTTCCACCGTGTTGCCCAGCGCCAGAACCGCATTCGCCGCTGTACTCGGCCCGCTGAAACGCTTCAATGCAACTGAATTGTAAATTATAAACGGAAGCTGTACCGCAATGGAACACCCTAATATCACTCCCGCCTTGACGATCACCCGCTTCCATGAAGCTCCCGCTTTCCGTTCCAGCACCACGCACACTGCCAGAAGCAGCGGCAAAAACAGCGCGATATTGCCGCGGTTCAATATGGCAACACCGGCAGTAAGTCCGGTAAAACACCAATCCCGAATGCGGTTCTTTTCGATCGCCCGCAAAGTAAGAAAACACAACAATGTCAACAAATAGGTGTGCAAAGTCTCATTCTGATGATACGGCACATAAAGAATCAGCGGCGATGATACAGCACAACAAAAGCATGCTATCACTCCGGCGCGCCGGGAAAATATCTTTTCTCCGCACATCCCGGCAAGATAACATGTCGCAGCACTCAACAACGCCTGTACCGCGATCACCACCACCATGTAAAGCGGCCCGGACACCCATCGCAAAACCGGCAGAAATACCGCATAATAAAATGGCTGATAATAGAACACCTCCGGCAGTTTTCCGGAGGCGATCTCCTGCCCCAGCCGCATATAAGTGGCAAGATCGCTGGTCGTCTGCGGAGTAAGAACGTTGTTCATGCCGTTTCCGGCACACGCCATTTCAAAAGCGGCGATCCCCCGGAGCAGCAGCGCTCCGATGGAGATGAAAAACAACATTTTCCGGAATCGCCGCTCCCCGGCATCCTGTCCCGGAAAAAATGAAACAGAACCGCTGGTTTCAGCGGTTCTGTTTTGCTCTTTTACTGAAGCTGACCGGCTCATCAGACCGTCATCAACTCTTTCTCTTTTTCCGCGAGCACGGCATCGACCTTGGCGATGTAGCTGTCGGTCAACTTCTGGATGTCATCCAGCATTTTTTTGCGCTCATCTTCGGTGATCTCACCATCTTTTTCAAATTTTTTCACCGCATCGTTACCATCGCGGCGGATGTTACGCAGAGCGACCTTCGCCTCTTCGGCACCGGCTTTTGCCTGTTTTGCCAACGCAGCGCGGCGCTCTTTGCTCAATTCCGGAATCGGAAGCTTCAAAGTTTTACCATCGCTCATCGGAGTGATGCCGACATTGGACGAGAGCAGCGCTTTTTCAATGTTTTTGACCGCGCTGGCATCCCACGGCTGGATGACCAGCAAGCGGGGTTCCGGAGTGGTAATGTTGGCAGCATCCCGGATACGGGTCTGGGCGCCGTAGTATTCAAAGGTGATATTTTCCACCAGAGCCGGGCTGGCTTTGCCGGTACGGATAGCCGCAAAATTGTTATTGAGCGCATCCTCGCTCTTCATCATGTTCTCTTCGAGAGCATCCATCAGGGTATCAACTGTATACGCCATAATATACCTCCTGTTGTTCAGTTTTAAAGACACTTTATAAAAATAGCACAAAGATACACGGATTGCAAATCATTTACCGCAAAAACTTTTTTATTTAGGCAAATGCTGTTTGCGTTTCATCGACAGCAGTGCATATCCTCCGGCAATCACCTCCCGCTGAACGACCACATGCGGCGGCACTTGCAAACAGATATTGGCAAAGCTCCAGAACGCCTGCACTCCACACGCGATCAGCCGGTCAACGACCTCCTGCGCGTTAGCGGCGGAAACACAGATTATCGCCAGTTCCGGCGGATCATTCGCTATCCGCGTTTCCAGTTCATCGATCCCGCAGACTTTATGACCGTGGAGCAGTTTGCCTATCTTCTCCGGATCGGAGTCGAAAACGCCGGTGATCTGCATTCCGTATTCAGCAAAATCCTGAAACCCGAGCAGCGCTCCACCGAGCGATCCGGCACCGATCAAACACGCCCGGTGCAGAATATCCCACCCCAGATAACGCCGGATGGCATCAATAAGCTCTGCGGTATTATATCCGACTCCGGGAAAACCTTTGATTCCGGTCAATTCAAAATCTTTGCGGACAACAATCGGTTCCAACCGGATATATTCGGCAAGCTTGCTGGTGGATGCGTACTCCTCTCCGGCTGCATGCATCTCCATCAGCTTGTGCAAATATGTCGGCATCCTGCGGATCGCCGGGGTATTCAGAACTTTATGCCGTCCCATCGATATTTGTCCTACTTATAAAGTACACTCCACACCGGAAATATTCCGGTATGGAGAGTTGTATTTCACGCTTCAACGCGACTCAGAGAGTCTGGCAGACCGTGATGACGATTTCACCGTAGATATCTTCGGGGCTGCAGCCGCGGGACAGGTCGTTCAACGGCTTGGCAAGACCCTGAAGCACCGGACCGTACGCCTGCGCATGACCGAGACGCTGAACCAGCTTGTAAGCGATGTTTCCGGCGTTGAGGTCGGGGAAGATCAGGATATTGGCGCTGCCGGCAAGCGGGCTGTCCGGAGCTTTGGCTTTGGCAACAGAGGGAACGATCGCGGCATCAGCCTGAAGTTCGCCGTCACAGAGGATGTCCAGCTTTTCAGCGGCAACCTTGTCCGCAAACATTTTGGCAGCTTCGGTAACTTTGACCAGGATCTCGTTTTCGGCACTGCCGTGGGTGGAAAAGGAAAGGAACGCGACCTTCGGCTGCTTGCCGATAAGCGCGCGGTAGGTGGTGGCAGTCGCCATGGCGATGTCGACCAGCTGGTTGGCATCGGGATTGGGATTCACGCCGCAGTCCGCGAAGAGCAGAACATCATCTCCGGCGGGGCTGGGAGTGGCAAGGTCCATAACAAAGCAGCTGCTGGCACTCTTGATTCCGGGCGCGGTTCCGATGCAGTGGAACGCGGCGCGGAGCATGTCGGCGGTGGAAGCGATGCTTCCGGCGACCAGACCGTCAGCCATCTTGTTGCGGCACATCATCGCGCCGAAGTAGATGCGGTTGGAGACCATCTTGAGCGCTTTTTCCGGGGTAACGCCTTTGGCTTTGCGCATTTCATACATTTCGTCGGCGAACTTCTGCAGTTCAGCGCTGGCGAGATAATCCAGAGTTTCAAAGTTGCGTTCGGTAACTTTGGCTTCCGCACAGGCGGCGGCGATTTCAGCTTCAGTACCGAGAACGATGATACGGCCGGCGACCTTTTCCGCAATCGCCTTGTTGGCGGCGATGATAACGCGGGGATCCTGACCTTCGGGCAGGACGATGGTGCGGGAGACGGAACGTGCGCGTTCGACAAATTTATCAATAGCAGACATGATAACTTTCCTCTATGTTAATGTTTTGAATTTTTCAGGCGTTGACGATCTTCTGGGTGGTTTTGGCGATCATCAGCTCTTCATCGGTGGGCATGACGATTGCTTTGATCTTGCTGTCAGCAGTGGAGATGACACCGGCTTTGCCGCGGAAGGTATCGTTGGCAGCGGCATCGAGGTAGATGCCCAGCGGCGCGAGCTGATCGACGACCATCTTGCGGATCTCATGAGAGAATTCGCCGATACCGCCGGTGAAGACCACCGCCTGAACATTACCGGCGACCATGAAGTAGGAACCGATGTATTTGACGATTCTGCGGACAAACATCTTCACAGCCAGCTGAGCGCGTTCATTGCCGGAATCAGCGGCGGCAAGCATGTCGCGCATATCACCGGTACCGATACCGCCGACACCGAACAGACCGGACTTCTTGTTGAGGATGTTGTCAACTTCGGCGGGAGTGGAGCCGAGGTCGACCATGCGGATGACCGCCGCCGGATCGATGTCGCCGGAGCGGGTTCCCATCATCAGACCTTCAAGCGGGGTCAAGCCCATGGTGGTATCGACAACTTTACCGCCCTTGATCGCCGCCATGGAGCAGCCGTTGCCGAGGTGGCAGGTGATGATGTCGGTCTTTTCCACATCCTGATTGAGGAACTTGGCAGTGGCAAGGGTCACATAGTGATGGCTGGTGCCGTGGAAACCGTATTTACGGATGCCGTATTTTTCATAGTATTCGTAAGGAATGGCGTAGAGGTACGCTTCCTTGGGCATGGTCTGGTGGAACTGGGTATCAAAGACACCGACGTTGGGAACTCCGGGCATCGCCTTTTCGCAAGCTTCGATACCGGCGAGGTTGGCGGGGTTGTGGAGCGGTCCGAGGGGGAAACATTCGCGGATGATAGCTTTGACATTTTCATCGACCAGCACGGGAGCGGTGATCTTTTCGCCGCCGTGGAGAACGCGGTGACCAATGGCGCTGATTTCAGAAAGGGATTTGATGACACCGATTTCCGGGTCGACCAGCTTTTTGCAAATCTCTTCAAAAGCACCGACGTGATCTTTCACCGGGATCTCCTGCTCAAACTTGAAACCATCGGGGCGTTTGAAAATAAGATTGGGACCGATGGTTCCGAGGCGTTCAAAGACACCCTTGGCAAGAACGGCTTCGTTTTCCATCGAATAAAGCGTAAACTTCATCGAACTGCTTCCGGCATTGATGACCAGGATCTTCATTTTTTCTTCCTTCTTTCTGAAAAATGTTATAAGGTTGACTGAACTTTAAAGTAATTCATTAATATAGCACGATTTTATGTTTTTGTCAACCGCATATCAACAGCCGTTTTGTAAAAAGACGACCGGCGGCGCGTGAAGATGTTATATTTTTTATCCCAAGAACAAACTTTGAGTGTTTTGCACAAGCAAACCCCGCGTGCGCTATGCGCCGCGCCACCAGTGGAGTTGCACCCGAAACAGTCTGTTCGCGATCGGCGGCGCGGCTCTCCCGCCGCCGCAGGGAGATTTTTTGGAGAAGCAGGTAGTCTTTTATGAAACAGCCATGTATTTTTCACACTTTTTTACAGTGCAGCATTTGAATTGCCGGAGTTTGTGATGTATTGTAAGTGAAAAGTGCCATTTATCGTACTCTGCAAAACATTACAGAAAGGAAGTTCTGATGAGACCGGAAACACCATTGGAAATCCAATGGCTCGCTTACGTACTGGCGTTAAACGAAGCCATGGATGTCGAGGAACTGCAAAAATTACACAAACAGCTGGGATTCACCAACGACCTCACTGAATTTGCAGAAGGTGTGCTCAGTAAACTTTGCGAAAATACCGACCAGAGTCAGGAACGCGAATTGATCGAACAGGTTCAGCAACTGGTCGATTACGCTTTCGATCAGGCTGCAAGCGGCGAACTGCCGGACTGGGATTCCGTCAAAAAAAAGGATGAACCTTCCGACTCCGGCTCCTCCGGCAAAGAGGCCCCCGGAATCATCAACGACGAAGCTCTCTACTTTGACGTTCCGGAATTCGACTTTTCAGCCATCAACGGTTACGAAGATCTTCCCAGTTTGAGTGACACGGAATACCTTTCCGAAGACGAAGCTGCTGAACGGATGATTTATCTGCTGGGATGTCTGCGCCATCTGGGATGCAGTGACTTGCACATCTCCGCAGGTGCTCCGGCATTTGTCCGCCGTCAGCGGCAGGTGGAACGGCTCGACAGCTACGTTTTGACCGAAGATGATGCATTCAAACTCAATATGTCCCTGCTCTCACCGGAACGGAAAAAACAGTTTCTCCAAATCCAGGATTTGAGTCTGGCTCTGGAGATCGGACGTGACCGTTTCCGTCTCTGCCTGATGGAACAAAAAGGCGGTATCGCCGGAAGTTACCGTCTGGTTCCCGATCACATCTGCACCCTTGAAGAGCTGGGATTCCTTCCCAAAGATGCCGTTTACATCCGCCGCTTATTGGACTACAACAACGGTCTGGTACTGGTCACCGGTCCCATCGGCTCCGGTAAGACCACCACTCTTGCCGCGATGACCGACATCATCAACGAAAAGCGTCAGGATCACATCATCTCGGTGGAAGACCCCATCGAAATCCTCCAGTTGTCCAACAACTGTCAGGTCTCCCAGCGCGAAGTCGGCAAACACACCATCTCCTACCGGAATGCGCTTAAAGCCGCCCTCCGCGAAGACCCGGATATCATCGTTATCGGTGAAATGCACGACCTCGAAACTATCGAAAACGCCATCACCGCATCCGAAACCGGACACTTGGTCATCGGTACTCTCCACACCAGTGATGCCCCCAATACATTGAACCGTCTGCTCGATGTATTCCCTCCGACCCAGCAGCCGCAGATCCGCGCCATGACCGCCGGTTCTCTGCGCGGTGTCATCTGCCAGAAGCTGGTAGACAATGGTTTCGGCGGCATCGTCCTCATCTATGAAATAATGCTCAACAGCATGTCTGTTGCCAATATCATCAATGAAGGCAGAACGTTCCGTCTGAAGTCCACCATGGTCACTGCCACCAAGCAGGGTATGTGTACCTTTGACCAGTGCATCCTCGCGAAATACGAAGCAAACCTCATCTCGCGGGAAGCTGCGCTTTCGGAGATGACCGACCCGGTCATCATTTCGCAGTTGAATGCCATCTGGGCGCAGCGTGAAGCGGCAGCGCAGCAGGGTTGAGAAAATTACTTTTAAGGAATATACATCATGTCTCAGGAACAGGAACCGATTATCAATGGATATCTCCGCCAGATGCTCAGCATGGGCGGCTCCGACTTGCACTTGTCCATCAACTTCCCCGCCAAAGCGCGTATCCACGGTAACATTGTGCCGCTGGATGACAACATTATCACGCCGGAGTTTATGGAAGAGCTGATGTGCGAAATCTGTCTCCCGGCAAAACGCTGGACTCAATTCATGAAAACCCATGACCTGGACTTTGCCCATGAAATCCCCGGTCTTGCCCGTTTCCGCTGTAACTTCTTCTACAACTATCACGGTATGGCGTGCGTTCTGCGTCAGATACCCAGCAAGATTTTGACTCTGGAAGAGCTGAAGCTCCCGGAAGTTCTCAAGGAGATCTGCGCTTACAAATCCGGCCTGGTACTGGTCACAGGTCCTACCGGTTCGGGTAAATCAACCACCCTCGCCGCCATGCTGGACTACATCAACGAAAATTACAGCAAGCATATCATCACCATCGAAGACCCGATCGAATTCGTCCACCAGAACAAATACTGTACCATCGTCCACCGGGAAGTGGGTATCCACAGTCAATCATTCCCGCTGGCGCTGCGCGGTGCAATGCGTTCCGACCCGGACATCGTGCTTATCGGAGAAATGCGTGACAACGAAACCATCCGGCTGGGGCTCACATGCGCCGCGATGGGAATGTTGGTTTTCGCCACCTTGCACACCAACAACGCTCCTAAAACCATCGACCGTATCATCGACGCTTTCCCGTCGGATGAGCAGGCGCAGATCCGCACCATGCTTGCCGAATCACTGAAAGCCATCGTCTCCCAGCTGCTCTGCCGCAAACTCGGCGGCGGCCGCGTGGCAGTCCACGAAGTTTTGCTCTGGGCGGAAGCTCTGCCCAACACCATCCGCGAAGGTCAGATCTCCAACATCCGTACCATCATCGATGCCAACGCCGGACGGGGAATGCGTTCCATGGACAACTCCATCCAGAAAGAGTACGAAGCCGGTCACATCTCGGCAGACGAGGCTTACATGAAGGCCAGCGACAAGGGCCGCTTCCTGCCGATGCTGGAAGCTGAAGAAAAAGCCAAAGCCGCCGCTGCCGCTGCCGAACAGGGGTAAAATCTTATCCTTTAACGAGCAAAAACAGAGCAGACTATGTTCAAGTGGTGGTCAAAAATCGTTGCCGCGCACCGTTCCGATGATGATACGGAACAGGGTAAGGTAATTGAATTTTTCTTTCCCCAGCTCAAAATGGGATTTTTTCTCCGGATGCTGATTGTGGCGGCGGTGTCGCTGTTGGTATTCGGAGTGTTTCTCATGCCATGCGTCATTGACGGAGAGAGCATGATGCCGACCTACGATGACCACGGATTGACCTTCTGCAAGCGGTGGAGCTATTGGTTCAGCCGCCCGGAACGCGGGGACATCGTGATAATCAACTATGCGCCAAGAGTCTATCTGCTCAAAAGAATAGTTGCGCTGGAAGGAGATACCGTGGAGTTCCGCAATGGAACACTTCTGATCAACGGCAAAAAAGTCGATGAACCTTACGTCCGTTACATGTCCAACTGGAACTTGAAGCCGCGCACCGTTGCCGCCGGGAACTGTTATGTCGTCGGCGACAACCGCAGTCAGCACATCAACGAACATATTTTCGGACAGATACAACTGAAACGCATAACTGGAAAACCATTATTTTGAAAAAGACAACTGCAAAAAAGATCGTAGTGCTCCTGTTGCTGGCAGTGTTTGCCGCAACTGCAACCGGAGCGTGGTTTTATTTCCGCGACCGGGACAAAAGATTGCTCCGCGAACTGGTCACTGAACTGGAGGATATGAGTGCCAAACGGCAGGGACGTTCCAATGCTCTGGCGCTGCTTGATGCCGCAACTCCGGAGCGGGTCTTTGCCAAAGAGGTGGAGATCATCTCCGACCATCCGGCAATGAAGCGCACTATGAAGGTAAAAGAGCTCGGTCAACTCATGCTGGCGATGAAAAAAAGCTGTACTTCAACCCAGCTGGATATTTCCATCGACACGATAACCGTGAACGGCGAAAGTGCCACCGTTTCCGGCAACGCCCTTTTCAGCGGCTCCTCCTCCCGGGGCGGCAGCTTCCGCGAAGCGCGCAACCTCGAACTTGAATGTGCAAAAAACGCCGGCAAATGGAAGATCGTCCGCATCAAGGCATACAGCATAATCCGCAAATGATTTGTATTTCCATGCCAACTGCATTACATTATAGAAGCGAAATTTTTTCTGGAAATCAAAAGTAAAATGCTCTTCACATCATTCATTTTTTTACAGATCTTCCTGCCGGGGGTGCTGATAATCGACACGCTGTTGCGGAAAATAAGGTGGAAAAACATTTTTCTGCTCGCCGCGAGTCTGCTTTTCTACGCCTGGGGTGAACCGGAAAACATCTTTCTGCTTCTGGTGTCACTGCTGTTCAATTATCTCATCGCCAGATACGGATTGGGTTTCAAACAAAAGGAAAAGATCCGCAGACAGGCTCTGATTGCAGGATTGGTGTTCAATCTCGGAGTATTGGTATTTTTCAAGTATACTTCACCATTTTTGCAATTTTTGGACAGCATATTCGATTTTCCATTCAAATATCCAGAGGTGGCACTGCCGCTGGGAATATCCTTCTTCACCTTTCAAATCATATCTTATCTGCTTGATACATTCAGAAAGGAAAACGAACCGCAGGAAAACTTTTTCGACTTGTCTCTTTACATAATGCTCTTTCCGCAACTGGTGGCAGGTCCTATCGTAAAATATCACGACATCGCCTGTGCATTGAAAGAACGCCGCTCCGGCTGGGAAGATTATGCTTTCGGTATCAGGCGATTTATTTACGGTTTGGGAAAAAAAGTTCTCATTGCCAATCAAATGGCATATCTTGCCGATGACATCTTTCTCATTCCGGGAAACGTGTTGGATTGCAAAACAGCATGGCTGGGGACAGTTGCCTATTCGCTGCAGATATATTTTGACTTTTCCGGATATTCAGACATGGCGATCGGTATCGGCAGAATGTTGGGCTTTCAATTCAAAGAGAACTTCGATCTGCCCTACGCCTCCCGGAGCATACAGGAGTTCTGGCGGCGGTGGCACATCTCGTTATCCTCGTGGTTCAAAGAATACTTGTACATCCCTCTCGGCGGAAGCCGGATCAGCGAAAAGCGGACATATTTCAACATCATGGCAGTCTTTGCCGCAACCGGCATCTGGCACGGTGCGGGGTTGAATTTCATTGTCTGGGGACTTTACTATGGGGTACTGCTGATACTGGAACGCTGGAAATTGAAAACATTTTTGTCAAACCACAGGTATCTGGCAAGGATATACACCCTGCTGGCAGTAATGATTGGCTGGGTATTCTTCCGGGCGGAGACGTTGCCGGAAGCGTTAAACTACTGCCGTGCGATGTTCGCGTTCAACAACAATCCGGCTCTGAAAATCGGCGATTTCCTCACCAATCCGCTGGCGGTGCTTATCCTGACAGCCATACTGTTATCTGCTCCGGTACCGATGCTGAAAATATTCAAGGATGAAGCATCCCGGACCCGGGTAAAGTGGTACGATTACCCATTGCAAGCCGCTCTGCTCGGCGTCTCGCTGCTGCTGTTGGCGGGGAACACATACAACCCATTTATCTACTTCAGGTTCTGACCATGAGCGAAAAACGAAAAACCATTGCCGTTACGCTGATATTTTTTGCCCTGCTGCTGTTGCCGCAGCTGCTTCAGCATCTGGTCAGGAGTGAAAGTGACACCACCGCAGAAAACCGCAATCCCGCCCCCTTCCCCCGCACATTCAAATACCGGAAGTTCGCCTCTGAATTTGAAGAGTTTTACAATGACCGCATCCCGTTCCGCAGTCAACTGCTCAAGTATTGCGAGCAGATCCAAAGGGGGTTATTCACCTTCACGCTCGGCAATGCGATTGCCGGAAAAAACGGTTTTTGTTTCTATACACCGCGCTCACAGGAGAATACCTATTTGCAGTACACCGGAAAACTCCATCTGCCCTATTACAAAATGGAGAAAAACCGCCGTTTTCTGGAAAAGCTCCATCAGGAACTCGCCCGGAAGAACATCAAATTTCTGTGGGCAGTAGCACCTGACAAAATACAGATCTACCCGGAATACCTGCCGGAGCGCCGCCGCACCCTGGAGTCACCGTCAGCTCCGGCAGAAAAATTCCGCCGCCATCTGGACAACGCCCGCTCCCCCGTACCACGCCTGTTCCTGAAAGAAACACTTCTGGCAAACAAGCGTTTCAGTGACAAACTGTTTTACCGGGCGGATACCCATTGGAGCAGAGTGGGAGGATATCTCGGTGCGCGTGAGATCATATCACATTTCACCCGGGGCAGCACACCGTTGCCGGAAGCCGGAAAATTCCGGATATACTCCCGCAGGGGGCATTATGAACCGGATGATATGAAAAACCAGCTGCTTCACCGTGCAGTATTCAAAAGACACCCGGAATGTTTTCCCCTTGTCCCTAGCTTCACCGGCAAAGTTGAAGAAGTTTCCCACGGATATTTGCGCACCCGAAATCCGGCAGCTCCGGACCGGCGGAAAGTGCTGATTTACCGCGACAGCTTCACCATCAATATGTTGCCGTATCTCTCTTACCATTTTGCCGAAGTCCACTATCTGTGGACCCATAAAGTCTCCCTGTCGCAAATCGAACAACTGTCACCGGATATCGTCATATTGGAATATGTATCGAGACTGCTCGTAAAAATGCAGAATAAACTTCGCTTGTAACATTGCTTTTTTCTGCCTCAATGCTATATTAAACCAAAGTATTTTTCACATGCACAGGGAGAAAAAATCTTTATGGCAATCGTTTTTGCGTTCTGTTGTATATTCTGTTCAGCGATGAACGATTTTGTTTTCAAACTCTTCGCCCGCAAACCGCGTTCCCGGGGACTGTTTGTTTTCGTCATCGGAGCGGCGTGGGCGGCAGCGTCGCTTTGTCTGCCCGACTTGCGGGGAACAAGCTGGAACACCACCATTCTCTGGGGATTTATCTCCGGACTCTTTTCTGTTATCGGCAATTTACTGCTGATCGAAGCCATGGGCAAACAGAGCGCCGGATTATGTTCCACTATTTACCGGCTCAATCTGGCTCTGGTAGTTCCGGGAGCATGGATCATCTTCGGTGAAAAAAATTCACTTCTTCAATGCATCGGTATCGCTGCCGCCTTTGCCGCAGTATTGTTCTTCCTTCCGGGATCAAAAAACAACTCCGGAACTTCTCCCCGTGATGCAAAACTCGGATTGATACTGGTCATCACCGCCGCGATTCTCCGCGCCGGGATGGGACTCTCTTACAAATACGGCTTCAACCTGGGTGCTTCGGCAAACGGCGTGAATCTGATAAACGCTCTCTGCTGGATAATCGGCGGGCCGATCTATTATTTCATCCGCGAAAAGTGTGTTCCGGAACTCGGCTCTCTGAACAAGAAAGTGATCGGTTACGGTATCTTGTCCGGCTTATTCGTTTTCGGTATCGTATTTTTCATGGCGCACTCAGTCCGTCTGGGTAATGCCAGTATCGTACTGCCGATCATGCAGATGAGTTTTGTGGTCACTTTCATTTTAAGTGCAATATTTTTGAAAGAAAAGCTCACCGTTTATAAACTTTTTGCCCTGAGCTGCGGCACGGCAGCGCTGTTGTGTTTGAGTATCAAATAAAATTTCATAATATATCGAAGGAGAAGTGTCTATGTTAACTGAAATCAGATGCGGTAAAATCACCGTAGGATTTCCAGCTGAATGCGGCGGACTTCCTGGATTCGTAAGCGCCACCGAAGGCGACGGCAGAGAAACTGTTTTTTTCCGGAACAACGACTGGATTCTGGAAGCTGAACTGGATACCGGTGCTGTTTTGCGCCCGTTTGCTTCTGAGAAAAATCTCCGCATCTACACCGATGACGAAGATGGCGCCACCCATGTGGATTTTATCAATGTGACCTTCAAAGACCAGACCGGAAAAGAGTATCCGGAATATCTGCTCACTTTGTGTCACGAATTTTACAACGACGGTGTCGCCTTCACCAATATGATATTCTTTGTGCGCGACATTCACGGTGCCAACATCACCCGCTTTGAACTCAAAGCCAAACCGGACTTTTCCAGCTTCGACGATTTGCGCTGGAGCTTCCGCGAACGTCCGGCGGTGGTGGACGGAACTTTGATCACCGCCCAGACCGAGCGTTTCATCGAACCGGGAAGCGACCGGGATTTCCGGGCTCTGCTGCCGATGGCGAACTTCAATCTGACAAGAGAATTTGCTCCGCAACTTTATCTGGAACTCTTTATGGAAGGGCACAGCACCCTCTCCAACAAGCGTGAAGACGGCGTAAGCTCCATCCGCTGGAACGGACTTTCTCCGGAGCTTTCCTGGAAGATGCAGAAAGGCCCCTTCGCCCGTCCCATCATCAATCAGGTGCGCAACCAGTGGGGCTGGGCAATCAAACCGGCTATCACCGAACGGGTTCAGCCGCCGATGCGGATGTATCATTATTTTGACAACTATGAGCGTTATCCGTCGAATGAGACCATCGCCGCAGTCATTGCCTCCAAATGCGATGTCTTCATCATGCACGAAAACTGGCGTATGGACACCCAGAATGACGGCGTTCCCTTTGATCCGGAAGCATTTGAAAAACTCCGGGATGCCCTTCATGCGGCAAACATCCGCCTTGCCGTCTACATGCGCGGCTGGGAAGAATCCATCGCCATTCGCAACGCCTCCTGGTTCAAGCATCTGCTCAAATACAACTTCGACGGCTTGTACATGGATTACGGCAGCCCCTACGGGCACAGCCTGCCGCCGTCGGAACACTATTGCGGCGGCAGAATTCCGTTCCACAAATATTATCATATCATGCGCCGACTCCGTCAGCAAGTTGGTCCCGACGGCGTGTTTTACTCGCACACAGGTCCGTCGTTCAGTGCGGTTTCCATGGGCTTTATGAGCGGTTATGTCTCTGGAGAAGGTGAACGCGGACTGCTTATCCGCGGCCGCCGGGAATATGATTATTTCAGCATGTCCGTCCAGGGTGTCGGCACGTTGTGGAGTGCGGCGTTCCCCGAATACGCATCTCCGGAAATCGTTCCCTACATCGCCGTCAGCGGTCAATATCCGCACAACAATCTGGGTGAACAATTTCTCACCAGCAGTCTGGTACACCCCCGGGTGCCGGGAATCAATGACCAGAGCTTTATTCCGATATGGAAGCTGTGGAGCATCATCCGCAATGAACGCAACATCCGCATCGTCAATGATTACAACAGCAGCGATGTCTTTGCCAAAAACAAAGATGACGGTCACTGCATCTTTATCAGCAACAGCGGAAATCTGGCTCTGGCGATCTTCTCCAACTTCAAAAATGAGACCAGAGATGTCGATACGACCATCAATTTTGCCCGGGCGAATATGGATATTGCCGGATACAATGTCAACATCCTGTTGAACAACGAAGCGGAATCCAGCGCCATCCTTCCGGAAAAACTCACCCTTGCCCCATATGGTGTCTGCGGAATATTGTTCACTGCTCCGCAGCTGGATGCGGCAACAGTCATGCATGATTATCTCGCTCAGGAACCGGCGTTATCCGAATCGGGCAAAAAGTATCTCGCCCGCGTTGCAGAGCAGAAGAAGCTCCGCGAAGAACCGCAAAACTGGCAGAAAACCTATTTGCAAATCGAAATTCCGGAGATCTCCCCGACTCCTTACGAGGACTCCATGACCGTTGACCTTTACAACAACTCCTTCCAGCTGGGTGTGATCGCCGATGACGGCAGTTTCAAGCCCTTGTGCTGGATCGACCGCAACGGTGTCAACGCTGAACATGACGGAAAACAAAATCTGTTTGCCGGAGAAAAATCTCCTGTCATCTGTTTGAATGACTTTAAGTTCAAAGGCAAAGTCAAACTTGCCGTATACAGCACCCATGCCAGTGGCGACATGCCGTTTTACAGCTTCTGCTATCTCAACATTTCCGGCAATGCCGACGGCAGTAATGCATACCGCCTTGAGTTTCTCAACGATCTGGAACCGGATCGGGCTTATATCAAATTTTATTGTAACTTCCCGGAGTAATCATGAGAGTAGTAGCGTTTGATGATGTTGTGCAGAAAGTGCGCGCCATGTGCGGCAAAGCAGCCTGTCTGCTGCCGCCGGACGTGCTGGAAGCGTTGAAAAAAGGCAGTTGTACTGAAAGCAGTGATCTGGGGAAAGCGTTTTTCCGGCAATATCTGGAAAATGCATCCATCGCGGAAAATGAAAACATGCCGCTGTGTCAGGATACCGGTTTTGCTGTCTACTTTGTCGAAATGGGTAGTGACGTCAAACTGGATTCAGGAACCATCGAAGAGGCACTCAACGAAGGGACCCGTTTGGGATACAAGGATTTCTATCTGCGCAAATCCATCGTTGCCGATCCGCTGTTTGACCGGAAAAACACCACGACCAACACTCCGTGCATCCTTCATTTGCAAAGTGTCCCCGGCGATGAGATCAAAATCACTCTCGCTCCCAAAGGCGGCGGTTCTGAAAATATGAGCGCATTGAAGATGCTCAAACCCTCCGAAGGCAGAGACGGCGTTGTCAAGTTTGTCGTTGACAGCGTGGTGAACGCCGGCGGCAACCCCTGCCCGCCCACGGTCATCGGAGTCGGCATCGGCGGCACGATGGAGCATGCGGCATATCTTGCCAAAAAAGCGCTGCTGCGCCCGGTGGGAACTCCGTCCGCTGATCCGCGTTATGCTGAACTTGAAGCTGAGATCCTGGAAAAAGTCAATGCCTCCGGAGTTGGCCCTCAGGGACTGGGCGGAAGTGTAACCAGTTTGAGCTGCCACATTGAATATTTCCCCTGTCACCTGGCAAGTCTGCCGGTTGCAGTAAACTTGAACTGTCATGCGGCACGTCATGCGGAGGTGAAAATATGAGCGAAGTAAAACATCTGACCGCTCCGCTCTCGGAAGCGGACATCCGTTCTCTTAATGCCGGAGACATCGTCTGTCTCTCCGGAACCATCCTGACCGGGCGCGATGCCGCACACAAGCGGTTGTGCGCTCTGCTGGATGAAAACCGTGAACTTCCCGTTGATCTCGACGGACAAATCATCTACTTTGTCGGCCCCTGCCCTGCCCCTCCGGGACGGGTCATCGGTTCCGCAGGTCCCACCACCAGCGGCAGAATGGATGCCTATTCTCCGCGCTTGATAAAAGAGTGCCGTTTGCGCGGCATGATCGGCAAAGGTGACCGCAATCAGGCGGTGAAAGATGCCATGCAGGAGTATGGAGCTGTCTACTTTGCCGCCACCGGCGGTGCCGGTGCCCTGATTGCCCAAAGTATCGTCAACGCAGAAGTCGTCGCCTTTGATGATTTCGGCCCGGAAGCGATTTACCGCCTGGAAGTGAAAGAGCTTCCTCTGGTGATCGCGATAGACGCCCACGGCAAGACGTTGTACTGAACAATATTGAAACATCATAAACGGAAGTCTTTTGCCCAAGGCTTCCGTTTTATCATCCGTTCCATGAAAATCAACAATAAATTCATAGGCTTTACGGCGGCGGCACTGGCGGCAAGTGCCTACGGAACCAGTCCATTATTTGCCATACCGCTGCTGGGCAGAAACATCACGCCGCCAACCATGCTCTTTTACCGTTTTGTCATCGGAGCGCTGCTGCTGGCGGTCATTATGATGATAAAAAAGCAAAATTTCAAGCTGAACGGTTCTCAAGCGTTATGGCTCGGCGTGCAGGGTGTGTTTATAGGAACCAGCGCGCTGACGATGTTTTCCAGTTTCCAATATCTGGACGGCGGGATCGTTGCCACATTGCTGTTCGTTTATCCGGTGATGACCGCGTTGCTGATGTTTGCCTTTTTCCATGAAAAGCTCACATTCACCACCATCTGCGGACTGGCGACGGCGATTGCGGGAGTAATCATGCTGAAACAAGGCGGCGGAGATGGCAGAATAACTGCATGGGGATTGATTCTGACCATGATATCGGCGTTGACGTATGCGTTGTATATCGTTGCGATAAAACAGACTCCGTTACGGGAACTTCCGGCAGAAAAGCTGACCTTTTACTCTCTGCTTACCGGATTGCCGCTGCTGTTGGCGTTTTTGCATGGCGGAGCGGATATACAGCAACTGCCGGATATGTTTTCGTGGGGATGCGTTGCGGGATTGGCGCTGCTGCCGTGCGTGCTGTCATTTGTAATGACCGCACTGGCAGTAAAACATATAGGTCCTACGGCAACATCCATCTTCGGCGCACTGGAACCGGTTACCGCGATAATAATCGGATGCACTGTTTTCGGAGAACGCTTCTCCGCATTCCAATCTCTGGGCATACTCTTTGTCATCGGCTCAGTGATGATAATTATAGCCGGACAAAAAAGTTAACGGCGGCGCCTCGCGAACAGTTTTTATGGAATAACTGCACAGCTGTCCTATAAGAAACGAGCTGCGGCGGCGCCTCGCGGGCAATCTTGGGGGCAAATCTTCGGACTCAGCTTCAGTCGAGGACGGAAGTCCACTCCTTCAGCTTCGCCTTGATTTACCCCCAACCTTGCCCACGATCCATCCGCCGATCGCGACAGACCATTTTGAACGCAGCTCCACTGGTGGCGCGGCGCATGGCGCACGCGCGTTTTGCTTTTCGCAAAACAAAATCTGACAAAATCACTTTTTCCAACTCCAATTTTCTTCCGCTGAAAAAAATTGAAAAACAAGCATTTCGCTGATTTTATGGGATA